>NZ_JBGFGM010000126.1:0-358163 GCF_041224635.1 Leisingera sp. XS_AS12
TCAGGATCTGCCCCACCGGCAGCGCGGCGGCGGCGGATTTGAGGAACATGTCCTCCAGCGCGAAGGCCCCCATCGCCAGCACCATCAACAGGCTTCCGCGCAGCGTATCCATGCAAGACCTTTCCGCAAAAATCACTTCAAGTGAATGTCTGCCCGACATTCCCCAAGTGGCCTGCCGCTTGACTTCAAGATCGCCTGATTTTGCTCGCTGGGCAAGCGTTTTTCGCCCCGAGCGGTGTCTGTCGTCGCGCAAACGGCCGAAGTCGGGTGGATCAAGCCTCGAACCCGCAGCATTCTGGCCCGGCAGAGCCGCTTTTCCGCGCGGCAGACGGACCTGTCCTGCCGCTTTCGTTCAGCTTGGGCATGGATCGTGGTCATGCGCATGACGGAGGCGTTCGAAGACGGCGGATGGCGGCAAGGACGGCCCGCACCATCGGGCCGGTGACGGCGACCTCGGCCAACTGGAAGGTAATGGCGCGGGCGTGGCGGACGACGCGGGCGCCGATCTTGATCAGCTTGAGTTGCAGGCTGGTCAACGACCAGTCCGCCATGGCCTCGGGCAGTTCGATGCAGCGCAGGAAGGTTGCCAGGTTGTAGGCCAGCGCGTGCAGTTGCAGCCGCACCTCGTTGTGCCGGAACTTCCGGCATGACAGCCGCGTCCAGCGAAAGGCATATTTGCCTTCCTTGATGTGCTGCTCTGCGGTGCCGCGCTGGTTGTAGAACCTCACCACCCAGTCTGGCTCCATCGGCAGGTTGGTGACGATGAAGCCGACTTTGGGGAACAGCTCGCCCGGATGCCATTCGATCTTGGCGATGACGCGGCGCGGCTTGTCCCAGGACGCCGCCTGATACTCGAAGTCCTCGAAGAACCGTTTGACCTTGGTCAGCGAAGGCCGTCCCACGGGCCGTGTCAGCCGATGCGCGATCTTCTCGCGCAAGACGGCGTTGGCGGGCAGACGGATGGCGTAGAAGAACCTGGCTTCTTCCAGCCGCATATAGATCGCGGGGATCGCGTAGGCAGCGTCGGCCCGGAAGAAGCGTCCACCAAGGTCGCGGCCAGCATATCGGGCAATGACGGGATCAAGGACATCCCGCCAGCCATCGGCGCTGTGGACATTGCCGTTACGCAGGGCGCAGCGCTCCAGCATGCCAAACTGGTTGAACAAGAAGATGGGGTGATAGCAGGTGCAGTCGAAATGCCCGTTCCAGGCAGCACCTTCCTGATCGCCGTGGGTGGGGCTGACCGAGCTGTCCATGTCCAGCACGATGTATTTCAACCCGTTGCGGTCATGAAACCGGTCGATCCATTGGCCGTTCAGATCGGCCAGCGCCGCCCGGTTCGCGGCCAGAGCCAGCGTCTCGGTCTCGAACCGTCCCATCTGCGATGCCGAAGCAGCTTGCGCCTCGACGGCCCTGCCGCCAACGACCTGACGCATCACGGGATCGAGGGCCAAGCGGTCGGCATCGTTCACATCCTCGTATCCGGCCAGTCGTCCGAACACCGATTGCCGGAACAATCCGTCAAGCCGATGGAGCGTGTTCTTCCCGGTGCGGCTGTCTCGCAGCGCCTCCGACGCCAGATTGGACAGGCCGAGCACGTCATCAAGCTCGCGCATCACCAGCAGGCCACCGTCTGAACTGATCTGCGCACCACGGAACTCCAGACGCACACGGCGGTCGAAATCAACCCGATCTCCCCGCGCCAAGCCCGCACCCTCCAGGTGATCCATGAAACGCGCCCCTCGCAGCCGTCAACGCCATGATTTATATGCGAAATATCACGATTACGACAGCGAAATCAGCGACTTACTTGGAGAATGTGGGTGCAGAACAATTCATGATCCGGCCGCTATCCGGGGGGGCGGCTGAATGCGAGCCGGGTGTTCGCTTCAAGCGCTGCGGGCGGCACGCGCGGCAAAGACATCCGCGGCGAGCTTGCGGGTTTCGCCCTCAAGATCCTCAAGCCCCGCCACCGCGGCCGCCCCGTCTCCCGCCTCGATCGCATCGGCGATACGCCCATGTAGGGCGGTGATCGTGGCGCGGTCGCGGGCGGTAAAGGTGATCATGTTCATGAGCGGTTGCATGGCTTCCACCGCACCGGCCAGCTGGTAGGAGAGCACCGGGTTTCCGGCGCCATCCACAAGCGCGCGGTGAAACGCAACGTCGGACGCGCAGAACGCCTCATCGGTCAAACCCGGCTGCTGCTGGCGAAAGATCTCCGCCCGCATCGTCGCCAGTTGATCGGCACTGCAGCGAGCGGCCGACAGTGGCGCGCAAGCGCGCTCGAGCGCGTAGCGCGCCTCGCAGGCTGTGTCAAAGCTCACCGCGTTCATGCTCAGCAGCAGGGTCGAGGTGGTGATCTGCTGGGCGTAGGCATCTTCAAAGCTCAGTCGCTTGACAAAAGCGCCGCCCGTGGCACCCCGCTGGGTGCGGATCAGTGACTGCGCCGCCAGGCGTTTCAGGGCCTCGCGCACGGTTGGCCGCGAGACTTGGAAATGCTCGGACAGCTCTGCCTCGGAAGGCAGGCGCTCATCCACGTTCAAGTCGCCCGAAATGATGGCATCCTTTATCGCCTGAGCGATCTGCACCGATAGATCGGCGGAACTGTTTGGGTCGATCCGCATGTGACTGCCCTGACGCTGCGTTACGCCGGGAGAGGCCCGGCCAGAAATCATTTGTCTGACATTTAAAAGTCTGACATTTAAAACTCAAGACGTGAGTCGCAGACCCTCTTACCCGGAGCGCGCCATGAAAGCCATTCTGGCACAACGCATCAGGACCATGGCAGGCTGGCATTGGCTGGCCCTCTTCGGGCTGATCTTGGGGGCATGGATTGCATTGTACGCGATGTCGGTTCCGGCTGATCTGCGGCAGGCGAGTGCGCTTTACGGGCCGGATTTCTGGCGCGATTTCTGCACCCTGACACCGGATGCGGCGGGTTTCGCGAAGATGGCGATGATGTGGGCGCTGATGTCGGCCGCGATGATGGCACCGACGGCCTTGCCGGCCTTTGCCACCTACGAGGATTTGTCCCACACGGCGCCCGATACCGATTTTACCCGGTTGGTCGGCGGCTATCTGGCGGTGTGGGGCGGCTTTTCCGCCCTGGCGGGGCTGTTGCAGCTGCTGCTGTTCCGGGCGGAGTTGATTACCGCCTTCGGCGACAGCAATTCGCGCTACTTGTCGGCAGCGCTGCTGCTGATCGCGGGGGGCTACCAGTTCTCGCCGATGAAGGAAGCTTGCCTCAGCAAGTGCCGACGCCCGCTGGTGTTTTTCATGCAGCATTGGGAAGAAGGCCCGTTGCGCAACGGGGTGCGACTGGGGCTGGTTTGCCTGGGCTGCTGCTGGGCGCTGATGCTGCTGGCTTTTGTCGGTGGGACCATGAACCTTGCCTTCATGGGGCTCGCGACGGTGATCATGATTTTGGAAAAGCTGCCGGAGCTGGGCCGCTACATCACCAAACCGCTGGGTGCGGGGCTGGTGGGGATGGCGCTGGCGCTGGCGGCAGGAATTGTCTGAACATTAGGGAGGAAAGAAATGGCACTCGACGCAGCAGTGGGCACCGTGCCCTGGACCATCAAGGGGGAGCTGATCCTCAACTGCAACTGCACCGTCTTCTGCCCCTGCGTGGTATCGCTGGGCCAGCACCCGCCGACCGAAGGCCACTGCCAGGCCTGGGCAGGCGTGCGCATCGACGAAGGCAGCTACGGAGACGAGGACCTCTCGGGCCTGAACGTCGGCCTGTTCCTCGAGATCCCGGGCAACATGGGCCGCGGCAACTGGAAGGCCGCCGCCTTCATCGACGAGCGCGCCTCGGACGCTGCCTATGACGGGCTGGTCAATATCTTCTCGGGGGCTGCCCGCGGCACCACCGGGCTGTTCTCGCTTCTGGTGAGCGAATTCCTCGGCGCCGAACGCGCCCCCGTGGTGTTCGAAACCGAAGGCAAGGAGCGCCGCCTGATGGTGGGCAAGAAGATCCAGGGATCGGTGGTGCCGGTTGAGGGCAAGGACGGCAAGGACATCGTCGTCACCAACACCGAATACTGGATGGGTCCCGACATCACCGTGGCCAAGGCCACCAAGGGCCGCGTGCGCGCCTTCGGCCGGGTCTGGGATTTCGACGGCCGCTCGGCCGAGATCTGCCAGATCGACTGGCACGGGCCCAAGTAGGCGGAGGGCAGGGCATGGCCAGCATCTTCCCCTCGCGCCGCGTCCGGCGCACGCCCTTCTCCCCCGGCGTCGAGGCGGCGGGCATGAAAGTCTGCACCGTCTACAACCGGATGATCCTGCCGTCGGTCTTTGCCAGCCAGGAGGAGGACTACCGCCACCTGAAGACCCATGTGCAGGTCTGGGACGTCGCCTGCGAGCGCCAGGTCGCGGTGCAGGGGCGGGACGCGCGCAAGCTGCTCGACCTGATCAGCCCGCGCGACCTCGACGGCATGGCGGCGGACCAGTGCTACTACATGCCCGCCATCGACCGCGACGGCGGCATGCTCAACGATCCCGTGCTGGTGAAGCTGGCCGAGGACCACTACTGGATCTCGGTCGCCGACAGCGACTACCTGCATTACGTGCTTGGCATCGCCGATGCGCTGGCGCTGGATGTGCGGGTGTGGGAGCCGGACGTGAGCCCGCTGGCCGTCCAAGGGCCGAAGGCCGATGAGCTAATGGCCCGCGTCTTCGGCGAAGAGGCGCGGAGCATCCGCTTCTTCCGCTACAAGCGTCTGGGGTTCCAGGACACCAGCTTCGTGGTGGCGCGCTCGGGCTACTCCAGGCAGGGCGGCTTCGAGATTTATGTCGAAGGCAGCCACTACGGCATGCCGCTGTGGGACGCGCTGTTTGCGGCGGGCGCGGACCTCGAGGTGCGCGCAGGATGCCCCTCCACCATGGAGCGGGTCGAGGGCGGCTTGCTCAGCTACGGCAATGACATGACGCGCGAGAACACGCCCTTCGAATGCGGGCTGGGCAAATTCGTGAACTCGCCGCGCGACTATATCGGCAAAGCGGGCCTGATGGCCCGGTCCGAGCCGAAGCAGCAGATCCGCCCGGTGGAGATCAGCGGGGAGATCCCGCCGATCACCGCGCCCTGGCCGCTGATGGCGGATGGCAAGCAGGTCGGCCAGGTCACCACCGCCACCTGGTCGCCGGACTTTGCCACCAACGTGTCGATTGCCATGGTCGAACGCTCGCATTGGGATGCGGGCACCGTGCTGGAGGTGGAGACGCCTCTCGGCACCCGCCGGGCCGAGGTGAAGCCCGGCTTCTGGATTTGACGGCGCCCGCAGGCGCCAATCGGAAACAGCGGGAAAGCCCCGCGGAAAGGAGATAGGATGAAAGCTCTGGTCGTACGCAAGGAAGGCGACGAAAAGCCCGTTGCCGCGGTCGAGGACGTCACCGAGGACATGCTGCCTGAGGCTGACGTCACCGTGGCGGTGGACTATTCCACCGTGAACTACAAGGACGGGCTGTGCATCGGCCCCGGCGGCGGTCTGGTGCGCAAGTACCCGCATGTGCCGGGCATCGACTTTGCAGGCACCGTGGAGGCCTCCTCGGATGACCGCTATAAGCCCGGCGACAAGGTGGTGCTCACCGGCTGGCGCGTGGGCGAGGCGCATTGGGGCGGCTACGCCCAGAAGGCGCGGGTGAAGGCCGACTGGCTGGTGCCGCTGCCCGAGGGGCTGGACACACGGCAGGCGATGGCCGTGGGCACCGCGGGCCTGACCGCAATGCTCGCCGTGATGGCTCTGGAAGATCAGGGCATGGAAAAGGACCACGGGCCGGTTCTGGTCACGGGTGCCGCAGGCGGTGTCGGCTCGGTTGCCACCGCGATCCTCGCCAACCTCGGCTACGAGGTCGCCGCCGTCACCGGCCGCCCGGATCAGGCCGACTACCTGAAATCGCTCGGCGCCACCGAGATCGTCGCCCGCGACGAGCTGACCGAGGTGACCCGCAAGCCGCTCGAGAGCGAGCGCTGGGCGGGCTGCGTCGACGCCGTGGGCGGCGCGATGCTGGGCCGGGTGCTGAAGCAGATGAAATACGGCACCTCGGTTGCTGCCATCGGCCTTGCAGGCGGTGCCGCCATCGACGGCGCGCTGGTCACGCCTTTCATTCTGCGCGGGGTGAACCTCTTGGGCATCGACTCGGTGATGCAGCCCTTCGCCAACCGCCAGCGCGCCTGGCAACGCATCGCCAGCGACCTGCCGATGGACAAGCTGGAGGCGATGGTGCAGCCCGCGACGCTCGCAGACCTGCCGGAGCTCGGCAAGGGCATCCTCAAGGGCCAGGTCAAGGGCCGCGTCGTGGTCGACGTGAACGCCTGACGCGACGCGCACCGCATTTGCATAAATCTGACAGGGGGCGGTCTTTGGGGCCGCCCCTCTCTTTTCGCCGCTGCTTCCACGGCGCGCTTCGACACCGCGTCCTGACGCTGTTGCGCAGCAGGCAGAAGCCGGTTCAGCCCGATCCCGGGCTGTCTGTTTTACGATCCTGATCATTGCTGTTAGGTAGCCCGCTCGCAGGAGGCTTTTGCCGCCCTGTCCCAGCCTGCATGCGGCGTGGAGATCGCGCTTTGATTGTATTTTGTCGGCAGCGGACGGGCGCGATGGCCATAGGATTGCGGCATGGATGCGCAGGTTTGCGCACACGCCACAGGGCTGGTCTGTCACAAATCTGTGGCAATGTCGCTTTTTCGCGGATTGGAGTCTCAATTTCGGCTCCGTCGGCGGCGGATCCTGCGGATGACAGAAGGACTGACTAAACGGGGAGACAAGTCATGACGACAGAATCTACTGAGTCCGATGCCGACTATGAGGTCGGGCAGGACAATATCCAGGTACTGGGACTGGATGTACATAACCCGGTGTTTGCCATTTCGGCTGTGACCATCGTCGCATTCGTCTTCTTTTCGCTGGTGTTCAAGGAGCAGGCCTCCGAATTCTTTGGCTGGCTGCGCCCGACGTTGACCAGCAAGTTCGACTGGGTCTTCATGATCTCGACGAACATCTTTGTGCTGTTTTCGCTGTTCCTGGTGGTGTCCCCCTACGGCAAGATTCGCCTCGGCGGCGATGACGCACGGCCGGACTACTCCTATGCCGGGTGGTTCGCGATGCTGTTCGCTGCGGGCATGGGCATCGGTCTGGTGTTTTGGGGCGTTGCAGAGCCGATCTCGCATTTCGGCGCCTCCGTCGGCGGCACCGCCGTCGGCGAGGATGGGCTGCGCACCGACTGGGCACCGCTCGGCGCCGCCGCAGAGAACCCGGAACAGGCGCGCTCTCTGGCGATGGCATCGACCATCTTCCACTGGGGCCTGCACCCCTGGGCGGTCTATGCGATCGTTGCCCTGGCGCTTGCCTTCTTTTCCTTCAACCGCGGTCTGCCGCTGACCATGCGTTCGGTATTCTACCCGCTGTTCGGCGAGGCGACCTGGGGCGTGATGGGGCATATCGTCGATGTGCTGGCGGTGTTCGCCACCATTTTCGGCCTCGCAACCTCGCTCGGCTTGGGTGCGTCGCAGGCGCTGGCCGGTCTGAACTACCTGTTCGGCGTGCCGCTGACCGACGGTATGAAGGTCGCGCTGATCGTAGCAATCACGCTGTTTGCCTTGGTGTCCGTGGTGGCTGGCCTGGAAAAGGGCGTCAAGCGCCTGTCCGAAGCCAACATGATTCTCGCAGCCGTTCTGCTGGTGCTGGTTCTCCTCGTTGGCCCGACTGTGGCGATCCTCTCCGGCTTCTTTACCAATCTGGTGGATTACGTGGTCTACCTGCCGGAACTGTCGAACTGGGTTGGCCGGGAAGACACCAACTTCATGCAGGGCTGGACCACCTTCTACTGGGCATGGTGGATCTCCTGGTCGCCCTTCGTCGGCATGTTCATCGCGCGTATCTCGCGCGGGCGTACGGTGCGGGAGTTCGTCACCTGCGTTCTGCTGATCCCTACAGTTGTCGGCGCCCTGTGGATGAGCGTCTTTGGCGGTGCGGCACTGGATTTGGTCATGGGCGAAACAGGGCAGGCCCTGCAGGATGCGGCGCTTGAGCTGAAGATGTTCAAACTGTTCGAGACCTTCCCGCTGACTGGCATTCTGTCTTTCGTCGGTGTCATCCTGGTGGTGGTGTTCTTCGTGACCTCCTCCGACTCCGGGTCGCTGGTGATCGATACCATCACCGCCGGCGGCAAGACCGATGCGCCGACCGCCCAGCGTGTGTTCTGGTGCATTCTGGAAGGGGCCATCGCCGTTGTGCTCCTGCTGGGGGGCGGCCTCGGCGCGCTTCAGGCCGCCGCCATTGCGACCGGTTTCCCCTTCGCAATCGTGCTGGTGCTGATGTGTGTGTCGGTCTTCATCGGCCTGGCCCGTGAGCGACGCCTCAAGTAAGCAGGCCCATCGTGCGTAACCAGAAAGGCCCCGGCGTTCGTCGGGGCCTTTTTCATGTCGGCTGCTCCCGGCGCCCGGTCGCGGCGACGCATGCCGCGCCATCCCGGTTGACCGCCGGGCGGATGGTCCGCTACGCAGGTTGTGTCCTGGTCTGACGTTTCTGACTTGCAGGACTGCCGACGGTCCCTCAATCCTGATGCGGGAGCGCGGCTCGGCTGGAAGACCTGCCATGCCCGGGGTGTCCCTGACATGTGCAGTCGGCCCCCGACCCGCAGCGATTGAGGAGACATGCGATGAGCGTTTTGGATATTGATTTCGTACGGGCACAGTTCCCCGCTTTTTCTGAGCCATCCCTTCAGGGGCAGGCGTTCTTTGAAAACGCGGGCGGCTCCTATACCTGTCGACAGGTAATCGACCGGCTGACCCGCTTTTACACTCAGCGCAAGGTGCAGCCCTATGCCCCCTACGAAGCCTCGCGTCTGGCAGGGGCCGAGATGGACGAGGCCCGTAGCCGGTTGGCCGCATTGATGGGCGTTGCCACCGAGGAGTTGAGCTTTGGTCCTTCGACCACGCAGAACACCTATGTGCTGGCGCAGGCGTTCCGCCAGTTCCTGAAGCCGGGCGAGGCGATTGTCGTCACCAATCAGGACCACGAGGCGAACAGTGGCCCCTGGCGGCGGCTGGCGGACGCAGGCATCGAGGTCCGCGAATGGCAGATCGATCCGCAGACCGGGAGCCTGGACCCGGCGCAGCTGGAAAACCTGCTGGATGACAAGGTGCGTCTGGTCTGTTTTCCGCATTGCTCCAACGTCGTGGGAGAGATCAACCCGGTTGCCGAAATCACCGCCATCGCCCATGCCGCCGGTGCCTTTGTCTGTGTCGACGGGGTGTCATATGCGCCGCACGGTCTGCCGAACGTGGATGACCTGGGGGCCGATGTTTACCTGTTCTCCGCCTACAAGACCTATGGGCCGCACCAGGGGGTGATGGTGATCCGCCGGGTGCTGGGGGAGCTGCTGCCGAACCAGGCGCATCACTTCAATGGCGACACGCTGTACAAACGCTTCACGCCCGCGGGCCCGGACCACGCCCAGGTCGCAGCCTGTGCAGGGATCGCGGATTACTTCGAGGCGCTGGCGGCCCATCACGGTCATCAGGGCGATGCCGCCGGAACCGGGGCTTTTGTCCACGACCTGATGCGCGCTCACGAGGTGGACTTGCTGCAGCCTTTGCTGGACAGGCTGGTTGCGCGGAATGATCTACGGCTTCTGGGGCCATCGGATGCCTCCCGGCGCGCGCCCACTGTGGCGCTGGCGCTGGGACGTCCGGCTGAACCGGTGGCAGCGCATCTCGCTGAGTTCGGTATCATGGCGGGCGGCGGTGATTTTTACGCCCAACGGCCACTGGAGGCTATGGGTGTTGATCCAGCGCAGGGCGTGCTGCGTATCAGTTTCACCCATTACACCTCAAGTGCCGAGGTCGAGAAGCTGACCGAGGCGCTGGACCGCGTGCTCTAACGCACCAAGACCAAAGGATAGACCATGAGCAGCTGCCCTCCCGTGATCTGGTGGATCAGGCGCGACCTTCGCCTGCATGACAACCCGGCGTTGAAGGCGGCGCTCGAACACGGCGGGCCGGTGCTGCCCGTCTATATCCTGGATCCGCAGGAAGAGGCGCTGGGCGCTGCGCCTAAGTTCCGTCTGGGGCGGGGGCTGGAGCATTTTCAGCAGGTGCTGGAAGAGCTCGGCTCGCGTCTCATCCTGCGGCGTGGCGCCGCCGCGGCGGTGCTGGAGAAACTGTGCGAGGAGACCGGCGCGAAGATGGTCGTCTGGTCGCGTCTCTATGATCCAGAGGCCATTGCGCGCGACAGCGAGGCGAAACAGCTGCTGAAGGCGCAGGGGATCGACGCAAAATCCTTTGGCGGTCGACTGCTGTTTGAACCATGGACGGTCGAGACCAAGGCCGGCGGCATGTTCAAGGTCTACACGCCGTTCTGGAAATCGGTTCGCAGCCGCGACGTTGCGGATCTTCTCCCCGCTCCGAGCAGCCTGCCCGCACCAAAGGCATGGCCCAGGAGCGAGGCGCTGGCGGATTGGGCGCTCGATGCGGGTATGTCGCGCGGGGGCGACGTAGTCGCCCGTTTCTGTCACGTGGGTGAGACGGCCGCGCTGAACCGGCTATCGGACTTCCTCGAGCAGCGGGTGGATGCCTACAAGGAGCGCCGCGACTTTCCGGCGGAGGACGCCACCTCTGGCCTGTCCGAGAACCTGGCCTGGGGCGAGATCAGCGCGCATCGCACGTGGCATCAGGCGCGCGCGGCCATGCAGCGCGGCGGGCAGGGCGCCGAGACCTTCCTCAAGGAACTGGTCTGGCGCGAGTTCGCCTACCATCTGCTCTATCATTCACCGCATATCCTGACCCGTAGCTGGCGCGACGAATGGGGCCAATTTCCCTGGCGCAAGGAGGACAGGAACAATTGGGCCGCATGGCAACGCGGCCAGACCGGCTATGATTTCGTGGATGCCGCCATGCGCGAACTCTACGTGACCGGCAGGATGCACAATCGTGCGCGGATGATCGTCGCCAGCTTTCTGACCAAACACCTGATGATCCACTGGAAATGTGGAATGGATTGGTTCGCGCAAACGCTGGTAGACTGGGATCCGGCCAGCAATGCGATGGGCTGGCAATGGGTGGCGGGGTGCGGTCCCGATGCTTCGCCGTTCTTCCGCATATTCAACCCCGATGGCCAGCTGCAGAAATTCGACGCGAAGGGCGTTTATACTAGCCGCTGGATCGCCGAAGGACAGAGCGCGCCGCCCGAGGAGGCTCTTGCCTTTTTCGACGCCGTGCCGCGCAGCTGGAACCTGACGCCCGACATGGCGCGCGCGACCCCCGTCATCAGCCTGCAGCACGGACGTGAACGGGCGCTGGCAGCCTATCAGAACATGCGCAACGCGGGCTAACGCACAGTTTTCTTGCCACAAAGCGTTCCGCGCCCTAGCATTTTGTAAGGATGCCGAGGAGGTGCGGAATGATCTTCACACAGACCGAAGGCCACAGCGATCTGCCGCGCTACTTTGCACCGGTCTTTGCGCAGGTGCAGCGGATGGAGGTCGGACAGCTGGACATCCACTTGCCCGATGGTCGCATCTTTCGGACCGTGGGGGCGAACCCCGGCCCGGCCGCGGATCTGCGCATTCACAACCCGGATTGCTTCACCCGGCTGATCCGCGAAGGTGATCTGGGCTTCTCGGATGCCTACCTCGACGGATGGTGGAGCACGTCGGACCTGCAGGCATTCATGGATCTGGTGCATATGGGCGCCGACACGGTTTATGACGGGTTCCAGGGCCGCGCCCTGTTGCGTGCCTATGAACGGTTGCGCTTCTGGCTGCACCGCAATCACCGTCGCCAAGCGCGCAAGAACATCTCGCATCACTATGACCTCGGGAATGACTTCTACCGACTGTGGCTGGATGACACGATGACCTATTCCAGCGCGCTGTTCACCAGCGGCCAGCAAAGTCTGGAAGCGGCGCAGATCGCCAAATACGCCTCGCTCGTCGATCAGATGGGCGTAAAGCCCGGCGATCACGTGCTTGAAATCGGCTGCGGCTGGGGCGGGTTCGCGGAATATGCGGCCCGCGAACGCGGCCTGCGGGTAACCGGCCTGACAATCAGCAAGGAACAGCTGAGCTTTGCACGTCAACGCATTGATGATGCCGGGCTTTCTGATCAGGTCGAACTGCGGATGCAGGATTACCGCGACTGCCGGGGCCAGTTTGACGGCGTCGCCTCAATCGAGATGTTTGAGGCCGTTGGGCAGAAATACTGGCCGACCTATTTTGCCGCGGTGCGTGACCGGCTGAAACCGGGCGGACGGGCCACCTTGCAGATCATCACCGTCGCCGACCGCCGCTGGGAGGTATATCGCCGCGGCGTGGACTTCATCCAGAAATACATCTTTCCCGGTGGCATGCTGCCTTCGCCTTCAGCGCTGCGCGAGCAGGTGGAACAGGCCGGGTTGGGGGTGGTGCGCACGATCGAGTTTGGCGACAGTTACGACCAGACATTGCGGCGCTGGCATGAGACCTTCAATGCACGCTGGGACCAGATTGCGGCCTTGGGGTTTGACGAGCGGTTCCACAAAATGTGGAACTTTTACCTGACCTCTTGCGCGGCAGCCTTTAAAACGGGAAATTGCGACGTAACGCAGATTACCCTGGCCCATCGCTGAACCGGGCAGGCCTGACAACGGAACCGCGCCCATGCCTACAGCCGCCCGCCTGATCGCCGCCATATCCTTGGGCGCGGTGGCTTTCGTGGTGTCCTACCTGGTGATGCCGCTGCTGCCGGAGGGCACGGATTTCGGCTATTTCGTACATGTGAATGTCGCCCTGGGGCTGCTGTCCGGCTGGATCTTCATGGGGCGGCGCGCCGGACGCGGGGTGGTGCCTGCCATCAACAACGGTCTCACCGGAATGGCGGTGATGGTGCTTTGGGCGCTGTTCGCGCAGGGCACATGGGAGATGTTTCGTCTGGCCATGCGCCATCGCTACGATGGCCCGTTCGAAGCGCTTTCGGCAATTTTTGTTATTGCGCTGGAGTACTTCTTTGTTATCGCTGTGCCCAGCGTCATGCTGACCTTGATCACGGGCGGCATCCTGGCGGGCCTGGTGACCGAAAACGCCTTTCGACGCTGGCGCTGATTTAAACAACTTATCAATAGGTTCTGACACGTGGCTGATCTGTTTTTCTATGGCACGCTGCGCCATCTCCCGCTGCTCGAACTGGTGCTGGGTCGCAAAGGCGAAGATTTGGATGCCGTGCCCGCGCAGCTGCCCGGCTACGGCGTTTTCTGGGTCAAGGATCAACCTTTCCCCGCGATCGAGGCGCGGGCCGGATGCAGCGCGGATGGCCTGCTTGCGCGGGGGCTGTCTGATGCGGATCTGGCCGCCTTGAACTTCTATGAAGGCGGGTTCGACTATGCGTTGGAGCGTGTCACCGTGCAGCTTGCCGATGGCAGCGAGGCTGTCGCGCAGGTCTATTTCCCCGAGCCGGGGTTGTGGCAGACCGGCAATCCCTGGGACCTGGAGGAATGGGTGCGGCAATGGGGGGCGCTTTCCCTGCGCGCGGCCGAGGAAGTCATGGCCTATCAGGGCCGGATGACCGCGCAGGAAGTGGCCCGCGTCTTTCCCTCGATCCGCCGTCGCGCGGCGGCCTGGTTGGCGGGACAGGCCCGCCCGGCCGATCCGGCGCATGATCCGGCGCGCGACGTCGTGGTGCATGATCACAAACGCGCCTACATGAACTTCTTTGCGATGGAGGAAATGGACCTGCAGTTCCGTCGCTATGACGGCAGCCTCAGCCCGGTCATCAACCGCGGCGCCGCAATGGTCGGCCATGCCTCCGTGGTTCTGCCCTATGACCCCCAGCGGGACCAGGTGCTGCTGGTCGAACAGTTCAGGGCACCGCCCTTCATCATGGGCGACACGTCCCCGTGGATGTGGGAGCCGGTGGCCGGGGTCATCGATCCGGGCGAAACTGCAGAGCAGGCGGCCATTCGCGAAGCGCAGGAAGAGGCAGGCGTTGCCATCCGGCAGCTCGAAGCGGTGACGCGGGCCTATCCTTCCAGCGGCGCGCTGGCCGAATTCATCCATGTGTTTGTCGGCCTGTGTGATCTGTCCGACCTCAACGGAGGTGGCGGCATGGCGGGGGAGGGAGAAGACATCCGCAGTGAGATCATCAGCTACGACACGCTGATGCAAAGGGTCGACGAGCAGGCCTACAAGGACTTGCCGCTGATGATCTGCGCATTGTGGCTGTCACGCCACCGGGAACGTCTGCGCGCCATGCATCTGTGACAGCTTCGCTGCTTGTGGTCGCCTGATGGCTTGGCTACACCTGAGGGGAACGATTGAAAGGGATACCATGCGCATTGCACGCGATCTGGCTGATGCCATCGGCCACACACCTCTTATCCGCCTGAACCGCGTCAGCGAAGAGACCGGCTGCGAGATCCTGGGCAAGGCGGAATTCATGAATCCCGGCCAGTCCGTCAAGGACCGCGCCGCGCTCTACATCATCAAGGATGCGATCGCCCGTGGTGAGCTGAAGCCGGGCGGCACCATTGTCGAAGGCACCGCCGGCAACACCGGCATCGGCCTGGCCCTGGTTGGGGCCTCGATGGGGTTCAAGACGGTTATCGTGATACCGGAAACCCAGTCGGAAGAGAAAAAGGACATGCTGCGCCTCGCTGGCGCGCAGCTGGTTCAGGTGCCTGCGGCCCCCTACAAGAACCCCAACAACTACGTGCGCTATTCCCAGCGGCTGGCCGAGGAACTGGCCAAGACCGAGCCGAACGGCGCGATCTGGGCCAACCAGTTCGACAACGTCGCCAACCGCCAGGCCCATGTGGAAACCACCGGCCCGGAGATCTGGGAACAGACCGGTGGCAAGGTTGACGGCTTTGTCTGCGCCGTTGGGTCCGGCGGCACGCTGGCGGGCGTTGCCGAGGCATTGCAGCCCAAGGGCGTCAAGATCGGTCTCGCCGATCCGCTGGGCGCGGCGCTCTACTCGTATTACACCGAGGGCGAATTGAAGTCCGAGGGCAGCTCGATCACCGAGGGCATCGGCCAGGGCCGCATCACTAAGAACCTCGAAGGCTTTACGCCCGATTTCAGCTATCAGGTGCCTGACGCCGAAGCGCTGCCTTATGTCTTTGACCTGTTGCACGAAGAAGGCCTGGTGCTGGGCGGCTCGTCCGCGATCAACATCGCCGGTGCCGTGCGCATGGCCAAGGACATGGGGAAGGGCAAGACCATTGTCACGGTGCTGTGTGATTACGGCACCCGTTACCAGTCGAAACTGTTCAACCCGGACTTCCTGCGGGAAAAGGATTTGCCGGTGCCGGAGTGGATGACCCATGCACCCGCCTCGATTCCCGGCGTTTTTGAGGACGTATGACACCTATCATAACCGCTTTGCGGGCATTGCTGCTGGGGCTGGCCTTGATGGCCAGCCTTGTCATGCCTGCCATGGCCCAGCTGAGCGAAGAATCGCGGGCCGCCTATCAGAAATGGCTCAAGACCGCGGAACGCGCCGAAGAGGTCATTGATGCCAACCGCGCCTCCAGCGCCGCAATGGAAGCCTTGCGGCTGGAGCTGACCAGTTACCGCCAGGAGTTTCTTGAGGCCCGGACCGACAACGGTGACCGGATCCGCACCCTGGAAAGTCAGCTCGAGGCCCTCGGACCTGCCCCCGGGGACGGGGAAACCGAACCCGAGGACATCGCCCAGCTGCGCGCATCGCTGCAAAGCCAGCTGAACGAGCTGAAAGTACCGCGCATCGTCTCCGAAGAGGCCTATAACCGGGCCAACGGGTTGATCGCGGAAATCGACAAGATCATCCGCGAGCGCCGCACCCGAACCTTGCTGGAGCGCGGCCCGTCGCCGCTCAACCCTGAACATTGGGGGGAGGCCTGGCGGGCGCTAGCGCGCTCGGGCACCGCGCTCTGGAACGAAACCGCCTACAAGATCGGCAGCGCCACCACGCGAGAGCGTATTCAGAACAGCCTGCCGGCGTTGCTTTTCCTGCTGACGATCTCGCTTCTGTTGTTGCTGCGCGGGCGCCCTTGGGCGCATCGGGCGGGCGAATACCTGCGCAGCTTCGGCAGCAGTGGCCGCGGCGTGTGGACCTTCGTGGTATCGCTGCTGGAGGTCATTCTGCCGTTCGTCGGCATCATCTGCCTTGTGGCGGCTGTCAACCTGTCGGGTGTCCTGGGGATCCGCGGGTCAATCCTGCTGGATTACGTCCCGGGCTGGGCGCTGCTGATCCTGTCGTTCCATTGGCTCGGCAATCAGCTGTTTTCCAGCCGCATCGAAAACGAACTGGTGCCGGTACAGGAAGGTCGGCTGAATGAAACCCGCCTGATGGTGGACATCCTGGCGCTGATCCTTGTGGCGCAGGACGTGCTCCGACAGCTGGAGGTCATCGACAACCTGCCGCCGGAGGCGCATTCGGCGCTCAGCTTCCCGCTCATCCTGGCGGCGGCCCTGGTTCTGCTGCGCCTGCACCGCATCGGCGTCAAGCAGCGCCAGAAACAGGCTGAAACCGATACCGAGGAAGATGGCGCCCTCACGGCGGGCGCGAACCGCGTCATTTCGATCGTGCGTCGTGGCAGCTACCTTCTGGGGTTCATCGCGCCCGTTCTGGCAGCCTTTGGCTATGTCAACGCTGCCGAGGCGCTGATCTTCCCGGCGGTGTCCACCCTGGCGCTGCTCGCGGCCCTTCTGGTGGTGCACCGGTTCCTCGACGACCTGTATGGCTGGTTGTCGGGGCAGGGGCAGGACGCCCGCGAATCGCTGGTTTCGGTCATGCTCGGCTTTGCGCTGGCGGCAGTATCGTTGCCGCTGCTCGCGCTCATCTGGGGCGCCCGGGTGGCGGACCTGACAGAGCTTTGGTCGAAGTTCCTGGCCGGTTTCAGTGTCGGCGATGTGCAGATCTCGCCGACGGCCTTTCTGACCTTCGCCATCGTCTTTGGGGCGGGTTACACGGTCACCCGGCTGGTTCAGGGGTCGCTTCGCAACTCGTTGCTGCCGAAAACCCGAATCGATGCCGGTGGGCAGAATGCGATCACCGCCGGGCTGGGCTACGTCGGTATCTTTCTCGCCGCTCTGGCCGCGATAACCAGCGCGGGCATTGATCTCACGGCGCTTGGCTATGTCGCGGGTGCCCTGTCGGTCGGTATCGGTTTCGGCCTGCAGAACATCGTCTCGAACTTCGTGTCGGGCATCATCCTGCTGATCGAGCGGCCGATCTCCAAGGGCGACTGGATCGAGGTCGGTGGCCTGATGGGCTACGTGCGGGATATCTCGGTCCGCTCAACCCGGATCGAGACCTTCGATCGCTCGGACGTGATCGTGCCCAACTCAGACCTGATTTCCGGCACCGTCACCAACTTCACCCGCGGCAACACCGTCGGGCGGGTCATCGTTCCGGTCGGCGTGGCCTATGACACTGATCCCCGCAAGGTCGAGGCCATCCTGAGCGAGATCGCGCGTGCGCACCCGATGGTGCTGCTGAACCCTGCTCCCTCGGTGGTGTTCCAAGGCTTTGGGGCCGACAGTCTCAACTTTGAGATCCGTGCGATCCTGCGCGATGTGAATTGGGTTCTGTCGGTGAAATCTGACATGAACTACGAGATCGCCAAACGGTTCCAGGAAGAAGGGATCGAAATTCCCTACGCACAACGCGACATCTGGATTCGCAACCCCGAGGCGCTGGCCGCTTCGGGCGTGGCTGGGGCAGGCGCGCGCGCCATGACCACATCCCCGGCGCCTCTGAAACCGGATGCGGAGGACTTGAACCTGACGGACGACGCTGACGAAGGGGATTCGGATGTCGACAAGTGAAAGGCTGTTTGACAGCGACGCCTATGCCCGAACCGCAGAGGGGCGGGTGCAGGCCCATGTCGATATGGGAGACGGGCAGATCGGCGTCGTGCTGGACCGCAGCCTGTTCTATCCCACCGGCGGCGGTCAGCCCGGCGACACCGGGCAGCTCAGCTGGGCGGGCGGGAATTGCCATGTCTCGACCACCCAGAAGGGCGAGGCGGGCGGTATTGTGCTGGTGCTGTCAGACGGCGACGTCCCGCCCGAGGTCGGCGCGACCGTCACCCAGACGCTGGATTGGCAGCGACGCTATGGCCACATGCGCGTGCACACGGCCCTGCACCTGCTCTCGGTCGTGATACCCTTCCCGGTATCGGGCGGGGCAATCACCGCCGAGAAGGGGCGGCTCGACTTCAACATGCCCGAAGCCCCGGCCGACAAACAGGCGGTGCAAGAGCAACTGCAGGCGCTGATCGACCGCGGTCTGGAAGTCGGCGATGACTGGATCACCGACGCCGAGCTCGATGCAAATCCACAGCTTGTCAAAACCATGTCCGTCGCACCTCCCCGCGGAGCGGGCCGGGTGCGCCTGGTGCGTATCGGTACCGAGGATGAACAGGTGGACCTGCAGCCCTGCGGTGGCACCCATGTCGGACGTACTGCGGAAATTGGTCGGATCCGGATCGGGAAGATCGAGAAAAAAGGCAAGCAGAACCGAAGGATATACCTGCATCTGGAGGGCTGAGACGGATTTCGGGGATAAGTGAATTTTTTGCTGATTCAGCTCTTGCATTTCTCCCCGCAATCCTTCAAAAGCCCCCTCAACGGAGAGGTGGCCGAGTGGTCGAAGGCGCACGCCTGGAAAGTGTGTAGGCGGGAAACCGTCTCCAGGGTTCGAATCCCTGTCTCTCCGCCATAACCCCAATCATCGCGATCCGATTTCAGCGCCACCGCTGGTCTTTCAATGTTGACCGGCTGCTTTGGGGGCTTGGCGACCTTCTGTCAGGGATACGCAAGATGCCGATTATGGGATGGTGCGCCCAACTCGGCTTTGAGTTTTCCCGCGCGGCAATTGTTAAAGTATTCAACTTTTTTTCTTTGCGCTTGACCGTTTTCGCTTGTGACTGATTCGTGAGCCTAGCCCGCAGCGCTTCCCTTTCTGGAAACAAAGCATGCTATTTTCCCCAATTGGGCGGCGATCAGTGACTTTACGGAAAGTGCTGTTAACCATTGACTGATCTGCGTTCCGCCTGGTCAGGGTTTGAGGTCTGTTTCCAATTTTTGGCCAATTGAACGCCCTCAGGGTCCGGATTTCCCGGATTTCAGGCGATAGGCGTCGATTGCTTTTGGAATTTCCACGTCGTTGGTTCCAAAGTGGAAACAATGGCAGCCGCCAGGGCGCTCCCAACGCGAAAGGGATTGGCTGCGGCCCCAGTTAATGCAGGTTTAAGGAAATTTTTATTCTTTGTGGAGCCGCGAGGCTCAAGTAAGCATGTTTCAGCCCATCTGGGGGCAAGCGCTGTACGCTGCTGGATTGTCGGCCCGCAAAGACGCCCGGACGCTCGTCTGGTTGGATTGTCGCGGTCACGGAACGGCAGGTGAAGGTATCGCCACCGCGCGCCGGTTTTGATGCGCGGCGCGCTGGCTTCGTGCAGAACGCCGGTTTGGATGAGCGGATTTTATTCAGGGTTCCGCATAAGCGTGCGGCTGTTCGGCTGGTCCCGGGAAGGGGCTTGGGGCCAGATCGGTAAGGAGAGTGTTTGATGACCACGATTGTTGACGAGCCTGAGAACGGTCGCGACGGAATCGTCGAGGGGACCGGCGGCAATGACCTGATTGATGGGGATTATACCGGCGACCCTGAAGGCGACATGGTCGACAATGGCGATGCCATCGACCCTGCGGCAGGCCCCGACGATGACGTGATCGAGGCCGGTAGCGGTGACGACACCGTTTATGCCGGGTCCGGGCAGGATACCGTGTACGGCGGCAGTGGAGATGACGTGATCCACGGCGATGGACATTCCGGTGGCTCCAGCGCGATCAGCGTTCGCATCGACGCCAACAACGGCGGTTACGTGAACAGTGTCTTTGCCTACACGATCGACCCTGCGACCGGCGAAATCGGCGACATCGTCGAACTGACCGCCAGCGCAAAGGACAATGTCGGTCAGGTCTTCACCTATCACGCCCCGGAAGGTGCCTTGGTCGGGATCGGCATTTCCGGGCCGGGCGGCACCTTCTATTCCTCCGGCTATGGTGCGAATGCATCTCTGAACTCGGATGGGCTGCCGCACACCGGTGGGTTCGGCCAGAACCCGGACGGTTCGGTCTCGATCGGTTTCGAGGACATGGCCAATCTGGGCGACCAGGATTACGACGACGTCTTGCTGACCGTCGACCTCGGGACCTCGGGGACGCGGTTCGACAACGCGCATTATGACTATGCCTCCGATCCCGAAGGCGCGGTCTATGGCGGCGACGACAGCCTTGTCGGCGGCGAGGGTGACGACACCATCATCGCGGGCGCCGGGGATGATACCGTCGAGGGCGGCGACGGCTCCGATTCGGTTGAAGGCGGGGCCGGAGATGATGTCATCGACACGTCCGGCGGCGACGCGCTGCCCGATCGTGGCTTTCCGGGCTACAGTGGGACCAATCCGAACATCCCCTACGTGCCTGCTGATGGTGACCCCTACGATGATCGCGATACGGTCATTGCCGGTGCCGGCAATGACACCGTCACCACGGGCGATGACGCCGATGTGATCGATGGCGGCAGCGGCATGGATATGCTTGATGGCGGCATCGACGACGACAGTATTGACGGCGGCGCAGACGACGATGTGCTGATCGGCGGCGAAGGGTCTGACACGCTTGTCGGCGGTAGCGGCAACGACACCATTTACGGTGGCCTGGATCCGTCAGTTTCCGATCGGCTGAACATCACCGATGATGGCAGTGACGGACGCCCTGCGGATCCGGACCCGACCAACGGCCGGGACATCATCCACGGCGGTGCCGGGGACGACGTGATCTATGGTCAGGACGATGACGATCTGATCCGGGGCGGCAGCGGCAATGACACCATCGACGCGGGCATCGACGATGACACCGTCCTTGGTGGCAGCGGCGATGACGTCATCCGCGGCGGGCAGGGCGACGATCTGCTGCGCGGTGGGCGCGGCAATGACGCCATCGACCTCGGCGCGGGGGACGGCGAAGACCGCGCCTACGGCGGCGTCGGGTCGGACAGCTTTACCGGGATCAGTGCCGGTGACATCGTTTATGGTGGGGAGGACCCGGATGGGTCCGACAACGACGTCCTGGATCTGACCGGTGCCGCCGAGGCGCAGAACCCCGGTGGCAGCCTCAGCGTGACCTATGATGCCAGCAACCCGGAAAATGGGACGGTGACCTTCTTCGACGCCGAGGGCCACGCCACCGGCAGCGCGGAGTTCTACGAGATCGAACGCGTGGTGGTGCCCTGCTTTACGCCCGGGACCCTGATCGCGACCCCCGATGGTGAACGCCGTGTCGAGGAGCTGAAGGTCGGTGACAGGGTCATCACCCGTGACAACGGCATTCAGGAGATCCGGTGGATCGGAAGCCGCGCCCTGGCAGCCGCCGACCTGGCGGACGCGGAGCATTTGCAACCGGTCCTGATCCGTCAGGGCGCTCTAGGCAACGGGTTGCCGGAACGTGACATGATGGTCAGCCCCAATCACCGCGTGCTGATCGCGAACGACAAGACCGCGCTGTATTTCGAAGATCGCGAGGTTCTGGTGGCGGCCAAGCATCTCACCGGGTTGGATGGTGTGGACCAGGTGGCGACCTCGCAAGTGACCTATATCCACTTCATGTTCGACCAGCACGAGGTGGTGTTGTCTGACGGGGCCTGGACCGAAAGCTTCCAGCCGGGCGACCATTCCCTGCGTGGACTGGACAATGCGCAGCGCAACGAATTGTTCGCGCTGTTCCCGGAACTGCAGTCCGAACAGGGCCGGATAAGCTACGCCGCCGCACGCCGCGCGCTGCGCAAGCATGAGGCACATCTTCTGGTGCACTGAAAGGTGCAGCCGCAGCCTTGGGGGAGGTTGCGGCAGCTGGCAAGATGTGGCGGGGCGGGGCTTTAGGTCCCGCCCTTTCCGTATTGTCGTCTTGGGTGATCCGTGCGTGAGTCGGGGGCTCGGGTCAGCGCTGTTCAGTGCTACGCCATCTGGCCCAGTCTTCGGGCGTGTCCAGATCCGTCAGCGCCCGGTTGCCGGGCAGGGGCACAGGATGAACCGTCTCATGAACCAGCAGCGGGCGGGCGCCCTGGTCGCCCTGCAAGCCTTGCAGCGCGGCAAAGCAGCGGCGGGGAAACAGGACGGGGTGCCCCGGTTTTCCCTCTGCCGTGCAGGCGCGCAGAATTTGCCCGTCATGCTCCGGCGCTTTCGCGGCGATGGACAGCAGGTCATCAGTGGTGATCTCCGGCATATCGGCAGGCAGGATCATCACTGCATCGGTCGCCACTGGCAGCGCCGCCACGCCGCGGCGGATGGAGGCTGCCATGCCGTCTGAGGCGTCGGGGACTTCGACGGGCCGCGCCGCGCCGATGTGGTCAGCACGCGGATGGTCGAGGCCAGGCAGCGTGACGTAGGTGACCAGTCCCGTCAGCGTGGCCCGGCGACACATCACCGACAACAGGGGGTGGCCGTCAACCACCTCCAGCAGCTTGTCACGTCCTTTCATGCGAGAGGAGGCACCGGCGGCGAGCAGGAGTATGGAAATCGTGGTCATCTGTATTGGGTCCTTGGCAACCGGTGGAACGGCCCTGCGCCCGCGGCAGGTGCAATCGGCATCGAGGAAATCAGCGATAGCCCACAGGTGCAAGCCGAGAGGCGGTAGCCGTGGATAGGTCAGCATCGGTGACCAGATGTTTCGCGCGCGAAACATTCGGGTAGCGGCCCTGACGTATCCGTTGCGGCCAACTCAGCGAGGAGCGCGCGCCGCTGAGGCAACGGCGCGCAGGCAGGTCAGCATTGTTGACCTGCCTGGGGCAGATTCATCCACGCATTTGGGCGCCATCGGCGTCAAACAGCGGCTCGGTCATCAGGCGCGCCCTGTACCGCTTTCCCAGGATTTCAATTTCCACCTGCAGACCGTCCTCGATGCGGTCTGTCGGCACGAAGCCCAGGGCAACGGATTTCTGCGCGTAATGAGAGTAGCCACCCGACGTGCAAAAGCCGACCACGGCGTCCTCAAGCCAGATCGGCTCATAGGCGACCACATCGGCGTCGTCCGTTTCCACCTCGAAGGCGCAGAGCCGTCGGGCAGGTCCGGCGTCCCGCTCGGCCTCGGCGGCGGCGCGGCCGATGAAATCCACGGGCTTCTTAAAGGAGATGAAGCGGTCGAGCCCGGTTTTGGCGGCGGTGTAGTCGGGGGAGAATTCCCGAAGCCACGAGCCGAAGAACTTGTCGAGGCGGAGCGACATCATCGCGCGCATGCCGAAGGGTTTCATGCCGTGCGGCTGGCCTGCCTCCCACAGCGCCTGCCAGAGCGCGCGCTGGCTGGGCAGGTCGCAGAAGATTTCATACCCGAGCCCGCCGGTGTAGCTGACCCGCTGCACGATGCAGTCGGCCATCCCGACGGTGAGGCGGCGCACCTCCATGAAGCGCATGTCCGAAATGTCTTGCCGTGTGCAGGCTTGCAGAACGTCGCGGGCGCAGGGGCCTGCGATCTGGAAGCCGGTGCGGCTGTCGGAGATGTTTTCGACCCGGACGCCGTCCTGCGCGTGCTGCTGGAACCAGCGCATGTGATAGGCCTGCGCGCCGTAGGAGGCGGTGAGCTGGAACTCGTCTTCGGCGAGGCAGGAGATGGTGAAGTCGCCGATCAGCCGACCCTTAGGCGAGAGCATCGGGGTGAGCGAGAGGCGGCCCGGCTGCGGCACGCGGCCCGCCATGATACGGTCGAGCCAGGCGCGGGCGCCGCGGCCGGTGATGCGGTATTTGCCGAAGTTGTGAACCTCATTGATACCAACGGCTTCGCGCACGGCCTTCACCTCGCGCGCGGTGGCGTCAAAGGCGTTGGAGCGGCGGAAGGAGGGGGTCTCGTACCTCGGCTCATCGCCGGTCGCAAAGTAGTTCGGCACCTCCAGACCGTATTGCGCGCCCCAGACCGCGCCCATGCGATCGAAAATGTCGTACATCGGTGTGGTGCGGAACGGGCGGGCGGCGGGCAGCTCCTCGTTCGGGTAGGCGACGGAGAAGCGTTTCTGGTAGTTCTCGATCACCTTGGGGCGGGTGTAGCCCGGGGTTATCCAGTTGCCGAAGCGGGCGCAGTCCATCGCGAAGGTGTCGCGCTCGCATTCGCCCTCGACCATCCATTGCGCGAGCATCAGGCCGACGCCGCCGCCCTGGGAGAAGCCTGCCATCACCGCGCAGGCGGACCAGTAGTTCCGCATCCCCGGCACCGGGCCGACCAGAGGGTTGCCGTCGGGGGCGAAGGTGAAGGGGCCGTGGATCACCGATTTGACGCCCGCGCGCTCCAGCGCCGGGAAGCGGCGGTAGGCGAAGGCGATGGAATCCTCGATCTTGTCGAAATTGTCGGGCAGCAGTTCATGGCCGAAATCCCAGGGCGTGCCGTCCACCGCCCAGGGTTTGCAGGGCTGCTCGTAAAAGCCGATGCAGAGGCCGCGGCCCTCCTGCCTCAGGTAGCTTTCGCCGGCCGGGTCCATCACGTGCGGGTGTTCGCCGCCCGCGTCGATGATGGCGGCGATCTCGGGCACCTCGTCGGTGACGATATACTGGTGCTCCATCGGGTGCAGCGGGAAGTAGATGCCCGCCATGGCGCCGACCTCGCGCGCCCAGAGGCCGCCGGCGTTCACCACATGTTCGGCGTGGATGGTGCCCTTTTCGGTCACCACGTCCCAGGTGCCGTCGGGGCGCTGGTTGGTCTCCACCACCTTGCAGTGAGTCTCAATGGTGGCGCCGCCCATGCGCGCGGCCTTGGCGTAGGCGTGGGTGGTGCCGGAGGGGTCGAGGTGGCCGTCGAGCGGATCGTAGAGCGCACCGAGGATGCCGTCGGTATTGGTGATCGGCGAGAGCTTCTTCACCTCTTCGGGACCGATGATTTCGGTCTCCAACCCCATGAAGCGGTGCTTGGCGCGCTCCGCCTTCAGCATGTCGAACCGTTCCTGGTTGTCGGCGAGGGTGATGCCGCCGACGTGGTGCAGCCCGCAGGACATGCCGGTGAGCGCCTCCAGCTCGCGGTAGAGCTTGATGGTGTAGCCCTGCAGCGCCGCCATGTTGGTGTCGCCGTTCAGCGTGTGAAAGCCGCCCGCCGCGTGCCAGGTGGAGCCGGAGGTGAGCTCCGAGCGTTCGATCAGCATGACATCGGACCAGCCGAGCTTGGTCAGGTGGTAAAGAACGGAGCAGCCGACAACGCCGCCGCCGATCACTGCCACGCGGGTGGTGGTTTTCATCTTGGCCTCCCTCTTGAACCGTCGCCTTCATTCTGGACATATGTGAACAGTAGTCCAGTCAGAAAACGACACCGCATGCCGCGGACTGCCGAATTTGTACCGGCGATCCACGGCATGAAGGGGGGCTGAGGTTGGGGTGAACCCGAAGGGGTCAGTAAAGCGGCCGGATCTTCAGGGCGGTGACGCGGTTGCCTTCCCGTTCGGTCACCTCGAACCTGAAGCCATGGAAGGAGAAGACCTGCCCTTTTGTCGGGATGGTCTGGGCCTCGTGGATGACCAGACCGGCGATGGTGTTGGCCTCTTCGTCCGGCAGGTTCCAGTCTGTTGCCCGGTTGAGATCGCGGATCGTGGTCGCGCCCTCCACTAGGTATGATCCATCGGCGGTCTTCTTGGCGATGTTGCCCTCGGCCGGGTCGAATTCATCGGTGATCTCGCCGACGATCTCTTCGAGAATGTCCTCCAGCGTGATGAGCCCCTGCAAGGCACCATATTCATCCACCACCAGCGCGAAATGCGAGCGCATGCGCAGGAACTGTCGCATCTGTTCATCCAGCGTGGTGGTTTCGGGCACGAAGTAGGGCGCATTGGCGACCTGGGTGATGTCGAAGGATTTCAGCCGGTCCGCATCGCCGCCGGCACCGCCGAGCTGCTCGTACATGGCGCGGGACAGATCCTTGGCATGGACAACGCCGATGATGTTTTCCTGCTCGCCGCGGAACACGGGCAGGCGGGTGTGGGGGCTTTGCAGGCATTGTTCCAGGATTGCCTCGGGATCGGCATCGGCATCAATCATCTGGATGTGCGAACGGTGCAGCATGATCTCCTCGACGAAACGCTCGGAGAGGTCGAGCGCCCCAAGGATCCGATCCCGGTCCTCCTTTTCCACAACGCCCTCGGAGTGGCCGAGGTGCAGGGCGCCGGCGATCTCCTCGCGCACCGCCATGATATGGCTGTCGGGGTCGATCTGTACGCCGAAGATCCGCAAGACACCGCGCACCAGCAGCCGCACCAGGCCAACCACCGGGGCCAGAACGGTCACCAGGACCGAGATCACCGGCGCCACCGCCGCGGCGGCCTTTTCGGCGTTGGAGATGGCATAGGTCTTGGGCAGGACCTCGGCAAAGATCAGCACCAGGAGGGTCATGACCAAGGTCGCCAGGGCAACGCCGCTTTCGCCAAAGGCGCGGGTGAACAGGGCGGTGGCCAGCGAGGTGCCGAGGATGTTGACGAGGTTGTTGCCCAACAGAACGGAGCCGATCAGTCGCTCGTTGTCCTCGGTAACGGTGAGCGCGGTCTGCGCCCCGCGCGAACCCTTGTCGGCCTGGCTGCGCAGCTTGCCGCGAGACGCGGCTGTCAGCGCGGTTTCAGAGCCGGAGAAAAACCCCGAAAGCACCAGCAGCAGAACGATCGCCCCGGCGGTGATCCAGAAGGCGCTGTCAAATACGGTGGAGGCTGTGTCCATGGTGGGTCTGAAATCCGGTCGGTTGTGGAAGGTTTACCGCAGTTATGGGGGCTTGGAGCGCGCGCTTCAAGCGCTGGAGGAGGATCAGTTGCCCTTGGCCAGCGGGTGGTGCTCCAGCACCAGTTCCTGCAGCCGCGCGTCCAGCACGTGGGTGTAGATTTCGGTGGTGGCGATGTCGGCGTGTCCCAGCAGTGCCTGGATGGCGCGCAGGTCGGCCCCATTGGCCAAAAGATGCGTTGCAAAGGCGTGGCGCAGCGTGTGCGGGGTCACCTTGTCCGGCGAGACACCGCCGGTGACCGCCAATTCCTTGATCAGCAGGTAGAAGCGGTGACGGGTCAGGTGGCCGGACTTGCCGCGCGAGGGGAACAGGAAGCGCGAGGGCGGCTGGCCCTTCGCTTCGCGCAGTTCCTCTGCGGCATCGCGTTCCTGCAGCCAGGCCGCCAGCGCCTCGCGGGCGGGCGGGGACAGCGGCACCATGCGCTCCTTGCCGCCTTTGCCCAGCACCAGGAGCATGCGCGGATCGCCACGTGCGGCAGAGACCGGCAGGGACACCAGCTCGGTCACCCGCATGCCGGTGGCATAAAGCAGTTCCATCAGGCAGGTGTTGCGCAGCCGGTCCGCGACACTGCGGCCGGTTTGCCGGGCCGCGTCGAGCAGGCGGTCGACCTCGCTGACGTCCAGTGTCTTGGGCAGGCGTTTTTCCCGTCCGGGACCGCGGATCTGGATGGCCGGATTGTCCGCGCGCCATCCTTCCTCAAAGGCGAAGCGGTAGATCTGCTTGGTCGCCGAGAGCCTGCGCGCGCGGGTGGCGCGCGCGAGCCCCTGGGCGTCGCAGCTGATCAGATACGCCTCGAGATCGTCCTGGCTGGCGCTGAGAAAGTCGAGGTTGCGGTGTTCCAGCCAGCCGCTCAGGTCCTTGAGGTCACGTCCATAGGCCAGCAAGGTATTCTGAGAGGCGCCAGTCTCGGCGGCCTGGGCGTCGAGAAAGGTCGAAATCCATTGGAAGTTGTCGCGCGGTGCCGTCATCTCATTGCGGCTCCAGTAGCAGCAGCTGCAGGGCGGCGCGTCGGGCCGTGTCCTCCAGCCCGACCGCGCGGAAGGCGGCCAGGGCCGCGCTGAGATCGCCGAGATTGCCGTTGGCGCCGCGCCCATACAGCACCATCGCGCGCAGAATGGCCTCGCCCAGCTGACCATCGTCCAGCAGCTGCCGGATGCGGGCGGGCACCGGGCCGGGAGAGGTGAACCCCAGCGCGATGGCGCGGGCGGTGGCGTCAGGAGCAATGTCGGCGTCGGGGCGTCCTTGCGCGAGCGCGGCCAGGAAGCGGCTTGTGTCATCTTCCGCCGGGGCATCCAGCGCGGCCAGTTCGTATTGCGGCGACAGCAGCCTGATGCGCCAGGCCAGCGCCGCGGTTCTCGGCTCGCTGATCGGGGCGCGGGCAAGATGGTCGGCAAAGAGGTCGGCAAACACCGTTTCGGTGCCGGCCGCTTGCATGGCGCTCCAAGCCTCGGCCAGGGTCTCCGTGATCTTTTCGGGGTCGGTGCCGTTCAGCGCCGATTCGAGCCGTTGAACAGCGGCAACCCGATCCCAGATACCGCCCGAAGCGGCGGGTTTGCGGGCGCTGAACAGCCCCAGGAATTGGTTCGGGTTCAACGCACCGCCGCGCGCCAGCCGTTCGGCAGCCTCCAGCTGGGCTTTCCAGCCTGCGATGTCCCGCAAATCCGCAGCGGCAAAGGCGGTCGGCAAAGGTGCGGTCGGCATCGCCTCGCCAATGGTTTCAAACAGGCGGAAGGTCAGCGGATCAGGTTGCGAAGGGCGCGACAGGGGGGTCGCCTGCTCATAGAGATCGGGGTTTAGAAACCGGTCCAGCAGATCGATCTGTGCCTGGGGCAGCAGCTCCAGCGCAATGGCGGTTTCCAGCATCAGCGCCGCCGTCGACCAGTCGCTGCGCCGCGCCGCGCAGAAGATCCGCGCAGCGTAGTTGTCGGACAGATGCGGATCCGCAGCCAGCGCCATGCAGGAGGCATCTTCGCCGCCGGTCAGCAGGGTGGCATCGAACCAGCGGGAAAACCGTGCCGGTGTGGCGGTTGGGCCCGCCTGTTCGGCCAGCGCCTGCGCCGCGTCCGTCGCCCCAAGTGCGAGCAGGCGGTCAAGCCGGGCCAGCAGGATCTGGTCGCCACCGTCCTCCGGTGCGCGGGTCTCCGACAACAAGAGGGTAAACAGCAGCGCCTGCATCGCCGGGCTGCGGCGCACCGGAACGGTGCGGATCAACTGGCTGATGTCACCGGCATCACTGCCCCGCCACAAGTCCGTGGGGAGGCCGGTCGCCGAGGCTGGCACCAGCCCGGCCGGCGGCCGCAAGGCCTCCAGCGGCGTGACCGAAACCTGCGGCAGCGCGGCGGTGCCGGTGACGGGTGGTTCCAGAAGCACGGTTCCGGGCAGTTCGCTGCGTGGCTGCGGCTTGTTCAGCCAGTCGATGGCCGTCAGCGGTTCTGTGGCGAGCGCAGGCCCGGCCAGCAGGACCGCGGCGACGGCCGACTTAATCCGCATTCAGCACCACCGGTTTGCGCACCTCGGTGCTCGGGGCGCTGAAATCAGCGCCAAACCACGGCCCGACATAGGTATAGGCAACGAGCCCTACTGCCGCCAGAACCACCAAGTAGATCAGATATTTGAACAATCGCCCCATGGGTCATCCAGTGCCTGTTTCCTGCTCTTTTGCGGAAGTTATATATTCCCTTTTCCGCAAGATCACGTCATTCACTGAAGAATGAGCGAAAAAGAGCAAAGCAGCGGCCAGAAGGCCGCAGGCCAGGTGCCGGGAACCTTGAAGAAGACCATCGTGATGGTGGGGATGATGGGCGCAGGAAAGACCGCCGTGGGCCGCGCGCTCGCGGCGCGGCTCGGGGTGCCCTTTCTGGACAGCGACCACGAGATCGAGGCCGCTGCCAACATGACGATACCAGAGATATTCGCGCGCGACGGAGAGCCGTTCTTTCGCCAGAAGGAACGGCAGGTGATCGCGCGCCTGCTGGAGGAGGAGCGCGGCGTGCTGTCGACCGGCGGCGGCGCCTTTTTGGCGGAGGAGAACCGTGAGGTGATTTCGGCCAAGGGCGTTGCGGTCTGGCTCAACGCCGATCTTGAGGTGCTGTGGAATCGGGTGCGCCATCGCGACACGCGGCCCCTGCTGCGCACCCCGGATCCGCATGCGACCCTCAGCGCCCTGTACCGCGACCGGGTGCCGCTTTACCAAAAGGCGGATCTGGCGGTGGTCTCGGATGGGCAGGCGTCGATTGAAACCATGGTTGACCGGGTGCTTGAGGCCTTGCAGTCGCGCCCCGATGTGCTGGAGTGGAAATGATGGAACGCAAGGTTCATGTGCCGCTGGATAGCCGCGCCTATGATGTTGTGATCGGCCCCGGCCTGCTGGAGCAGGCGGGCAAGCGGATTGCGCCGCTGCTGAAGCGGCCGCGCGTGGCGGTGCTGACGGATGAGACCGTCGCGGCGCACCACCTGGACGCTCTGCGCGCCGGGCTGGCCTCGGACGGCATCGAAATGAGCGCGCTGGCGCTGCCGCCGGGCGAGGCCACCAAGGGTTGGCCGCAGTTCAGCCGCGCAGTGGAATGGCTGCTGGACCAGAAGGTAGAGCGCGGCGATGTCGTGGTGGCCTTCGGCGGCGGCGTCATCGGGGACCTGGCGGGCTTTGCCGCTGCGGTGCTGCGCCGTGGCGTGCGTTTCGTGCAGATCCCGACCTCGCTTTTGGCGCAGGTCGACAGCTCGGTCGGCGGCAAGACCGGTATCAACGCACCGCAGGGCAAGAACCTGATCGGCGCTTTCCACCAGCCCTCGCTGGTGCTGGCCGACACCGCCGTGCTGGGCACGCTGGAGGCGCGCGATTTCCTGTCGGGCTACGGCGAGGTGGTGAAATACGGGCTGCTGGGTGATGCCGAGTTTTTTGCCTGGCTGGAGGACAACGGCCCGGCGCTGGCGGCGGGCGACATGGCCGCGCGGGTTGAGGCAGTTGCGCGCTCGGTCCAGATGAAGGCCGACATCGTGGTGCGCGACGAGACCGAGCAGGGCGACCGCGCGCTGCTGAACCTGGGCCATACATTCTGTCACGCGCTGGAGGCCGCGACGGGCTATTCCGACCGGCTGCTGCACGGCGAAGGCGTGGCAATCGGCTGCGCCCTGGCGTTTGAGCTTTCGGCGCGGCTGGGCCTGTGCTCGCAGGAGGATCCCAGCCGGGTGCGCGCGCATCTGAAGGCGATGGGCATGAAGACCGATCTGGCCGACATTCCCGGCGAGCTGCCGAACGCCGAGGCTCTGCTGGAGCTGATGGGGCAGGACAAGAAGGTGGTCGAGGGCCAGCTGCGCTTCATCCTCGCGCGCGGTATCGGCGAGGCCTTTGTCACTGGCGATGTGCCGCCTGAGGCCGTGCTGGATGTGCTGCGCGACGCCGGAGCGTGAGGGAAATTTCATCCTGAAACTGAAAAGGGCAGCCACTGGGCTGCCCTTTTTGATAACTGCGGTCCTGTTCTCAGAACGGGATTTCGTCGTCGTCGATGTTGTGCGAGGCGCCACCGCCGAAGCCGCCGCCCTGACCGCCGCCCTGCGGGCCGCTGTCATAGCCGCCGCCGTAACCGCCGCCGCCCTGGCTGCCGCCGCCATAGCCGCCGCCCTGACCACCGCCGCCACCGCCTTCACCGCGGCCGTCCAGCATGGTCAGCGTGCTGCCGAAGCCCTGCAGAACAATCTCGGTGGAGTAACGGTCCTGGCCGCTCTGGTCCTGCCATTTGCGGGTCTGCAGCTGGCCCTCGACATATACTTTGGAGCCCTTGCGTAGATACTGTTCGCAGACCCGCACCAGGCCTTCGCTGAAAACCGCGACGGAATGCCATTCGGTGCGCTCGCGGCGCTCGCCGGTGTTGCGGTCCTTCCAGGTCTCGGAGGTGGCGATGCGCAGGTTGCACACTTTGCCACCGTTCTGGAAGGTGCGCACCTCGGGGTCGCGGCCCAGGTTGCCGATGAGCATGACTTTGTTCAGTGAGCCGGCCATAGGGTTCGGTCCTTTGTCTTTATGAGTCTTTTGGTGTTCCGGTTCGGCAGCGGTGCGGGGCGAATCCCGCCGCGCCGGTTGCATGCACAGTATAGGCCCATGCGGGGTGAGGAAACCCGGTCTCTGTGGAGGAAATCCCGTGCGGTGGCGGGGAATGGCGGATTTGCGACGCGATTGCTTTAAATTTGTGGCGCATCGGGTATAGTCCCCGCGAGTGGGACAGTGTCAGGACAGCGGACATGCGAAAAGCCGTTGCTGGGTTCGTTATTGCAATTGTCGGGGTAGGGCAGCCTGCCATCGCGGATGTACTAAGCAGCAAGAATCGGAAGGCCTTGTTTGCCGCCCATACCCGGGTGCTGGATGGTCGCGCGGCCAGCCAGTACAGGAATTCGGTCAGGTTGCAGCCTAAAACCTACGAGGTGCCCTCGGCGGCGGCGACCTTGCGCTACAATGGCAAGTACCGGGGCGAGTTCCTGACCATGGCGCGCGAGGCGGCGCGCAAGCACAATGTGCCCGAGGAGTTGTTCCTGCGGCTGGTGCAACAGGAAAGCAACTGGAACCCGACCGCCAAGTCGCACAAGGGCGCGCTGGGACTTGCGCAGCTGATGCCCGCGACGGCGCGGGCGCTGGGGGTGGACCCGGCGGTGCCGCGGCAGAATCTGGAAGGGGGCGCGCGCTACCTGGCGCAGCAGTATCGCAAGTTCGGGGATTGGCGGCTGGCCTTGGCCGCCTATAACGCCGGGCCTGAGGCGGTGCGCAAATACGGCGGCATCCCGCCGTACAAAGAGACGAAGAATTACGTCAAGAAGATCTGGGGCAGCTAACCGCGCTTGTCGGCTGACGTCGGGCATTAATCTTCGGGTAAGATCCGTTAATGCCCCGTTAACTCCGTGGGTTTGCCATGTATTTGTCTAAATTTTTCATGAATCTCTCGGCTGAAAATACACGCTGCCAGGAGATTTAACCCATGTATGTCAACAGCTTCGAGGAACGGGTTCATCGGATCGAGTGGCGCCCCACGGCGGTGCCGAGCCGCGCGCTGATCGACAACATGCTGGGCGCGCGCCTGCCACGACGGCCGCGCAGCGCCGTGTTGAGCCTCGCAGCGGCGATTACCGGCCTGCTGATCGGTGTCGGGCTGAAAGGCATGACGCTGGAGGGATCGCCTTGGGGGCCGGGAACGGGGTTTGCCGGGCTGATCGGCGGCGGCCTGTCGCTGGCTGGGCTTGCACTGTCGGTGACGGCGGCCATAGCGGCGGCCTGGCAGGGCAGGAAGACGCCGCGGTTGATGCAATTTGCCTCGATGAACCTTTTGATGATCGTCGTCCTGCTGCTGAGCTGAACGGACCGCCCACTCCTTCGCTGCAACAGAACACTTATCGCCGGGCGCGGGTGCGTTCCATGTCACCTGCGCCCGGCAGATCGTGGCGGAGCTTCGGTTACTCGGCCGCGGTTTTGATGACCGGCGTCATCCGTGCCAGCGTTGCATCGTCCAGATGGCACTTGATCTGGTGACCTTTGCCCAGCTGGCGTTGCGGTGGCACCTCCCGCTCGCACAGATTGCCGGGTACTTCGGACTTCCAGCGGCAGCGGGTCTGGAACGGGCAGCCCGGCGGCGGATCCATCGCCGAGGGAATGTCGCCTTCCAGAACGATATGTTCCTTCTCGACCGAGGTGTCGGCGATCGGCACGGCGGACAATAGCGCCTCGGTGTAGGGATGGTAGGGCGGCGAGAAGACCTGTTCGGTGTCGCCCAGTTCCACCACATGCCCGAGATACATGACCATGACGCGATCGCTGAGATAGCGCACGATGCTGAGGTCATGCGAAATGAACAGCAGCGTGGTCTTCTCCTTCCGCTGGATCTCCATCAACAGGTCGGTCACGGCGGCCTGCACCGACACATCCAGCGCCGAGACCGGTTCATCCGCCACCACGATCCGTGCGCCGCCCGCAAAGGCGCGGGCAATGCCGACACGCTGCTTCTGGCCGCCCGACAACTGCCGGGGCATGCGGTTTGCGAAGGCGCGGGGCAGTTTCACCAGGTCGAGGAGTTCCAGCATCTTCTGACGTCGCTCTGCCTCGGAATCGCCGACCTGAAAGATTTCCAGAGCCCGCATGATCTGACGTCCCACCGTCATCGAGGGGTTCAGCGTGTCGAAGGGATTCTGGAACACCATCTGCACGTCTGAAATGGTGCGGGTGTCGCGGGCTTCGATCGGGGTCTGCTCGATATTGCGGCCATCCAGCAGAATTTCCCCCTCGGTCGCGGTTTCCAGACCCATCAGCACCTTGGCGAAGGTAGATTTGCCACAACCGGATTCCCCGACGATGGCAAGGGTTTCGGATTCGCGGGCCTCGAAGCTGAGCGTTTCGTTCGCCTTCACGACCTTCTTTTCGCCGCCGCCAAACAGCGCGTTGGCGGCAACCTCGTAGTATTTCTTGAGGTTGTCCATTTTCAGCACGACCTTGCCGGGGGCGGATTTCTCCTTCTGCTCGGCAAGGGTCAGCGGGGCGTTCCAGTCGATCTCCTCGAACCGGAGACACCGGGTCTCGTGGCGGTCGTTCCCCGGCACCGGCCGCATCGGAATGACCTGATCCACATCGCAGCGCCCGGCCTCGAAGTAGTCGCAACGCGGCCCAAAGTTGCAGCCGGGCGGGCGTTCATGCGGCAAGGGGAAGTTGCCGGGGATTGCCACCAGGGGGCGGGCGTTCTTGTCGGCTCCGGGCAGGGGGATGGAGCGGAACAGTGCCTGGGTGTAGGGGTGCTGCATCTCGTCGAAGACGTCATGGATCGAACCGCGCTCGACCGCTTCGCCGGAGTACATCACGCAAAGGCGGTCGCAGGTTTCCAGAACCAGGCCGAGGTTGTGCGAGATGAACAGCATCGAGGTGCCGTATTTCTTGCCGAGATCCTTGACCAGATCCACCACCGCGGCCTCGACCGTCACGTCAAGCGCGGTCGTCGGCTCGTCCAGGATCAGCAGCGAGGGCTTGGACATCAGCGCCATCGCAATGACGATGCGCTGCTGCTGGCCGCCCGACAGCTGGTGCGGATAGGAGTTCAGCATCCGCTCGGGGTCGGGCAGGCGGACGTCGGTCACCACCTCCAAGGCGCGGGCATAGGCTTCCTTCTGGCCGACGCCTTCGTGGATCATCGGCACTTCCATCAACTGCTTGCCGATCTTCATCGCCGGGTTCAGGCTGGCCATCGGCTCCTGATAGATCATCGCGATCTCGTTGCCGCGGATGTCGCGCAACTCTTCGGCTGTCATCTCGGCCAGGTCGCGTCCTTTGAAGCGGATGCTGCCGCTGACCACCCGGCCGTTCTTGCCGAGGTCCTGCATCACGCCCAGCGCCACGGTGGATTTGCCGCAGCCGGATTCCCCGACCAGGCCGACCGCTTCGCCCGGCTGAACAGTGACTGAAAAGTCCATTACCGCCGGGATCTCGCGCAGTCGGGTAAAGAACGAGATCGACAGTTTGTCGATTTCAAGGATCGGGCCGTCGTAGTCCGCCAGTTTGCTCATGTTCAATTCTCCCTGTCGGAGCTGGAAACCTGTCTTTCCGTTTGCCCCAAGTCGCCGAGGGGCCGGAGGGCATCCCCCCGGTCCCGTCGGTACGGATCAGTCTTTCAGGCTTTCTTCGCGCAACCCGTCGGCCAGCAGGTTCAGCCCAAGTACCAGCGTCAGCAGCGCAAAGGCCGGCGCAAGGGCGGGGTGCAGGTAGACCGACAGCAGCTTGCGCCCGTCGTTGATCGTCGAGCCCCAGTCAGGGCTTTCCGGCGGCAGTCCCAGCCCAAAGAAGCCCAAGGTGCCCAGCAGAATGGTTGTATAGCCGATGCGCAGGCAGAAATCGACGATCAGCGGTCCGCGGGCATTGGGCAGGATCTCCCACAGCATGATGTACCACGGGCCTTCGCCACGGGTCTGGGCGGCGGCGACATAGTCGCGCGTCTTGATGTCCATCGTCAGCCCGCGCACGATGCGGAACACGGTGGGCGAGTTGACGAAGACGACCGAAACGAACACCACCAGGATGCCGCCGGGAATGTCAAAGAAATCCAGAACGCGGGGCAAGCCCCAAAGGGAAAAGGTCGGCGTGTTCACCAGGTAGCCGCCATTGGAGACCGTTTGCAGGTAGAGCCAGAAGGCGATCACCAGCACCCCGGCGAGCAGCGGGTTGCGAAGCTTGGGGCGGGTGTAATAGCGCGTGTTCAGCAATACGGTGACAAAGACAATCGGGAACAGGAACAGCACGATCGCCATGTAGTTCGGCACGCCTGTGGCAACGATCTCCGGGGTGACCAGAAGGTAGAACAGCAGGATCACCGGGAAGGCCAGGATCAGGTTCGCGAGGAAGGACAGGAACACATCCATTCGTCCGCCGTAGTAGCCCGCGGGCAGGCCCAGGGTGATGCCAACCATGAAGGCGAACAGGGTTGCCAGCGGCGCGATCTGCACCACCACCCAGGCCCCTTTGACCAGACGGCTGAACACGTCCCGTGCAAGGTTGTCGCCGCCAAGCAGATAGTAGGGGTAGCTGCCTTCCTCCGGGTTGCGCAGCGGGGTGCCGGGGGCCTTGTTCTTCATCCCGGACAGCTGCGCCAGCGGATCATGGGTCACGATCATGTCCATGGCCCCGTAGATGCCGGTGAAGACCCAGAACATCACCATGCCAAAGCCGATCATGCCGATCGGACTGTCGAACAGCTTGCCATAGAGCCCCAGTCGCCGCTTGAAGGCGATGGAGAAGATGAACAGGATGACCAGCGTGACCCAGACCGGCGACAGCTGGTAAAGGATCCGCAGGGTGATCTCAAACGTGCCAAGTGGTTCCATCTGCGGCCTCCCTCAAGAAATCCGGATCCGGGGGTTCAGATACACGTAGCCGATGTCGGAAATCAGCTGCGTGATCAGAACCACCAGGACCGAGACCACCGAAACCCCAAGCAGCAGTTCGATGTCGTTGTTGCCGGCTGCCTGCACCAGCGTCCAGCCGAAGCCCTTGTAGTTGAACAGGGTTTCGACGATCACCACGCCGTTCAGCAGCCATGGGAACTGCAGCATGATGACGGTGAAGGGGGCAATCAGCGCATTGCGCAACGCGTGTTTCAGCACGATGTTGTGAAAGCTCACGCCCTTCAGCCGCGCGGTGCGGATGTATTGCGCCGTCATCACCTCGGTCATCGAGGCGCGGGTCATGCGGGCGATGTACCCCATGCCGTAAAGCACGATCGTCAGCACCGGCAGGGTGAAATTCTCGAAATTCGGGTTCTCCATGGCGCTGGTGGCGGTGCCCTTGAACCACTTCAGCCCCACTGCGGAGGAGGAAAAGATGGCGATGAACAGAACGCCCGAGACATACTCCGGTGTCGCCGTGGTGGTGATCGCCACCGTCGACAGGGAGCGGTCCATTGCCGAGCCTTCACGCATCCCGGCCAGCACGCCGAGGATGAGGGCCGAGGGCACCATGATCAGCATCACCCAGAACATCAGGTAACCGGTCAGCCCCAGACGGGTGGCGATGATATTGCCGACCTCGTCGCGGAACACGGTCGAATAGCCCCAGTAGCCCTGCAGGATGCCGCAGTAGCGGGGGGCTTCCTCTGCCGTCATGCCAGGTTGGATGCAGCGCCCTGTGACCGTTCCATCTTCGGCGACGTGCCGGTAGGACGGCGCCAGCCCGATCCACTCCAGGTACTTCTTGGGGGTGGATTGCAGGTAGCCGCCCCGTTCCAGCCAGGTTGCCACGGCCTCGTCCGACATGCGGAAGTTGCCCTGGGTCTTGGCCAGCTTTTCAAGGTTTGGATAGAGGTTCGTCATGAAGAACACGACGAAGGTCAGGCAGAGCGCGGTCAGCAGCATTACACCGACCCGTCTGAGGATGAACACTCCCATGGATTGCTCCCATTGGTGGCTTTGCGCACAGTCCGGGTCTGACCGGCATATGCCGGTCAGGCAAAGGGCGCGACTTGCGTCCAGAAGCGGTCGGCCGCCCGGCGTGGGCGACCGGTTGGGTCAGATCAGGCTTTGCGCGCCCATTTGTAGATCTGCGGCAGATCGGCAATGTGCTTGTCGACGCCGGTGACGGCATCGGTGTGGTGCCGAATTGCGGTGCGCCAGTAGGGCTGGATGGTGACGCCTTCCTCGATCATGATGGCTTGCAGCTTGCCCATCACTTCGCGCCGCTTGTCTGCGTCCGCGATCGAGTTGGCTTCGGCCAGAAGGGCATCGAACTCCTCATTGGCAAAGCCGCTTTCGTTCCAGGCCTCGCCCGAGCGATAGGCCAGCGCCAGCACCTGTGTGCCCAGTGGGCGGTGGTTCCAGTTGGTCGAGGAGAACGGGTATTTCGCCCAGTCATTCCAGAAGGTCGAGCCCGGCAGAATGGTGCGCTTGACCTTGAAACCCGCGTCGCGCAGCTGCGCGGCGACCGCGTCGGTGGTGTTCTTGCGCCAGTCGTCATCAATAGACAGCAGCTCATGCTCGTAGTCCAGCATGCCTGCCTCTTCCATCAGCGCGCGTGCCTTTTCCGGGTCATAGGGCAGGCGGGTCACGCTGGGGTCATGCTCGGGGTGCATCGGCCCGACGTGACAGTTGTCGGCGACGACGCCATAGCCCGACATGCCGAGTTCAAGGCAGACGGCGTTATCTACCGCCATTGCCAGCGCCTGGCGTACGCGCTTGTCGGCATAGGGTTTCTTGCCGTCGACCTCGGCCTGCTGGTTGGGCCGGATCACGATGGTAAAGCCAGACGGAATTTCCGAACGGGTGAGGCCGATGCCATCGAAGATATCGACGTATTCGCCCACCGATTCCCAGTTCATGTCGATTTCCTCGGCCTCATAGGCGGCGAGGAAGGCAGCGGGGTCGGTGCCGTAGTCGATGAACTCGATACGGTCGAGGTAGCCGCCCTTTCCGGCCTCATAGCCCCACCACTCGTGGTTCTCGTTGCGGACCAGCACGCCCTTGACGCCAACTTCCATGCTTTCCGGGAGCATGTAGCCGGTGCCGATGGGGTTCTCCAGCATGGTCGCCGGGTCGTGGCTGGCGTGGGTGATCGCCGCCGGGTAGTCGGCCATGCCGGGGATCAGGGTGATGTCGGGGGTCTGCGGGCGCAGGACCACGGTGTGGCTGTCGACCACGGTGATCGCCCCTTCGGCGGCCTTGCCACTCTCGTTGTCGATCAGCGAGGCCATCCGGCCCGCCATCGAGTTGCCCTCGATGCTCTTGTCGCACCAGCCGGTGATGTTGCGGGCGACGTCTTCAGCGGTAAAGTCATCGCCATTGTTCCACTTCACCCCCTTGCGCACATGCAGGGTGAATTCGGTGGCGTCGTCGTTGGCCTCCCAGCTTTCCAGCAGCATCGGCGCGAACGAGCCATCGCTGTTGTATTCCACCAGGTATTCCAGCCAGCCCGCGGTGAACGTGGCGATCTGGGTCCAGTCGTAGGTGCGCGGATCCTTGAGCGCGCGCACTTCCATCTGCATGCGCAGAGTGCCGCCTTGCTTGGCGTCTTCCGCGGCGCGAACCGGGGCTGCCATGCCCAGCAGACCATAGGCCGCAGATGCGCTCACCCCCAGTGCCGTGGCCCGGCTGAGGAATTCACGCCGGTCCAGCTTGCCGTCCAAAACTTCCCTGGCGTGCATCTTGGCGGCCCAGTGGATCGGGGCGGCGGTACGGATGTCCTTGGTCATGTGGGTCTCCCTGGTTTTGTCTGGAAATTTCGTGTCGCACGATAGACATGCTCAGCTGCCCCGTTGGATGGGCGGCTGTGAGATTTCTTTGTGTTAAAGTTTCCCCATGGCTCCATTCGGGCAGAGATATTTTATTTCGTCAATCCATAGTTTCGGTATTTTGGGGGCGAATAACGACATTTTTCCTGTCGTTTTCTGCGGTTTGGGGGTTTTCAACTCCCACTTCTGTTCACTTGTGTACAGAATCTCTCTGAGCGACAGGCGGATGTCGCAACGCAGGACGGGGAGGGGCGGGAATCGGGGCGTCCCACTGCCCGGGGGATCAGTCGGCGCTGGATTGGGCATATTTGCGCAGCGCGCTGGGTGTCTTGCCGGTGTGGTGGGTGATAAAGCGGGTGAAGTAGGCGGCGCTGCCAAAGCCGAGGCGGCCAGCAATGTCCCGGATCGGCAGATCGGTGGAAATCAGCAGACCCCGTGCCGCATGTAGCTGATGCTCCGTCAGCAGGGCCGCGGCGGTTCGACCGGTTTCGGCTTTGCAGACACGGGTGAGATGGGTGGGGGTCACGGACAGCGCCGCGGCATGGTCGGCCATGCAGGTCTGTGCGCCGGGATGTTTCGCGATCCGGCGGCAATAGGCGCGGCTTAGTCGACGCGCGGCCGAGCTGCGAGCCGGTTCCGGGGTTGCGTCAGCCTGGCGCTGGAGGCTGATGGCAGCCAGCTGGCTGAGGGCATGTACCGCACGCTGCCAATGTGTCTCTTGCGCCGCCTGCTCGCGGTTGATCGTCTCCAGGAGCGCGCTCAGTCGGCTTTGCTCCTGCAGGTTGGCAAGTCGCTTGTGCGTGGCATGCTCCGGAAACGGCGGCGACGGCGGGCCGGTGATCTCGAGCACCTGTCCAAGACACTGCCGCGAGAAGTCCGCGGACCACAGGGTGCCAGCCGGAATGAAGATAGCATGATGGGGGCCGAAGCCCCGCTGGGATCCGTCGACGCAGATGCGCCCCTGGCCGCGGGTGATCCATATCAGCAGGTGGCTGCTCCGGGTGTGGGACAGGCCCGTCTGCCATGCGCCGTCTGGCGCGAGCCGAATGAGCGGCATGACATGAACGTCCCTGGAGAAGCTGGGATCAAATGGCATTTCGTATCGCGTCAAGAAAAAGACGCCTCAAACCAGCCATGAAACGGGTGATTCGGGCAAGTTTTCACCAAATGAGGTGAAAATTTGAATGGAATTTACAGGGGTGTGCTGGCGGGTTATCACCGCCAGCCAAGAGGCTTCAGCGCGCTGCCGATCAAGCGGCGACCTCAGCCGAGTGTCACTTGGGTCCAAGCCTTCATGCGGGCGCGAAACCAGCTGCGTTGACGCTTGGCGAATTGCCGGGTGGCGATTGCGGCGCGTTCCTCGGCGTCCTCGATGGAGATTTCTCCGGCCACATAGGCCATCAGTTCCGGCACGCCGATCGCCTTGCAGGACGGCAGGGCAGGGTCGTAGCGGTCCCGCATCGCTTCGATTTCCTCGAGGGCGCCCTGTTGCAGCATCTGGCCAAAACGTCGGCGAATGCGGGCTTCGAGCCATGTCTTGTCTGAGTTCAACACCAGAGCGGTACAGTCTTCGAGCGCAAGCGCCGGGGCGGGGGTGTCGTCCTGCCAGCCGGCCAAGGGGCGACCGGTGGCGCGCAGCACCTCCCAGGCGCGTTGGACACGGGCGCGGTTCTGCAGGTCGATGCGGCTGGCGGTCTCGGCATCCAGCCCGGCCAGAAGCGCGTCCAGCGACATGCTGTCCGCCTCGGCCCGGACCGCAGCAGGAGTGGCGGGAATCTCCGCCATGCCCTCGGTCAAGGCCGTGAAATACAGCCCTGTTCCGCCCACGATAATTGGTCGCTCTCGCGCGTCCAGCAGGGGCAGCACCTCACGCAACCAGTGCCCGGCGGAGTAGGGGGCATCATAGGGCTGGTGCCCATAGAGCGCATGCGGAGCAATGGCTTCCTCCTCCGGAGAAGGGCGCGCGGTGATGACCCGCCAGCAGTCGTAGACCTGGCTTGCGTCGGCATTGACGATCACGCCTCCGTGGCGCTCGGCTATTTCGAGTGCCAGCGCGGATTTTCCGGAGGCGGTGGGCCCGGCGATCAGGACCGGCAGGTCCGGGGCGATTTCGGGCAGCTGCATCTTGGTATTTTCCGTTTCTCTGGCGGCTTGCGCAAAACTGCGGTCAAACCGCGCCGCGTGCATTGAATCCCACGGCGATTTGATCCATTTTGCGGCCAAACTAACCCTCACATCTTCTGGAGCGCAACATGCCTCAACCGCAAGACAAGCCGGAGCTCGATCCGGCCGCCGCCTATAAACGCGTCATGCTGAAAATTTCCGGTGAGGCCTTGATGGGGGATCAGGGGTTCGGCCTGCATCCGCCGACGGTTCAGCGCATCGCCCGTGAGGTCAAATCCGTGCACGACATGGGGGTCGAAATCTGCATGGTGATCGGCGGCGGCAACATCTTCCGCGGCTTGTCCGGCTCGGCCCAGGGGATGGAGCGCACCACCGCCGATTACATGGGCATGCTGGCCACGGTGATGAACGCGCTGGCGATGCAGTCGGCGTTGGAAGGTCTGGGCGTGTTCACTCGGGTAATCTCCGCGATCCGGATGGACGAGGTGGCCGAGCCCTATATCCGCCGTCGCGCCGTGCGCCACCTGGAAAAGAAGCGAGTCTGCATCTTTGCGGCAGGCACCGGCAACCCCTATTTCACCACCGACACCGCCGCGACGCTGCGCGCCAATGAAATGGCCTGCGAGGCGATCTTCATGGGCAAGAACGGTGTTGACGGCGTCTATGACAAGGATCCCAAGGAGCACACCGACGCGGTGCGTTACGACGAGGTCAGCTACGACGACGTCTTTGCCAAACGGTTGAAGGTCATGGACGCTTCGGCCATCGCCCTGGCCCGCGACAACAACCTGCCTCTGATCGTCTTCCCGCTGGATGAGCCCGGCGGTTTCCGCGGCATTCTCGCAGGCAAGGGCACCTATACCAAGGTACACGGCTGACCCTCACCGGGCGATCGCGCCGGTTTCGCTGCGCGCCATTTGTCGTGGCGACCGGGTGCGCGCCTGTCATCCAGGTGTCATGCGGACCCGTTAGTGTCCGGGCTGGCGGCAGGGTGTTCTGGTAATCCGGTTTGGGCAATTTTGGGCCTGCCTGCCGCCGGGTCTATTTCGGCCAGTTGAAATGCGCGTGGCGGAGAACCGTCACGCGCATTGTCTTTTCCGCGGTCTGTGGCGCACAGTCTGATGCTCGCCCCTGGGGCGGTAAAGGCAGGACCTTTCTCGGCGTCGGCCTATCTTACGCGTAGAGACGGGCCGGGGTGGCGCGGCGGAGGGTCTTGGCTGCGAATCCTCGCCATGATCGCTATACATCGGCCCGGCAATGGCTTATGAGCCAAGGGAAGACCGCCTCAAATAAGGGGAGAGAGCAGCATGTCTGATGAATTTGAACTGGATACCGACGATCTGAAACGCCGCATGGATGGCGCCATGGCCAATCTGCGGACCGAATTCGCCTCCTTGCGCACCGGCCGGGCTTCGGCCTCGATGCTGGAACCGGTGATGGTGGACGCCTACGGGTCGATGACGCCGATCAACCAGGTGGGCACCGTCAACGTGCCGGAGCCGCGCATGGTCACCATCAACGTCTGGGACAAGAGCCTGGTCGGCAAGGTCGAAAAGGCGATCCGTGAGTCGGGCCTGGGGATCAACCCTCAGCTGAATGGCACCATCATCATGTTGCCGATCCCGGAGCTCAACGAAGAGCGCCGCCGCGAGCTGGGCAAGGTGGCAGGCCAATACGCCGAGCACGCCCGCGTCGCCATCCGCAACGTGCGCCGCGACGGCATGGACCAGATCAAGAAGGCCAAGGCCGACGGGATGTCCGAGGATGACCAGAAGTTCTGGGAAGCAGAGGTCCAGGAGCTGACGGACAAGATGATCAAGGTCGTGGATGAGGCGCTAGAGGCCAAACAGGCCGAGATCATGCAGGTCTGACGGCACAGTATGCCGCATGATCCGAATCCAAGAGTGAGTGCTGTCGGCGAAGCTCCGGCAGCGCGCACCGGTCCGCGCCACGTGGCGATCATCATGGATGGCAATGGGCGCTGGGCGCAGGCCCGGGGTCGTCCACGCCTCTTTGGTCATCACGCAGGTGCGCGCAGGGTGCGTGAAGTTGTCGAGTGCTGCCCGGATCTGGGCGTCGAATATCTGACCATCTTTGCTTTCTCGACCGAGAACTGGAAACGCACCCAGACCGAGGTCGCAGGTCTGATGAGCCTGTTCCGCCGCTATATCTCCAAGGAGATGAATGCCCTGGCAGAGCGCAATGTCCGGGTGCGGTTCATTGGCGACCGGGTGCGCCTGGACGCCAAGCTGATCGACCTGATGGACAAGCTGGAACAGAAGACCCAGAAGAACGACGGCACCCAGCTGACGATCGCGCTGAACTACGGCGGACGCGACGAGGTCGCTCGGGCCACGAAGCGGTTGGCGCGTGACGTCGCAGAGGGGCGGCTGAACCCCGAGGATGTCGACGTCGAGACGCTGCCGCGTTACCTTGATACCTGCGTGTTGCCGGACCCGGACCTGGTGATCCGCACCAGCGGCGAAGCCCGGATTTCGAATTTCCTGCTGTGGCAGTCAGCCTATGCCGAATATGAATTCATCGATACGCTCTGGCCAGACTTCACGGCCGAGGAATTGGCGCGGTTGTGCCGTAGTTTTGGACGCCGCGACCGCCGTTTCGGAGCGGTGAAGACATGAGCGGCGCGGCCAAGGATCGTTGGGCGGACCTGCTGCCAAGGCTGTTGTCGGCGGTCGTCATGGTTGGCCTCGGCGGCTGGGCGGTCTGGGTCGGCGGCATCGTCTTTGATGCGCTGATCGCATTGTGCTGCGGTGGCATGATCTGGGAACTGATGCGGATGCTGGCACCGCAACGGCCCGCGATGGCCCTGCAACTGGGTGTCGTCTCTGGCCTGGCAGTGCTTCTGGCGTCCTTTCTGCCGGTGGCCTGGGTATTGCCGGTTCTTGCAGCGCCCGTCACGGTCGGCTTTGGCCAGATCCGCGAGAACAGGCAGCATTTCACCGGGTTTGCATTGTGGGTGATGTTGGCCGGGTTTGGCTTCATCTGGCTGCGTGGGCAGCCGGACACAGGCCTGCTGGGAATGCTGTGGTTGGTCAGCGTCGTCGTGGTGACGGATGTTGCCGGTTACTTCGCAGGCAAGATTATTGGCGGGCCGAAATTCTGGCCCCGTGTCAGCCCGAAGAAGACGTGGAGCGGCACCTCGGCCGGATGGCTGGCGTCGGCGGCTGTTGGTGCCGGGTTTGCCGTGTGGCTGGACAAGGGGGCAGGGATGGTAGTCCTGTCGGTGCTGCTGTCGATGGCGAGCCAGGCAGGGGATGTTGCGGAAAGCGCCTTGAAGCGAAAGATGGGCGTCAAGGATTCCAGCAATCTCATCCCGGGGCACGGCGGGCTGTTCGACCGGTTCGACGGCATGCTGGGGGCCGCGGCCATGTTCCTGGTCGTGACCGCATTCTGGGGCTGACCAGACAGGATCTACCATGCGTAAAATCTCGATATTCGGGGCAACGGGGTCGATCGGGCAAAACACCATCGACCTGATCCGCCGCGCACCCGATAGCTATAACGTGGTGGCGCTGACCGGCGGTGCCAACATCGAGCGGCTGGCGCAGGACGCGATAGCCCTGCGCGCCGATATTGCTGTCACGGCCTATGACTGTCACTTGCCCGCCCTGCAGGCAGCGCTTCAGGGAAGCGGTGTCGAGGCGGCGGCCGGGCAGACGGCGCTGCTGGAGGCGGCGGCGCGCCCGGCAGACTGGATCATGTCCGCCATCGTCGGAGCCGCAGGTCTCGCGCCCGGCCTCGAAGCGCTGAAGCATGGCACCACTCTGGCGCTGGCCAACAAGGAATCGCTGGTCTGCGCGGGCCAGCTGTTGCTGCAGACGGCCGAGCGGTATGGTGCCCGGCTGCTGCCGGTGGACAGCGAGCATTCGGCAGTTTTCCAAGGGCTGGTGGGCGAAGATATCGCGGCGGTGGAGCGTATCATCATCACCGCATCCGGTGGCGCGTTTCGCGATTGGCCGCTGGAAGATCTCCCCAAGGCCACCCTGGCGCAGGCGTCCTCGCATCCCAATTGGGACATGGGGCAGCGGATTACCATCGACAGCGCATCAATGTTCAACAAGGCCTTGGAGGTTATTGAAACCAAGGAGTATTTCGGCGTTCGCCCGGATCAGATTGAAGTCCTGGTGCATCCTGAATCCCTGGTGCATGCGCTGGTCGGCTTCAATGACGGCGCCATCATGGCGCATCTGGGGGCGGCGGACATGCGCCACGCAATCGGCTACGCGCTGCATTGGCCCGAGCGGCAGAGCCTGCCGGTCGAACGTCTGGACCTGGCCCGTATCGGGCAGCTGAATTTCCGCGCGCCTGATCCGGCGCGCTACCCGGCGCTGCGGCTGGCCAATGAGGTCATGGCCCGAGGTGGCATGATGGGCGCCGCCTTCAATGCCGCCAAGGAGCAGGCGTTGGACGATTTCATCGCCGGGCGCATCCGTTTCACTGACATGGCGGTGGTCGTTGAAACCGTGCTGGAGCAGATGTCAGGCGAAAGTGATCTCATTGACGCTGAAATGACCCTTGATAACGTCGGCCGGGTTGACCATCTGGCCCGCAAACAGGCAGCGCGTGCTGCTGCAGAACGCATAGGATAGATCCCTTGGACCTTGTCGCTTTCGTGCCGCAGCTTGGCGGTTTTCTGTATACCATCGCCAGCTTTGTCATCGCGTTGTCGGTGATCGTTGCGGTGCATGAATACGGCCATTACATCGTCGGTCGCTGGTCCGGCATCCATGCCGAAGTGTTCTCGCTGGGATTTGGGCCGGTGCTGTGGAGCCGGGTAGACAAGCGCGGCACCCGTTGGCAGGTGGCGGCGTTGCCCTTTGGCGGTTACGTCAAGTTCCTCGGTGATGCGGACGCGGCCTCCGGCAAGGACGCGGCGGTAATGGAGAGTGCGGCTGCGGATCCGGCCGCATTGCGACGGACCATGCATGGCGCTCCCTTGTGGGCCCGTACGGCGACCGTGGCGGCGGGGCCTGTCTTCAACTTCGTGATGTCGGCGGTGATCTTTACCGCGGTGGCCTTGTCGCAAGGCGTGATGCGTGACCCGTTGACGGTGGGCCAGCTGGCGAGCCTGCCGCAGTCGGCGACGGGCCTGCAGCCGGGCGATGAGTTGATCTCCGCAGGTGGGGTTCCGGTGCCGAGCTATGACGACAGTGCGGCCTGGGATGCTTTCCGCGATAACGTGCCCCAGCGGCAGCCGCTTGAGTACCTGGTGCGGCGCGATGGCACCGAAATGACGGTGGACGGGCCGTACCTGTATCCCCCCCATGTGCGCGGCGTGGCGCCCCGCAGCGCGGCGTCTGACGCTGGGTTGAGACCGGGCGACGTGATCGTCGCAGTTGACGGTACTCCGCTGGTGTCTTTCGATGAACTGAAGGACCACGTGGAGGCCGCGGACGGTCGCGTGCTGGTGCTGGACGTCTGGCGCGAGGGGGAGGTGGTCGAAATGGCGCTGGCTCCCCGGCGCACGGATGAGCCGCAGCCTGATGGCAGTTTTGCCACGAGCTGGCGGATCGGCATTATCGGCGGCATGGCGTTCGAGCCTGCGACCGATGCGGCGGGTTTCGGGGAAGCGCTTGCCGCGGGGAGTTACCAGGTCTGGGCCGTGGTCGAGACGTCGCTGTCTGGGTTGAAGCACATGATCACCGGCGCGATCAGCACCTGTAACCTGTCCGGCCCGATTGGCATTGCCGAGACCTCCGGAGCGATGGCGAGCCAGGGTGCGGAAAGCTTCATCCGGTTCATCGCGGTGCTGTCGACAGCGGTGGGGCTTCTGAACCTCTTCCCGGTGCCGGCGCTGGATGGCGGTCATCTGGTGTTCTACGCCTATGAAGCCGTAACAGGCCGTCCGCCCAGCGACGGCGCAGTCCGGGTCTTGATGACCTTTGGCATCGCCATCGTTCTTTCTCTGATGCTCTTTGCAGTCGGCAACGACCTGTTCTGCTGAAGCTGTTCAACTGGGCGCCGACGGCCAATCCCGGCCATGTTGGTGCCCAATTGACGCCATATTCCGCGGTTAACTTTTTGGAAACCCGTTGACGGTGCACGCTGCGACCGTGAACGGGAGGGTGAGACCGGGGGTTAGACATGCAAACATTGACACAATCCTGCCGTGGCTTGGGGCTGTTGGTGCGGCTGAACTGGGATCGGGCGCTGGCCGGGTTTGCAATCTTTGGCGCATTGACGGCCGGGACCTGGCTGGCCACCTTGTGATTCCCTGCAACCCGAGCCCTGCGATTGGGTTCAGGTTGCAATCTCCAAGTGTCTTGGTTGGTTTTGACAACCGCATTCAAACCCGCTACGCACATGCCAAAGCTGCTATAATAATCGGGTTCTGAAAAATGGTTTGGGGGAAAAACGCAGGCAAGTCCTGTGGGGCGCGCAACACTGGCGTCAACATCTTGTATCGTAAAGTCTCTGCAATTTCTCTGGCCGTTGCCTTGGGTTATGCCTTTGCACCACAGATGGCCGGGGCGCAGAGCTATCGTTTCAATACCGTTCAGGTCGAGGGCAACCAGCGCATCCAGACCTCCACCATCGTGGCCTATACCGGGCTTGAACGTGGCCAGACCGTCAGCGCAGGCGAGTTGAACGACGCCTATCAACGCATCCTTGACAGTGGTGTATTTGAGACGGTCGAGCTGGTTCCCCGCGGCAATACGCTGGTGGTGAAAGTGACCGAGTTCCCCACCATCAGCCAGATCAGCTTCGAGGGCAACGATCGTATCAAGGACGACGCCCTGTCGCAGGTGGTCGAGTCGGCGCCGCGGCGGGTATTCAACCCGTCGGTGGCTGAACGCGATGCCGCTGCCATTGCCGAAGTCTACAGCGCGCAGGGGCGCCTCGCGTCGCGGGTGACACCGCGCATCATTCGCCGCAGCAACAACCGCGTCGACCTGGTGTTCGAAATCTCCGAAGGCGACACCGTCGAAGTCGAGCGCGTGTCCTTCACCGGCAACCGGGTCTATTCCGACCGCCGTCTACGGCGTGTGTTGGAAACCAAGCAGGCAGGGTTGCTGCGCACTTTCATCCGCTCCGATACCTTGATCGAAGACCGTCTGGAGTTCGACAAGCAGGTTCTGCGCGATTTCTACCTGTCGCGCGGCTATGTTGATTTCCGGATCAACAGTGCCAACGCCGAGGTCACGCAAGAGCGTGATGCCGTCTTCCTCGTGGTTGACGTCACCGAGGGTCAGCAGTTCCGTTTCGGCAACATCTCCGTCAGCAGCGAACTGCCCGAAGCGGATGCGGATCTGTTCCGCTCTGTGCTGAAGATCAAGCCGGGCGTGGTCTATTCTCCGACGCTGGTCGAAAACTCCATCGACCGTCTCGAAGGGCTGGGTGTTAAGCAGGAAATTGACTTTCTGCGGGTGGAGCCGCGGATCACGCGCAATGACCGTGATCTGACGCTGGATGTGGAATTCGTTCTGAAACGCGGCCCGCGGGTTTTCGTTGAACGGATCGACATCGAAGGCAACACCACGACACTGGATCGGGTCATCCGCCAGCAGTTCCGGACCGTAGAAGGCGATCCCTTCAACCCGCGCGCCATTCGCAACAGCGCCGAACGCATCCGCGCGCTGGGGTATTTTGCCAATGCCGACGTGGAAACCCGGCAGGGCAGCGCGCCGGACCAGATGATCGTCGATGTTGACGTCGAAGAGCAGCCAACCGGTTCTCTGAACCTTGGTGGTTCCTACTCGGTCAATGACGGGTTCGGCATCAATGTGGGGTTGAGCGAGCGCAACTTCCTCGGGCGCGGCCAGCGGTTGTCGTTTCAGCTCGCCACTGCGACAGAATCGGATTCCTATATTCTCGGCTTCTCGGAACCCTATCTTCCGGGCCGGGATCTGCGCTTCGATCTGGATCTTGGGTTAAACGAGACCGACTCGAGCTACTCAGAGTATGAGACCAAGCGGATTTTCTTCCGCCCGGCGCTGACCTTTGCCACGGGCGAGGATACGACCCTGCAGGTGCGCTACACTTGGGCCGAAGATGAAATGCGCTATACCGAAAGCGACCGGGAACTTGAGGCCGGAACGCGCACGGGCGACTTTTTTGCCGGACCGATCGTGCAAAGCGAAATTGCACAGGGTGCGCGCACGTCCAGCGCCATCGGGCTGACCTATCGCTACGATAGCCGTCTGACCGGGCTGGACCCGAATGCGGGCTTCCTGGTTGAGATCGGCGCGGACTATGCCGGGCTTGGCGGTGATTCCAAGTTCCTCAAGACCACGACCAAAATGGTGGCGCAGAAACGTGTCTTCAACGAAGAAGTCACCCTGCGCGCAACTCTGGAAGCCGGATCGCTGCATTGGAAGAGCGACGGTTTCAGCCGTTCGGTGGACCGCTTCATTCTCACACCGTCGATCATGCGCGGCTTCGAACCCGGTGGTATTGGCCCGCGGGACCAGTCGGCTGGTTACAATGATTTCCTAGGCGGCAACTACTATGCGGTCGCGCGGTTCGACGCGGAATTCCCGCTGGGTCTGCCCGAGGAAATCGGTATGCGAGGCGGCTTCTTCTACGATGTCGGCAGCCTCTGGGGGCTGGAGAACGTCGACACGATGCAATCCAACCGGGTTGTCGGCAACCAGCGCTCGTTCCGGCACGTGATCGGGGTGTCGCTTCTGTGGACCACCGGCATTGGTCCGCTGCGGTTCAACTTCTCCAAGGCTCTGGAAAAAGAGGACTTTGACGAGGAGCAGAACTTTGACCTCACCTTGCAGGCGCGGTTCTGATCGGGTGCCAGTGCCGACGTTCCTGGGCAAAATCCGGCTGACGGGGGCAATTGTGCTCCTGTCAGCCGGGCTGGCCCATGCGCAGGAGGCATCTGATGAAGGCCCAAGGCCGGGGCCGCCATTGGCGCTGGCGACGGCAAGCAATTACCAATTGGGTTTGCCGCAAAGCGGAATCCTTACAATTCAGCCGGATCGGTTGTTTTCGCAAAGCGCCTTTGGGCGCCGGATCGAGCGCGAGATTGAGGCCGAAGGCGCGGTACTGACTGCGGAAAACCGCCGGATCGAGGCGGAGCTGCGGGCCGAGGAACTGGAGCTGACCAAGCGGCGTGCCGAAATGGAACCTGACGCCTTTCGCGCCTTGGCGGATGCGTTCGATCAGAAGGTTCAGGAAACCCGCCGCCGTCAGGACCAGAAACTGCGCGAGATCAACCAGATGGGCGAAGAGGCCCGGCGCGAGTTCCTGAATGCGTCGCTGCCGGTGCTGCAGCAGATCCTGGCCGAAACCGGGGCAGGTGCGATCCTGGATCACTCGTCTGTGTTTCTCAGCGCCGAAGCTGCGGATATCACCGGGCTCGCCATATCGCGGATCGACGAGGTTCTGGGCGATGGCGTCGACACCGATGAGGATGCGCCCTGAGCGCGCAAACTTGCCCAAGCGCCGCTGTCTTGCTAGGCACGGCGAACTACATTTGACGAACATGGGAAATCACGCATGACCACCGAGCTGCAAAGCGCTGACATTCAACTGATCCAGCGGATCCTGCCGCACCGCTATCCGTTTCTGCTGGTCGACAAGGTGGTCGATATCGACGGCTACAAGTCGGCGCGCGGCATCAAGAACGTCACGATGAACGAGCCGCACTTCCAGGGCCATTTTCCCGGCACGCCGATCATGCCGGGCGTGACCATCGTCGAGGCGATGGCGCAGACCGCCGGCGTGATGTTGGGCGTTGGCATGGACATGGTCGACACCGAATTGCTGATCTACTTCATGAACATCGACAAGTGCAAATTCCGCCGCAAGGTGGTGCCGGGCGATGTGTTGGAAATGCAGGTGGAAACCGTCCGTGGCAAGCCCGGCGGCAAGATTTTCAAGTTTTCCGGTCGTGCCACTGTTGACGGCGAAACCGCCGCAGAGGCCGAATTCACCGCAATGGTCGACCGCCAAAGCGAAGAGGCCTGAGATGAGCAGCATCCACCCGAGCGCCATAATTGAAGACGGAGCCAAGATCGGAGAGGGCTGCGAAATCGGCCCGTTCTGCGTGGTTGGCCCTGACGTGGTTCTGGGGGACCGGGTGGTGCTGAAGTCCCATGTCATCGTCACCGGCGATACCGAGATCGGTGACGATACGGTCGTGTTCCCCTTTGCCGTGTTGGGGGAGATCCCACAGGACCTGAAGTTCAAGGGCGAGAAGTGCCGCACCGTGATCGGCAAGCGCAACCGCATCCGCGAGCATGTGACGGTGAATGCCGGCACCGAAGGCGGCGGCGGCATCACCCGGATCGGCGACGATGGATTGTTCATGGCTGGCTGCCACATCGCGCATGATGCGCAGGTGGGGGACCGGGTGATCGTGGTCAACTCCGCCGCTGTTGCGGGCCATTGCGTGCTGGAGGATGACGTCATCATCGGCGGGCTGTCGGGCATCCACCAATGGGTGCGCATCGGTCGCGGCGCCATCATCGGCGCGGTGACGATGGTGACCAACGACGTGATTCCCTACGGGCTGGTGCAGGCCCCGCGCGGCGAACTGGACGGGCTGAACCTTGTTGGCCTCAAACGCCGTGGTGTGACCCGCAGTGACATCACCGCGCTGCGTGCCGCGTTCCAGATGCTGGCACAGGGCGAAGGCACCTTTCAGGAACGGGCGCGGCGGCTCGGCGACGAGACCGACAGCGATTATGTTCAGGAAATCGTTGCCTTCATCACCGGTCAAAGCGACCGTTCCTTCCTGACGCCCGGAGGCTGATGCGATGCTGGCACTGATTGCAGGAACCGGCCAACTGCCGGCCGAGGTCGCGGCGTGTGCGCCGGGGCGACCGCTGATCTGCGCCATGGCGGGATCGGAGCCTGACCAGGTCGACCCCGAGATCACCTTTCGCCTGGAACAGTTGGGCTCGTTCATCGAACGGCTGAAGGCAGCGCAGGTCACGGAGATCTGTCTGGCCGGTGCGGTGAAACGCCCCGCCATCGACCCTGCGGCGATCGATGCGGCGACCATGCCGCTGGTGCCGGTTTTGCAAGGTGCGCTGGCCTCGGGCGACGATGGAGCCTTGCGCGCTGTCATCGGAATTTTCGAACAGGCGGGTTTCACCGTTCGCGCGGCGCATGACGTGGCTCCGGATCTGTTGATGGCAGAGGGGGTGCCGACGCAGGTGCAACCCGGTGAGCTGGACAAGGCCGACGCCGAGCGCGGTGCCGAAATCGTCGCGGCGATGAGCGCGGCGGACATCGGGCAGTCTTGTGCGGTTCGCAAGCGTCAGGCGATCGCGGTCGAGAATGTCTTTGGCACCGACTGGATGCTGTCGGCACTGGCACAGCGCCCCGACGGGCAGGGCGGATTGCTGTTCAAGGCGCCGAAGCCCGCACAGGACCGGCGGGCCGACCTGCCAACCATCGGCGTCGAAACTGTCGAGGCCGCGGCGCGCGCGGGCCTGTCCGGCATTGTACTGGAGGCGGGCGGCGTCATCGTGCTGGACCAGCAGGCGGTGATCGACGCCTGCGACCGGCTCGGCCTGTTCTTGTGGCTGCGCGCAGCATGAGCCTGCGGGTGTTCATCCTGGCCGGGGAGCCTTCGGGCGACCGGCTGGGCGCAGCACTGATGGCGGGGCTGAGGCAGCTGGCGCCGGGGGTGCAGTTCGACGGCATCGGCGGCGCGCTGATGGCGGAGCAGGGGCTGGTGTCGCGTTTCCCGATGGATGAGCTGTCGGTGATGGGGCTGGCAGAGGTGCTGCCGAAGTACCGGCATCTGAAGCGTCGGATCCGGGAAACCGCCGACGCGGTGCTGGAGACCAAGCCGGATGTGCTGATCACCATCGACAGCCCGGATTTCTCCTTGCGCGTGGCGCGGCTGGTCAAGGCGCGCAGCAACATCCGTACCGTGCATTACGTGGCGCCTTCGGTCTGGGCCTGGCGGCCCAAGCGGGCCGGAAAAATGGCTGAAGTGATCGACCACGTTCTGGCGCTCCTGCCGTTTGAGCCGCCGTATATGGAAGCAGCCGGCATGGACTGTGATTTCGTCGGGCACCCGGTGGTCGCCGAGCCGCAGGCAACAGCCGATGAGATCGCTGCGCTGCGGGCGGAATTCGGGCTTGGAGATTCGCCTTTCGTGCTGGCGCTGCCCGGCTCGCGCCGGTCCGAGGTCGGGCGCTTGGCGCCGGTCTTTGGTGAGGCCCTCAAACGTTTTGTGGCTCAGCATCCCGAGTACCGCGTGGTTGTGCCAGCCGCTGCGCCGGTCGCCGCGATGGTGCAGAAGGCCTTGGTGGACTGGCCAACGGACACGGTGATGATCGACCCGGGCCGGTTTCTGCCAGAGCGGGCCAAGGCCCATAAACGCGCGGCTTTCGCCGGGGCGGATCTGGCGCTGGCGGCCTCTGGCACCGTGTCGCTGGAACTCGCCGCCGCCGCCACTCCGATGGTGATTGCCTATCGGTTCCAGTGGCTGACCTGGCAGATCATGAAGCGCATGGCGCTGATCGATACGGTGACGCTGGTGAACCTGGTCAGCGACAGCCGGGTGGTGCCGGAATGTCTTGGTCCCGATTGCACGGCGGAAAACATCGCCGCGCAATTGGATGCAGTGCTGACACAGGCTGACGCGCAACAAGACGCGATGGCGCTGACGATGCAACGCCTGGGGGCAGGCGGGGAGGCACCCGGCCTGCGGGCGGCGCGTGCCGTGCTGGAGCGGCTTGGCTGAATGCTGCTGGACGAGCTTGCCTTTGCTCTTACCGCGGCTGCGGCACAGATGGCGACCAGTCTCGATAACTTCGCGGTGCTTCTCGCGCTGCTGCTGACGGTTGGAAAGGGGCGGGCGATCGCGGGGTATCTCCTGTCGCAAGCCCTTATGTTATCGGTGGCCTTGGGATTTGCACTGGGGGCGGATCACTCGATGCCCGGTGGGCTGGCGGGCTACCTTGGGCTCATCCCATTGGCGATCGGTCTGCGCGGGCTTGTTCGGATGCTGACGCGCCAGCCCGGCGCTGTTGATGTTCAGTTGTCTTCTCGTGCGGGTGTGCTTGGCATTGCGGCGCTGTTTCTGGCGTTGTCGTTTGACAGCCTGGCGGTCATGGCGCCGCTGCTTGCGGACAGTCACCCGGGCTACCGGCCCTGGGCGTTCGGCGGCGCGGCTGGCGCTGTCGCAGGCTTGGCAGGCGCAGCTGCGATGACGGCCAAGGTAGCGGGCCCGATTGGAGCTTGGGCCGCCAGAATCGACCGTATCGGCCCATTTGTCATGATCGCCGCGGGAATCTATGTCCTGCTGAACAGCGGCACTGATCTGCAGTAATGTGAACGCCAGCGCCTCGGTGAAGGGCGCTGGCGATCAGATGGCGAAAGTTTTCAGGCCCGCAGGAACGGCGTGCGGGCCGGTTTTTCAGTAGCCGCGCCAGATCCAGCCGCCGCCAAAAATGCGGCTGCCTTCGCTTGCATAAAAGACGCAAGCCTGGCCGGGGGAGACGCCCTCTTCCGGTGTCAGCAGTTCCACCTCGGCGGTGGTGTCGGTGAGGGGGCGGATGATCGCCTCGCGCGGGGGGCGCGTCGAGCGTACCTTGACCTTCAGATGCCATTCTTCGCGGCTGGTGAAGGGCTCGTCTCCCAACCAATTGATTTCGCGTACAGGAATCGTGCGCGTGGCCAGCAGTTCCTTGGGGCCAACCACGACGTGCTTTTTGTCGACATCGAGCTTTACGACGTACAATGGCTCTGACAGGCCGCCGATGCCCAACCCGCGGCGTTGACCGATGGTGTAGTGGATGACGCCATCATGGGTGCCCAGAACCCGGCCATCCGCATGTACGATCTCGCCCGGCTCTGCGGCACCGGGGCGCAGCTTTTCGATCACGCTTGCGTAATTTCCATTGGGCACGAAGCAGATGTCCTGGCTGTCGGGCTTGTCCGCCACGGCCAGCCCGTATTGCGCCGCCATCTCGCGGGTGGCGTCCTTGGAGGGCAGGTGCCCCAACGGGAATCGCAGGAACTCAAGCTGTTCCGGCGTGGTGGAGAACAGGAAATAGCTCTGGTCGCGGTTGGCGTCTTCGGCCGAATGCAGCTCGGGTCCGTTGGGGCCCATCTTGCGCTGGATGTAGTGGCCGGTCGCCATGCAGTCGGCCTCAAGGTCGCGGGCCGTTTCCAGCAGGTCCTTGAACTTCACGCGCTCGTTGCAGCGGATGCAGGGCACCGGGGTTGCGCCGGCCAGGTAGCTGTCGGCGAATTCGTCGATCACCGCATCCTTAAAAATGTTCTCGTAATCCAGAACGTAATGCGGAAAGCCGCGCTCTTCGGCGACACGGCGGGCATCATGGATATCGATACCGGCGCAGCACGCACCTTTCTTGGCCAGTGCCGCACCGTGGTCATAAAGCTGAAGCGTCACCCCCACCACGTCATAGCCTTGGTCTGCAAGATGGGCGGCCACAACAGAGCTGTCGACGCCGCCTGACATGGCGACCACCACGCGGGTTTCCGAGGGCGGTTTGGCAAAGCCGAGCGAGTTCAATTGCGGGTCTTGGTCCAGCGCCATGGGGCAGCTCCTAAAGGCAAGGGGGCAGGCGTCGCAGAATATATGAAAATCCTAAGGACTCTCAAGGGGCGTGGTTCACGCGCCGTTAAGCCTGATGGGAAATTCTTGCGCCAATGTCCAATGAATAAGATCTTCGGGGGAAGACGGATGTTCTTGAAGAAAGTTGACGGACCGCGCGCGGTCACCTTGCCGGATGGTACCATCATGACACGGGCGGATCTGCCGCCAGAGAAGACCCGGCGCTGGGTGGCCTCCCGCAAGGCCGCGGTGGTGCGCGGCGTGCTGTATGGTCTGCTGCCCCAGAGCGAGGCGATGCGCCGCTATGGGCTGAGCGAAGAGGAGTTCCGCAGCTGGGTGGCCGCGGTTGCAGACCACGGCGAGGAAGCGCTCAAAACGACACAGCTCAAAAAATTCCGCAACAGAGAGGCGAAATAGAAGGACGCCCAAGAGTTGAATTCATAAATTAACCATCATGGTAACGGGCCATTAACTTTTTTCCAGCAAGGTTAACGAGACCTGAGGGAAACAGTGTACAGGCGGAGAAAACAATATGCGCATTCTTTTGGTTGAGGATGATCCAACCACGGCAAAGAGCATCGAGTTGATGCTGACCCACGCGAATCTGAACGTCTACACAACAGATCTGGGTGAGGAAGGGATCGATCTGGCCAAACTTTATGACTACGACCTGATCCTGCTGGATCTGGGGCTGCCGGACATGAATGGCCACGAGGTTCTGCGCCAGCTGCGCATGTCCCGTATTGAAACTCCGATCCTGATCCTGTCCGGTGCCGATGATACCGACAACAAAATCAAGGGTTTCGGGTTCGGTGCCGACGATTACCTGACCAAACCGTTCCATCGCGAGGAGCTGGTTGCCCGGATTCACGCGATCATCCGCCGCTCGAAAGGACACTCGCAGTCCATCATCAAGACCGGCAAGATCTCCGTCAATCTGGACGCGAAGACCGTGGAAACCGGTGGCAAGTCCATCCACCTGACCGGCAAGGAATACCAGATGCTGGAGCTCCTGAGCCTGCGCAAGGGGACCACGCTGACCAAAGAAATGTTCCTGAACCATCTCTACGGCGGTATGGACGAGCCGGAATTGAAGATTATCGACGTTTTCATCTGCAAGCTGCGCAAGAAGCTGAGCACGGCGACCGGCGGCGAAAACTATATCGAAACTGTCTGGGGCCGTGGCTACGTGCTGCGCGATCCGCAAGAGGACCAGATGGGCGGCGATCAGAGGATGGCCGTGGGCGCTTGAAAGCGTGAGGATCCCAGCGGAGCCTGAGCCAGGCTCCGCCGTTTCTGAAAGACCTGCCTTGCGGCGGGTCTTTTTGTTTGTGGTACGCGGCATTATGCAGGGACGGTGCAGGGGCATTACAGGTGCTGGACGCGACGGGCACGGCACCGTATCACCTTGGGCCAGAACGAAGAGGGACCGTGCGTGGCAGACATTCACAAAAAAGACGTGGCAGAGCTGACGGCAGACGAGGCGCGAGAAGAGTTTCTGGCGCTGGAACAGCAGCTGCAAACTGCGGATATCGCTTACCACCAGGCGGATGCTCCGGAAATCAGCGACGCCGAGTATGATTCTCTGAAACGGCGGTATCGCGAACTGGTTGCGGCGCATCCTGACCTCGCCGAGCAGGCCACCCAGCTGGAGAACGTCGGTGCGCCTGCGGCCTCGGGCTTTGGCAAGGTGACCCACGTGGTCCGCATGCTGTCCCTGGGCAATGCCTTCGAAGATGAAGATGTCGCCGATTTCGATCGCAGCATTCGCAAGTACCTCGGGCTCGGGGCGGATGCGGAGCTGAAGTACACGGCCGAGCCCAAGATTGATGGCCTGTCGCTGTCACTTCGCTATGAGCAAGGCCAGCTGGTTCAGGCCGCCACTCGCGGCGATGGCAGCATCGGCGAGAATGTCACCGCCAACGCGCGCACCATTGCGGATATTCCGCAGCAGATCGAAGGCGCGCCCGAGGTTCTGGAGGTGCGTGGCGAGGTCTACATGAGTCATGAGGACTTCGAGGCGCTGAACGCGCGCCACGCCGAACGTGGGGGCAAGATTTTTGCCAATCCGCGCAACGCCGCGGCGGGGTCCCTGCGCCAGCTGGATGCGGAAATCACCCGCGCGCGCCCCTTGCGCTTCTTCGCCTACAGCTGGGGAGACTTGAGCGCGCCGCTGGCTGAAACCCAGATGGAGGCCATCGCGCGGCTGCAAGCGCTGGGGTTTCAGACCAATCCGCTGACGCGGCTCTGTGCCTCAACCGAGGAGATGATCGCCCATTACCGCCAGATTGAGGAACAGCGCGCCACGTTGGGCTATGACATCGACGGCGTTGTCTACAAGGTGAATGACCTGTCCCTTCAGGAACGTCTGGGCTTCCGCTCGACGACGCCCCGCTGGGCGATTGCGCATAAGTTTCCGGCAGAGCTGGCATGGACCCGGCTGGAAGGGATCGACATCCAGGTGGGTCGAACCGGCGCGCTGAGCCCGGTGGCAAGGTTGAAACCGGTCACGGTTGGCGGCGTGGTTGTCTCCAACGCCACCCTCCATAACGAAGACTACATCCAGGGCCGTGATTCCAAGGGCGGGGAAATCCGCGGCGGCAAGGACATCCGGATCGGCGATTGGGTCCAGATCTACCGCGCAGGGGATGTGATCCCGAAGGTGGCGGATGTCGACCTGTCCAAACGTCCCGCGGATGCACAGCCCTACCAGTTCCCGCAGACCTGCGAAATTTGCAACAGTCCCGCCGTGCGCGAGGAGGGGGACGCGGTCCGTCGCTGCACCGGCGGCATGATCTGCCCGGCGCAAGCGGTGGAAAAGCTGAAGCATTTCGTCTCCCGCGCGGCGTTTGACATCGAGGGGCTGGGTGCCAGGCAGGTCGAGCAGTTCCATGCCGACGGCTGGATCAAGGAACCCGCCGATATCTTTGACCTGAAAGAGAAATATGGGTCCGGCCTGCAACAGTTGAAGAACCGTGAGGGCTGGGGCGAAAAATCGGCGGAGAACCTCTTTGCCGCGATCGAGGAAAAGCGCACCATCCCGCTGGCCAAGTTGATCTTTGCTTTGGGCATTCGCCACGCGGGAGAGGTCGCGGCTCGTGATCTGGCGCTGCATTACCGCAGCTGGTCCGCGATGGCTGAGGCGATCGACACCGCGCGCCCCGCGGCCCTCGCGCATCGCGCGGCGGATGAAGCGGAAGGGCAAGAGCGCGAGGCCGCGCAGAAGGAAGGTCGCCGGGCGCGCATATCCGACACCCGTGCGGCCGCGATTGCGGCCTGCGATGTCCCGGCAGCAGCGGCCGCTGCCTGGGCCGACCTGATCGGTGTCGATGGCATTGGTGCGGTGCTTGGTCTGTCCCTGTCCGACGCCTTTGCGAACACGGATGAGCGGGCGGCGTTTGACCGGCTGGTCGCGAAGCTGACCATCGTTGCCCCGGACGCGCCCGCCGCCGACAGCCCGGTTGCCGGCAAGACGGTGGTGTTCACCGGATCGCTGGAAAAGATGACCCGGGCCGAGGCGAAAGCGCGGGCAGAGGCGCTGGGGGCCAAGGTTTCCGGCTCGGTGTCGAAGAAGACCGATATCTTGGTGGCGGGGCCGGGGGCCGGCTCCAAGGCAAAGAAGGCTGCGGAACTGGGGATCCAGACTCTGGACGAGGACGGCTGGCTGGAGCTTATCGCAGGCGCATGAGCGGTCGTCCGGAGATCCTGTTCCCCTTGTTCGCAGGGGCGGAGACCTTGCCAGGGGTGGGGCCGAAAACCGCGCAGTCGCTTGCCCAAATGGGCGTGGAAACGCCGCGCGATCTGCTGTTTTCGCTCCCTTATTCGGTGATCGACCGACGTCGCCGTAGCAGTATCAAGGGTGCGGAGTTGCCCGCCACATTGACGGTTGAGGTGACCATTGGGCGTCATCGGCCGACAAGGAACCGTGGCGGGGCCTACCGCATCCACGTGACGGATGCCGAGGTCGAATTCCAGCTGGTCTTCTTTCACGGTCGCAGCCGTTACCTGGAGGCGCAGCTGCCCGAGGGGGCCCGCCGCGTCGTTTCCGGCAAGGTGGAGCTGTTTGACGGCGTCGCTCAGATGGTTCACCCAGACCACATGGTGCCCCTTGCCGAGGCGGACGACATACCCGCCTTTGAGCCGATCTACCATCTGACCCAGGGCGTAACGCAAAAGACCATCTTTAAGGCCGTGCGCGGTGCGTTGGAGCGCGCGCCCTCGCTGGCGGAATGGATCGACCCGGGACAGGTAACGCGGGAGGGCTGGCCGTCCTGGACTGAGGCCATCGCGTCCGTACATGCGCCACAGGGAACTGCGGACCTCGCGCCCGAGTCGCCCGCGCGGGCGCGACTAGCCTATGACGAGCTGTTTGCCCATCAGCTGACTCTGGCCTTGGCCCGCCAGAAAGAACGCAGGGTTCGCGGGCTCCAAAGCCAGGCCACGGGCCGTCTGCAATCCAAGGTGCTGGCGGCGCTGCCGTATCGGCCCACGAACGCCCAGGCCCGCGCGATCGAGGAAATTGCCGAGGATATGGCCTCCGACAAGCGCATGAACCGGCTGCTGCAAGGGGATGTGGGGGCTGGCAAAACCCTGGTTGCCTTCATGGCTCTGCTGGTCGCGGTCGAAGCAGGCGGTCAGGGGGTGATGATGGCCCCGACGGGCATCCTGGCACAGCAGCATCTCGAAGGATTGGCACCTCTGGCCGAAGACGCGGGGGTGGTGATCGAGATCCTGACCGGCCGTGACAAGGGAGCCGAGCGCAAGGCCAAGCTGGCGGCGCTGGCGCGCGGCGACATTCAAATTCTGGTGGGCACCCATGCGGTGTTCCAGCAGGACGTCGCCTTTCGCGATCTGCGGCTGGCCATCGTCGACGAGCAACACCGGTTCGGCGTCCGCCAGCGGATGGAATTGGCGGAAAAGGGCAAGGGAGCGGATGTGCTGGTGATGACCGCAACGCCGATCCCGCGCTCTCTGGCGCTGGCCCAATATGGCGATATGGATGTTTCGGTCCTGGATGAGAAACCGCCGGGACGCAAACCGGTCAAGACCGCCGTCGTCAGTACCGAGCGCATGTCGGAGGTGGTGGATCACCTCCGCAAGGCGATCGCCGAGGGGCGGCAGTGCTACTGGGTGTGCCCGCTGGTGGATGAAAGCGAGGTGAGCGACCTGACGGCGGCGGAGGAACGTTTCAAACATCTGCACGCGATCCTGGGGGACGATGCCGTGGGGCTGGTGCACGGCCAGATGCCGCCTGCCGAAAAGGATGCGGCGATGGCGGCTTTCCAGGATGGGAGGACCAAGGTACTCGTCGCCACCACGGTGATCGAGGTCGGGGTGAACGTCCCGAATGCCTCGATCATGGTGATCGAGCGGGCAGAGATCTTCGGTCTCGCCCAGCTGCACCAGCTGCGCGGCCGGGTTGGCCGGGGCAGCGCGGAATCGACCTGCCTGTTGATGTATCAGCCGCCGCTGACGGAAGGTGGCCGCAAGCGGCTGGAGGTTTTGCGCGAAACTGAGGATGGCTTCCGCATTTCCGAGACCGACCTTCAGATGCGCGGCGCCGGCGACATGATTGGAACGGCTCAGTCAGGTTTGCCGCGATTCCAGGTCGCCGACCTTGAACGGCAGGCGGGGCTGATGGCGGTGGCGCAGAGCGACGCACGGGCGTTACTCGCCGCGGATCCGCACCTGCAAAGTGACCGCGGGCAGGCGGCACGCGTTCTTCTTTGGTTGATGAAACAGGATCAGGCAATCCGTTTGATTTCAGTGGGTTAAAACGCCTTCGCGCCGTCTTGGGAGGGCGGTGTTCCAGTTTGTTCGCAGATGTTCTCAAAAAGTTCTTTACAGGTGCGCCTGAAAATGAGAACAAAGGGGCAACAAATTTGCCAGAGAGCGAAAAATCAGACTGGAGGAGGCCCGCGCCATGATTTCACAGATCAAGACCACGATTGAGAATGCTCATTCCACGCTTCTGCAGGACGCCATCGGCGCGGCCTCTTTGCTGGTGATGCTGGTTGCGGCCTTGCACCTGCCGAGCCTGCTCTGACGGCTCGTCGCTGCGCCGGTTTGACCGTCGCTAATCGATTTTCCTGATTGCATCTGCGGTGCCGGGTTGGCCAAGATCCCGTCCCGGATTGCCTGGGGGTCACCCGCCTGTCCCGATCCCCGTCTGGATTGCCTCAAGATCCTGCCGGGCCGACCCGGATCCCGCACCGCAGAGCATGACTGCCGCCGCCATCTGCCCGGATGTGCGGCGGTTTTTTCATGTCTGCACAAGGCGACCGACCCGCGGCGGCGGGGCAGGTTGCCAAGGTTGCCTCATCATGGATGCGGGCGTCGACCGCTCAGGCGCACTGTGCCTTTGTGGCTGTCTTCAGGGCCTCCAGCGTGGCCTCCAGCGCCAGCAGAATGGAGGCGTGGCGGTTCTTGAACTCTTTGGCGGGTTGCAGGACCTCAAGCGCATCGAAAGGGGCGTCAGGGACCGGTCCGCCTGCGGTCAGCATCGCTTTCAACTGGTCCCGGGCGGTTTCCACTTCCTCGAGCGACCGGCCGATCACGTTGGCGCCGACGACGGCGGCAGAAGCCTGCCCCAGCGCGCAGGCTTTCACGTCCTGGCCAAAGGCGCTGATCCGGCCATCGGATACCTCGACATCCACCGTCACGGTCGATCCGCAAAGGGGCGAGCGCTTCTTGACGGTCGCATCCGGGGAGTCAAGCCGCTGGAGATGCGGAATATCCGCTGCCAACGCCAGAATGCGGGTGGAATACAGCTTGATCAGATCGCTTTCGCCAGACATCGATACCGGGCTTTCCCTGCTAGTTCGTTCCTCATACATAGGGAGCCGACCAACAGATGCAAAAGGTTTTTCACCATGTCCCTTTCCGCGCGCTTTGATCCCGCCACGCTGTCCTACAACGAAGCGGGGCTGATCCCCTGTATCGCCCAGGACGAGAGCTCGGGGGAGGTGTTGATGATGGCGTGGATGAACGCCGATGCCGTCGCACGCACGCTGGAGACTGGTCGCGTGACCTATTGGTCCCGCTCGCGCCAGTCGTTCTGGATCAAGGGGGAAACGTCAGGCCACGTGCAGGAGCTGGTGGACCTGCGCGTGGATTGCGACAGGGACTGTCTGCTGGCAGTTGTGCGCCAGACGGGCGCAGCCTGCCACACCAACCGTCGGACCTGTTTCTATACTGCCGTGCGCGACGGGGAAGAGGTCGAGCTTATGAAGCCGATGGAGTGATCCTGGCGCGCAAGGGCTTGGCACCGGACGGGGCTGCCCGCGCTGGATGTCAGCAAGAGGAAGGTGGCAATCCGACCATCTCGCGGATGTCCTGCGGGCGGGCACCTTCGGCGCGATATTTGGCGATGGCGCGCGCGTCATCGCGTTTCGCCAGCCTCTTGCCGGTTTCATCGCGGATCAGCCGGTGATGGTGGTATTCAGGCGTGGGAAGCCCCAACAGCGCTTGCAGCAGCACGTGGATCTGCGTCGCCTCGAACAGGTCGGCACCGCGCACCGCATGGGTGATGCCCTGATCCGCGTCATCCACCACCACCGACAGGTGGTAGGAGCTGCCCATGTTGCGGCGAACCAGGATGATGTCCCCGACCGCTGAAAGCAGCTGTTCGGGATCGAGTTCGTAGGTGCCGTTGAACTCCGGCCCGCTTTCCAAAAAGCCGCGCAGTTCAACGGCAGAAATCGCCTTTTCCATGTTCAGCCGCACCACGTCCTGCGGCGTTCTGCCAGCCGTGGGGCGGCTGCGGCAGGTGCCGGGGTAGATGCGCCCGTCTGGGCCAAATTGCGGAACGCCTTCCTGCGGCGCTCCGGCGGCGGCCTCAATATCGGCGCGGTTGCAACGGCAGGGGTAGGTGAGCCCCATGGCGGTCAGCTGCTCGAGCGCCGCGCGGTAGCGCGCCAACCGGTCAGACTGGCGCATTACCGGCTGCGGCCAGTCAAGGCCGAGCCAGCTGAGGTCGTCGTAGATCTGGCGCTCCCACACAGGTCGGGCGCGGGATTGGTCGATGTCCTCTATCCGCAGCAGGAAACGGCCGCCGTGGGCCTGTGCCATGTCATGCGCCAGTAGCGCGGAATAGGCATGGCCCAGATGCAGCGGCCCGGTTGGAGAAGGCGCAAAACGGGTGGTGAATGTCACGCTTTTTCAATTACATATACGGTTGATTTCAGGTCGATGCCCGGCAGGTGGTCGCCGTATTCCCGAAATAGCAGCCGCGCGGCGGAACAGTCCAGCCAATCGTTCAGCTTGCCGGTGTAGGCCCGGTCTTCCAAGGCGTGATCGTTGTAGGAGAAGACGAAAAGCCCGCCGCGATCCAGCCCACGCATGATGACATCGAAGGTGGTCGGCGGCGCCGCCCCCTTGCTGAGCAGGCCGCAGCCCACGATGGCCCGGTAGGTGCCCGGCTTTACCGGCGCCTTGTCGCTGGTGTCCAGTTGCGACAGGTGCCGATAGGCACCCTTGGTGCGGGCCTGGTCGAGCATTTCGGGCGAGGGATCCAGCCCGTCCACGACCTCGTAGCCAGCGGCGCGCAACGCAAGGCCGGCAAGGCCGGTGCCGCACCCGAAGTCAAGGATCGGGCTTTGCGGATCGGGCAGGTACTTCTTCAGGGCGGTCGCAATCCGCCCCGGCGTGGCATAGCCGTTTTCCGCGATTTCAGCATCGTAAGAGGCGGCCCAGCTGTCATAGTGCTTGCGGATCGCCTCGGGGCCGTCCAATCCGTAGGACTTGTCGAGAAACTTGTCGCTCATACGCCGGATGTTAGACCTGCAGGCGGCGCAGCGTCTAGGAAAAGTTGCTCAACCACTCCTGCCAGACCAGTTTTGCGCGGTCGGTATAGGCCTTGTACCGGTCCTTGCGGCCGCGGCGCCCCCCCTTCAGGCCATCCACCGGGCGGAACAGGCCGAAGTTCACATTCATCGGCTGGAAGGTCTTGGCCTCGGCACCGCCGGTGATGTGATGAATCAGCGCCCCCATGGCGCTGTCCTGTGGAACCTCCGGCAAGGTTCGGCCCAGAATCTCGGCGGCGGCCATACGTCCTGCCAACAGGCCCATGGCGGCGCTTTCAACGTAGCCCTCGACACCGGTAATCTGCCCCGCGAAACGGATATGCGGTTTGGATTTCAGCCGCATCTGCGAATCGAGCAGCGTCGGCGAGTTCAGGAACGTGTTGCGGTGAATACCGCCCAGCCGGGCAAAGCTGGCATTCTCCAGCCCCGGGATCATCCGGAAGACTTCGGTCTGCGCACCGTACTTCATCTTGGTCTGGAAGCCGACGATGTTGTACAGCGTCCCCAGCGCGTTGTCGCGGCGCAGCTGCACCACGGCGTAGGGTTTTTGATCCGGCTGGTGCGGGTTAGTCAGCCCTACAGGCTTCATCGGACCGTGGCGCAGGGTCTCGCGGCCGCGTTCGGCCATCACCTCGATCGGCAGGCAGCCGTCGAAATAGCCAGCGGTTTCGCCTTCGTGGAATTCGGTCTTGTCGGCGGCGAGCAGCGCGTCGATGAAGGCCTCGTACTGGTCCTTGGTCATCGGGCAGTTGAGGTAGGCGGTGCGCTCTTCCTCGGTTACGCCCTTGTCATAGCGCGACTGCATCCAGGCCTGCGACATGTCGATCGACTCGGCGTAGACGATCGGCGCAATAGCGTCGAAGAAGGCCAGCGCTTCCGCGCCGGTCTCGGCCTGGATCGCCTGGCCCAGCTCGGGCGAGGTCAGCGGGCCGGTGGCAAAGATCCAATGGCCACTGGTCGGCAGTTCGGTGATTTCCTCGTAGGAGACAGACACATTCGGATGCGCCTTCAGCTTGGCGGTGACGGTTTCGGCAAAGGGCTCGCGGTCCACGGCCAGCGCGCCGCCTGCGGGCAGTCGGTGTTCATCAGCGGTGGCCATGATCAGGCCGCCTGCCGCGCGCATTTCCCAATGCAGCAGCCCAACGGCGTTCTGCTCGTCATCGTCCGAGCGGAAGGAGTTGGAGCAGACCATCTCGCCCAGGTTGCCGGTCTGGTGGGCAAAGGTCTCCACCTTGGGGCGCATTTCGTGGATCACCACTTTCACGCCCATGTTCGCCGCCTGCCAGGCGGCTTCGGACCCGGCCATGCCGCCGCCCACGATATGCAATGTCTGTGCCGAATGATCTGTCATGATCCGCCACATAGGGCAGGGCGCGGGAGCGTGCAATAGGCTTGGCAAGCGTGGGGCGTCTTGGGCCTTGCGGCAACTCGGATGGTCAAATGCGCCGCAGGCTGCTGGGCGCGATGTCGTGTCGGGGTTTGGGGGGATTTGGGGCCGCCGCTGCGGGAATAGGTACACCGGTGAGAGAGAACCGGCTGGAGGGACCCTTCCGCAGCAGCAGCCCAAATTGTGCAGACCGTCTGGCCTTGCCCAATCTTTGCCATCTTTCCGCCCAGATTGAAAGGCAGTTGGCTGGCGTCTTATGGAAACAATAAGTTGCGATTGGTAAACAAAGCCTAAAAATTTCCGAAAACTTCAGGAAAATTTCCGGAAAATGCCAGTAAAGGCTTTGGCGGTTCAATCCTGCCAGTCGGGCGCGCGTTTTTCGATGAAGGCGGCCATGCCTTCGACCGTGTCGCGGTGCATCAGGTTCTCGACAATCGCGTTGCTTGTATAGGCATAAGCCTGATCCAGCGGCATTTGCAGCTGCTGGTAGAATGCCTCCTTGCCGATCTTGACCGCGGCGCCCAGCTTGGCGGCGATGACCTCGGCCATGCGGGTGGTCTCTTCCTCCAGATCCGACAGCGGCACGGCGCGGTTGATCAGCCCCAGCTCGGCGGCGCGGGGGGCGTTGATGAATTCTCCGGTGGTCAGCAGCTCGAACGCCTGTTTGCGCGGGATGTTGCGCGACAGCGCCACCATCGGTGTCGAGCAGAACAGCCCGATGTTGACACCGTTGACCCCGAACTTGGTGTCTTCGGCTGCCAGCGCCAGATCGCAGCTCGCTACCAGCTGACAGCCTGCCGCGGTGGCAATGCCGTGGACCTGTGCAATTACCGGCTGGGGCAGGGACTGCAGACCTGTCATCACATCGGTGCAGCGCGCGAACAGATCCTGGAAATAGGCCAGCCCGCCATCTTCCGCCTGGCGCCCCGCGGTCATCTGCTTGATGTCATGCCCGGCGCAAAAGCCCTTGCCGGCGCCGGACAGGATCACCACCTTGATGCGGCTGTCCGTGCGCAGGGCGTCGATCTGCTCCTGCAGGGCGGCCAGCATCTCGTCCGACAGGGCGTTCAGCCGCTCGGGCGCGTTCAGGGTCAGCCGGGCAATCCGGCCTGTGTCGCAACGTTCCAGAATTGCCATCTTGCTCTCCTCCTCTGGCTTGCGGAAACATTATTCGGGCACAGGCGAAAGGAAAAGCATGACGCTGGTTTTTGACGTGGCGGGGCTGACACAGTACCTGCATGAGATTTTTCCGCAGGTGCGGGATGACTTCGCGATTGAAACGATGGACGGGCAGACTCTGCGGATGCGGCTGCTGACCGGCGAGCGCCACCTGCGCCCGGGAGGCACGGTGTCGGGGCCGTCGATGTTCGCGCTGGCCGATTGCGCGGTCTATGCGCTGATCCTGTCGCGGCTGGGGCCGGAGGCGCTGGCGGTGACCACCAACTGCAGCATCGATTTCATGCGCAAGCCTGCCGCCAAGACTGACATGATCGCCGAAGCGCGGCTTCTGAAACTGGGGCGGGTGCTGGCAGTGGCGGATGTGCTGATGTATTCCGAGGGGCAGGCGGAGCCGGTGGCGCGCGCCTCGATGACCTATTCGATCCCGCCGAAACGCTAGATGGCCGTGGCCAGCGGCTGGCCCAGTTTGATCAGCGTCTCCCGGCCCTTGCCGCTGTTTTCGACCAGATCCTCGGCAAAGCGCACCTTGCCCGGCTCGAACACCACCACCACGGTGGAACCGCCGAATTTGAAGTAGCCCTTTTCCTCCATCTTCCGCGCCGCGCCGGAGGTGCGCGTGTTGACGATGGAACCGACGCCGAAGGCGCCGACCTCGACAAAACAATAGCTGCCGATGGTGTCCGTCTCGATCAGGGTCCAGCTGCGCTTGTTTTCGCCGAACACATCCGGCCCAGCGCCCAGCGCGATCGGGTTCACCGAATGCAGCGCGCCGTCTATGTCGCGCGCGTCCGTGATGCGCCCGTCGGCGGGGAAGTGGTAGCGGTGGTAATCCGCCGGGCACAGCCGCACGATGGCCAGCGCGCCGCCGATGAAGCGGTCTGCGATGCCGGGCAGCATGCTGCGTACCGACATCGGATGGCCCTTCACCGGGACAAAGACGTCTTCGGCCAGTTCGGGAAACACCAGCACCCGTCCGTCGGCGGGAGAGACGATGTCCCTTGGATCATCGCTGTAGGGGCGGACCTCGGGTTTCAGGTGGCGAATGAAAAAATCATTGAAACAGGTGAAGCTGTCCTGCGGTTGCGCGGCCTCACTCATGTCGATGCCGAGTTCCTCGACGACCCTGGCGATCTTGGTCCGCGACAGCCGCGAGTCGAACCAGGCCCCCATCAGGCGGCTCACCAGGGCGGAGCGGAACAGCAGTTTCTCCACCGGCCGGGCACTGGCGCTCTGGTAGGCCCAGCGGATCCATTTTTCCCCCAGCACGGCCTCTTCGAAGGTTTCGCCGGTGGCGCGGTCGACGACAAGGATGGGCTGGTGCTGCATGAATTCCGCCATATGTGGGTTTTGCTGCCGCGTCGCCTAGCAAAGACCGGCAGTCAGGCCAAGAGGGGATTGGCCGGGGTTGCGGCAGGACCGCCCATGGCCGGGGCCGAGCAGGGGCCGGAGGCCGTATTACAAAAGCTCCACCGGAGCTTTTGAGGCCGCAGGGTGCGCTAGCACCGGGAGCGCAAAAGCGTGCCCGCCCTCCGGGCTGGACGGGCACGGCCCGGACGCGGAGCGTCCGCGCGTCACTTGTTTTGAGAGCTGGAAAGCGTGACATGAAAAAGGGGGCCGCGGCCCCCTGGTTCACTCCCTTACGGGAACAATTTCTTCACGTAGTTCGGCAGGGCGAAGGCCGCCTTGTGAACTTCGGGGTTGTAGTAGTCCGTCTCAATCCCGGCGGCGGCGAAACGCGCTTCCAGATCGGCGAGGCTGACGTTGCGCGCCTTGTCCGAATGGCTTCCCCAGCCGAAGGCCATCGGTCCGCCCGCATAGGTCGGGATGGTGGCGAGGTAGCAGGACGCATCGGCAAACAGCGCCTGGAAGGCCCGCAGCGTGCCGGTCAGCTCATCGCCCTGCATGAACGGCACGCCGTTCTGGGTCACGATGATGCCATCCTCGGTCAGCGCGCGCGCGGCGTGGCCATAGAACGTATCGGTGAACAGGACCTCGCCCGGCCCGATCGGGTCGGTGGAATCAACGATGATGACGTCGAACTTCTCGGAGGTCTCCTTCATGAAGACCGCGCCGTCGTTGATCACCAGGTTCAGGCGCGGATCGTCAAAGGCGCCGTCGCTCAGCATCGGCAGATACTCTTTCGAGAAATCCACGACGCCGGCGTCGATCTCCACCATGGTGACATGTTCGACCGACTTGTGCTGCAGCGCCGCGCGGGCCATGCCGCCGTCGCCGCCGCCGATGATCAGCACGCGCTTGGCAGCCCCATGCGCCAGGATCGGCACATGGGTCAGCATCTCGTGGTAGATGAAGTTGTCGCCTTCGGTGGTCTGCACCACGTCGTCGAGCGTCAGGATGCGGCCGAATTGGCCGTTCTGGAACACTTTCAGGCGCTGGTGCTCGGTGTTGCTGTCATAGAGCATTTCATCCACGCGCAGGGACTGGGCGTAGTGGTCATGCAACCGTTCGGTCATCCACTCCTGCTTGTCGGTGTTGCTCATGCCGCGATCTCCTTGGCGATCAGCTCCTCTCCGCGCAGCAGCTCGCGGACCTCGACCATGTCGGTGGCAAAGGCTTCCTTGAGGACATCAACCGCATTCCACGGCTCGGCGTCACCGCACATGAACACGTCAAACGCGCCATAGCCGATCTCGGGCCAGGTGTGGACGGAGATGTGGCTCTCGGCCAGCACAGCCACGCCGGACACGCCCTGCGGCGAGAACTTGTGGGTGTGGATGTGCAGCAAGGTGGCGCCACAGACCTCGACCATGCGGCGGAAGGCTTTCTGGATCCGCTCCTCGCAGTCCAGGCCGGTGCCTTTCATCACTTCGATGATCAGGTGTGTGCCGGCAAAGACCTTGCCGTTCTTGCGGATAAAGTGGTCCTCGCGGTCGCTGTCGACCAGAGAATCAGCAATAGCGGTGTTTACACCGCGGGCGGTATCTTCCTCATGGGCGCCTGTCTCCAGACCGATCCCCAGTTGGAAGAGGTTGGCGTCCGTCATGACACTCCCCTTCGTTCCAGTAGATGACAATCCAGCCGGCCCTTAGCGCCCCCCCGGATAAGAGTCCGGGGTTGGGATCGGTACCGAAAGTGAGGCGGCGTTTAGGATGCATGGCAGATTCGATCAACACCTAATTTCAGCCATCCCGCCGGACGCATGGCTGCCTGCCGACTGGGACAGGTCTGCGCGAAAAAAAAAGGCCGGGGCGAACCCCGGCCGTCAGGAAGTTCCTTTGCCCAGGGGATCACGGGCGCCAGAACGGAAGAGTGGCTTCATGATGGGCGTCCTCGCGGGTCAGCCCGATGTCCTTCAGATGCGCGTCGCTCAACTGCTTGAGCTGTCGGCGGCTGCGCTGGCGCAGGCTCCACTTGGTCAGCATTACCGCGAAGGCCACCGCCCATTGTGCCAGAACCGGCATCGCGCGGCGGCCGGCCAGGTAGGACATGTTCGATTGTGCGGTGGTCAGATACTGTGCCATGGGATATTCCTTGTTATTGTATTGGTACAATCCTGTTGATTTGTCGTGTTGTTTTGATACAAATTGCGACACACTTTGTCTAAGGAACGATTGTAATGGGTACAATTTGGCCGCAAAGTCTTGGGGACAGCAAAGGGCCCAAGTATAAAAAGGTCGCCGATACAATCCGTTCGGCAGTTCAGAGCGGCGCCCTGACGGCTGGTACAAAATTGCCCCCCGTGCGCGAACTGGCGTATCAACTGGGGATCACGCCCGGCACCGTGGCCCGCGCCTATAGTATCCTGACGGATGAGGGCGTGCTGGAGGCCGAGGTCGGCCGCGGCACATTTGTAGCGCACAGGAAGACGCCGGTTCAGGATGACGTATGGTCGCGGCAGCTGCACTTGCTGGAGGCGAAGGACCCGGGACATGTCAGTCTGTTCAGTCCGCGGATCGCGGATATGGGGCAGGTCGCCGCGGTACGCGAGACCTTGCAGAAAGTCGCCGAGTGCGACGCTTACAAGCTGCTGAACTATCCCACCCGCGATGCCTACCGTCCGGTGCGCGAAGTGGCTGCCAGATGGTTGTCACAGTCCCCGGTGGGGTCGGTCAGCGAAAATGACGTGGTCCTGACGCATGGTGGGCAGAACGGCCTGATGGTGGTTCTGCAGGCAATCCTGAAAGGGCCGCAACCGGTCATCATGGTCGAGGACTTGACCTATGCGGGGTTTCGGCGCGCGGCAGAGCTTCTGCGCGCGCAGGTCGTCGGCGTGGCCATGGACGAAGAGGGCATCCGCCCTGATTCCATGGAACTGGCAATCCGCAAGAGTGGCGCGACGGTGCTGTGCACCAGCCCGGAGGTTCACAACCCCACCGGCCAGTTCACGCCCCTGGCCCGGCGCAAGCAGATCGTCGAGATTGCCCGGCGCCACGGCGTGCAGATCATCGAGGACGACTGCTATCGCCTGGGCGAGGCCCGTGCCCCTGGCTACCGCGCGCTGGCGCCGGAGCTGGCCTGGCATGTGTCCTCGATCTCCAAGCTCCTCACTCCGGCATTAAGGGTCGGATTTGCCCTGGCGCCGGAAGGGCGCGCGGCGGATCTGCGCAGGGTGGCCGAATATGGGTATTTCGGGCTGGCCCAGCCGCTTGCGGAACTGGTTCGCATCCTGCTCAGCGATCCGCGGATGCCGGAGTTGATGGCGGCGGTGCGGGCCGAGATGGCGCGATATGTGCGCGTCGCGGTGAATGTGCTGGGGGCCTTCGACCTGACGTGGAACCCGGACGTGCCCTTCGTGTGGCTCCGGCTGCCGTCGGGGTGGCGTGCCGCGGCTTTCACCCGCGCAGCCGAGGCACGTGGGGTGCAGATCCGCTCGGCGGATGAATTTGCCCTGCGCGACGGGCGAGCGCCGCATGCGGTCCGTATCGCGGTCAATGCCCATGTGCCGCTGAAACAGTTCGAAGAGGCAATGCTGCGCCTGCGCGCCCTGTTGGACAATCCGCCGGAACAGATCAGCGTCTAGGTTTGGGGTATTATAATACCTAATTTTTAAACCGTTGAAAACGAACGGTTTTATGTGGTTTGTCTCTGTTGACGTGATCTGTGGATAGCCGTAAACACCCTCCATCGCATTCAGGCGCTCCCGCCTTGGGATTCTGCCTTCACGACAAACAGGATTGACCTGCCATGAAAACCTTCTCTGCTACTCCGGCAGATATCGAGAAGAAGTGGATCCTGATCGACGCCGAGGGCGTTGTTCTGGGCCGTCTTGCCTCGATCGTTGCCATGCGCCTGCGTGGCAAGCACAAGCCGTCCTTCACTCCGAACATGGACATGGGCGACAACGTCATCATCATCAACGCCGACAAGGTGCAGATGACCGGCAAGAAGCGCGACGAGCACTTCTACTGGCACACCGGCCACCCGGGCGGCATCAAGTCGCGCACCAAACAGGAAATCCTGGAAGGTGCCCACCCGGAGCGCGTTGTGTTCCAGGCCGTCAAGCGCATGCTGCCGGGCAACCGTCTGGCGCGCAAGCAGATGACCAACCTGCGTATCTATGCCGGTGCCGAGCACCCGCATGAAGCCCAGGCCCCCGAAGTTCTGGACGTCAAGTCCATGAACAAGAAAAACACCCGGAGCTGATATCGATGGCTGATCAGATCAACACTCTCGAAGAGCTCGCAGCTGCAACCGGTGTGGAAGCAGTGGCCGAAGAAACCATCACCCGTGAGCCGGTTCGTGACGAGCTGGGCCGCGCCTATGCCACCGGCAAGCGTAAAGACGCTGTTGCCCGCGTCTGGATCAAGCCGGGCTCCGGCAAGGTCGAGGTGAACGGCAAGGAAATCAACAAGTACTTCGCCCGTCCGGTGCTGCAGATGATCCTGCGCCAGCCGTTCCAGGTTGCCGGTGTGGAAGGCGAGTTCGACGTCTACGCCACCGTCAAGGGCGGCGGTCTGTCCGGTCAGGCCGGTGCGGTCAAGCACGGCATCTCCAAGGCGCTGCAGCTGTACGATCCGTCCCTGCGCGGCGCGCTGAAAGCGGCAGGCTTCCTGACCCGCGACAGCCGTGTGGTGGAACGTAAGAAATACGGTAAGGCCAAAGCCCGCCGTTCGTTCCAGTTCTCCAAGCGTTAATTCGCAGCGAGACAGTTTTTGGAAAGGCCCGCCGTTCGGCGGGCCTTTTCGCATTCTGGCCCCTGGTCGCATTCTGGCCTCTGGCTACGGGCGATAGCTTTGGGTGGTCGACAACCACAGGTGGGGATTTTCAGGTTTCTTTTAGAAAGTTTGCATAAACAGTGTCCGGCACTTTCATGCAGATCGTAAGGATGGACCGGATAAATGGTATCAGCAGACAGTTTCAAAACCGCGCCGATTGGCGATGGTACTCTCGAAATCGGCCGCTTTACGCATGGCTATGAAGACATGTCGATCCGCGGGCAGGGCGGCGGCACCAATGTCTCGATCGGCTCGTTCTGCACGATCGGCGAGGGGGTGCAGATCCTTATGGAAGCGGCACCACAGGTCGAGTGTCTGACGGCGTTCCCGTTTGGTGCGGTCTTTGCCGAGGAAATGGGCGGCCCGGACGTGCACCCTGCCGCGCCGCGCAGTGGTGATGTGGTGATCGGCAACGATGTCTGGATCGGGGCCAACGCGACCCTGCTGGCAGGCGTCACCATTGGAGATGGTGCGGTCATCGGACCCAATTCCACGGTGACCGAAGACATTGGCGCCTACGAGGTCTGGGGCGGCAACCCGGCGCAAAGGATGCGCAAGCGATTCGACGAAGCGGTCTGCGCGAAGCTGCAACGGTTGCGCTGGTGGGACCTGCCCGTGCCCCTGATCCGGGAGATGACACCGCTGCTGACCGCGCAGCCCACCGTGGAGTTGATTGAGGGACTGCAGTCCATCGTCGACGACCTGGTCACCTTCTCGGATGACGCCGCGGCCTGAGAAGGCCGGGGCGTGCCTCAGCTGTCCGGTTCGATCAGACCCAGCCCACGCAGGTAGATGCCGATGCCGCTTTCCAGCAGGTCTTCGGCCGGGAAGGGCGACGCCGCACCGGGCGAGTTTCGCGCATAAAGCTCGACCACGCCGTGGCTCATCGCCAGCACATGCGCCGAGAACATCGAGGCCGGCGGACGTTTCTCCGCCGGAATATGCTGGCTGAGATCCGCCGCCGCACGTTCCAGAATGGATCTGGCCCGGGCCGCGGCATCAGCCAGTTCCGGTGTGCGGTTCACGGAAATTCCGCTTTCGAACATGGCGATGTAATGGCCGGGATGCTTGCGGGCAAAGGCGAGATAGGCCCGGCCGGTCGCTTCGAAGGCTGCCAACGCCGAGGGCTGATATTTTTCATAGGCGTGCTGCATCAGGTCGGCGAACATCACATAGCCCTGTCGTCCGGCTTCGGCGATCAGGTCCTCGCGTCCCTTGAAATGACGATAGACCGCAGCCGGTGTGACGCCCGCCTGCTTGGCAGCCTCTGACAGGGTGAACCCGGTCGGGCCTTTGGATTCAATCAGTTGCAGCGCCGCTTCGACCAGCGCTTGCCGCAGATTTCCGTGATGATAGCCGCGTTTAGGCATCCCAGATGTCCGGGCCTCCGCAAATTTTCGGGTCCGCAACGCCCACGCGGTCGGGATCCTTGTTGTCGTAGTCGATCGCCGAGAGCACCCGTCGAATGACGGCCAGCCGGGCGCGGCGCTTGTCATCGGACCGCACGATCGTCCACGGAGCCTGGGGGCTGTGGGTGCGGGCAAATGTCTCGGAAATTGCGGCCGTATACGCGTCCCATTTCTGCAACCCCTGCACGTCGATTGCGCTCAGCTTCCATTGCTTCAAAGGGTCGGATTCCCGGTCGAGGAACCGTCGCAATTGTTCGGCGCGCCCAACGTTCAGCCAGATTTTGAACAAAAGGATCCCGTCATCGACCAGCGCGTTTTCAAAATCGGGAACCTGGTGAAAAAAGTGTTCGCGCTGTTCGTCCGTGCAGAAGCCAAAGACCTTTTCGACGACCGCCCGATTGTACCAGCTGCGGTCAAACAGGGTGATCTCGCCGCCGGAGGGCAGATGCTGCACGTAGCGCTGGAAATACCATTGGCTCCGCTCGGCCTCGCTGGGTTTGGACAGGGCAACCACGCGGGCACCGCGAGGGTTCAGATTCTCGCGGAAACGCTTGATGGTGCCGCCTTTGCCGGCGGCATCACGACCTTCAAACAGGATCGCCACCCGCGTGCCGCTGCGCCGCACCCAGTCCTGCAGTTTGACCAGCTCGATCTGAAGCTCTTCGAGTTCCTGCTCGTAGGTCTTGCGCTTCATCCGCTCCCGGTAGGGGTAGCTGGGGCTTAGGATTTCATCCTTGTCCGCCGTCTTGATCGCCTTGCGGATATCTTCGGGCGCGCCCGACTTGCAATAGCTGCTGATGGCGCCGTCAAATGGCAGTTGCATAAGCAAAACCCCTCTGTCCTCAACCCTTTATATGGGAAGGCACTATGGAATGTTAAATGCCTTTACGCAAATGACGGCCCCTAGGCAGCTGTTTCAGCTGCCGATCCGCTCCAGCTCATACGGTGTGGTCTGGTAGATTTCGTTGATCCAGTTGCCGTAAAGCAGATGCGCGTGGCTGCGCCAGCGGTTCTGTGGCTGGCGGCTCGGATCGTCATCCGGGTAGTAGTTTCCGGGCACGTTGATCGCGGTGCCATTCGCCACGTCGCGGTCGTACTCCTGCTTCAGCGTGTCATTGTCATACTCGAAATGATTGAACACGTAGAGCGCGCGATGGGCGGTGTCTTCCACCAGGCAGGGGCCGACCTCGTCACTGCCCAGCAGCGTCTTCAGCCCCGGCACCGCATCGATCTCCGACTGCTTCATCTCAGTCCAGCGGCTGACCGGCACCACGAAATCATCCGAGAAGCCGCGCAGGTAGGGGGACGCGGGCGCCAGGTTCTGGTGGCGGAAGCAGCCAAAGGCCTTGTGGTCCAGCATGTGCTTCTTCACGCCATGGAAATAGTTGATCATCGCCATGCCCCCCCAGCAGACGCCGAAGGTGGAATGCACGTTGGTCTGGGTCCAGTCGAACACCTCACGCATTTCATCCCAGTAGGTGACATCGGTGAATTCCAGATGTTCGATCGGCGCGCCGGTGATGATAAGCCCGTCGAACTTCTCGTGCTTCACCTCCTGAAAGGGGCGATAGAACTCGGCCATATGCTCGGCGGCGGTGTTTCGGGTCCGGTGTTCGCTCATCCGGATCAGGCTCAGCTCGATCTGCAGGGGCGTGGCGCCGATCAGCCGGGCGAACTGGTTCTCCGTCTGGATCTTCTTGGGCATCAGGTTCAAAAGCCCGATCCGCAATGGCCGTATATCCTGACGCGCCGCTTGATCCGGCGACATGACCATGACGCCTTCGTTCGTCAGAACGTCATAGGCGGGAAGGTCTGCGGGGATCTTGATGGGCATGGTTCTGTCCTGATTTGCGGATGTGTGTACGATATAGCGGAGGCTGACAAATAGGCGACCTAGTGGCAGTCCTCAAGAGCCGTGGCGATCAAATCGACGAAACCGGCCTCGTCGCGCACGGCCGAGATCTGGTCGGCAGTCACGGTGATGCCCCAGTTGTCCGCCATCGCCTGATAGCGCGGCTGACGGTGTGCCAGCGCCTGTGCATAGGTCCAGCGGATGAAGGCGTCGGGGTCCACATTCGCTTCTGATAGACCGTTTTCCTTGAGATATTCTTGCCAGACCCGGTCGAGGAACTGGGGTTGGTAGGACATCGGCTTGGGCGCACGGTCGAACCGGCGCACCAGCTCCGCGGTATGGTTTTCATCGCCCTTGATCCACACCATCAGCGTGTGCTTCGACAATTCCGACAGGATGTGGTCATTGGGGTCATCCGGATCGACCCATTCGCAGATCGAGCCGCCGGTGTCGCAGATGAAATTGTCGTAGCCGTAAAGCTGCTGCGCACGGGTCTGGAAATACTGGGTGTCGAGCAGGGCGCGGATCTCCGCCACGCGGAACTGCTCCTGGCGGCGCCGGTATTCATCTATCGGCAGACCGCCCTTGGTCGTGTCGCCCGGTTTTCCGAGGTAGGCCGCGACGGGGGTGAGATTCTCAAAGGTGATGTTGGAACCGATATAGATCGAATCCGACAGCAGCAGCTCGCGCAGGAAGGGCACTTTCATCGCCTCGGCCTTGGCGTTGTCGGCGATGTATTCACCCATGTAGCGGGTGCCGATGCGGTAATCGATCGAGTAGTGGAACCAGCTGCCCGCGCCGCGCAGAATGTTGCTGACATAAGTTTTGCCAAGCCCGGACATGCCAAAGAACAGCACCCGTTTGTTGGGCGCGTCGCGCCAGTCCTGTGCGGAAGAATAAAGCATCGAAGTCTCAAAGTCGCTGAAGGTGTCGCGTCTTGCTAATCGTCAGAGCAGGCGCGGTCAATTCCATGCGCGCCCGTGCCGCAGACGGGGCCGGGTACAGGGCATGAAAAACCCCGCCACCTGTAGCAGGGGCGGGGCTGTCAGTACGGTGCGCGCTGTGGCTCAGAAGTGGTAGCCGACTTTCACGCCAAAGCTGACCGCTTTGTTATCGCGGAAGTTGGCTACCGGCACGCCGCCGGGCGATGCAACTGCATCCCCCAGGTCGGTGTAGCGGATGCCGGCAGAGACCGTCATCTGGTCCTGCTTGTACTGGACGCCCAGACGGATCGCCTCATAGCCATGCGTCGGGGCCAGCGGCGACACGTTCTGGTCGCCGTCCACATCGGCATAGATCAATGCCAGGGAGCCGGACCAGTTCTCGTTGAACTTGCGCCCCACGCCCAGAGTGTAGGTGAAAGAGTCGTCCAAATCGATCAGGTCGCGACCGAAATTTCCGGGGACCAGATCGGTGACACTGTGCTCTGCCCAGCGGATGCCGCCGAACAGGAGCGTGTCTGCGGCAATGCCTGTCTGGAAGTCCAGATTGACCGACTGCGGAGTCTTGGTCTTTGTCGAGCTGTTTGCGCTTACGCTTGCCGGCCCGGAGAAGGTTTCGGTCAAGTCGAAGTCATGTTCGATTTCAGAGCTGTAGGTCAGTGCGGCGCGCAAGGCGATTTCGGGAATCTCATATGCAACGCCTGCAACCCAGCCGAACGCACCGTCCTTGTCGACTTTCACGTTGTAGGAATTAAAAGGCGCTGGCAATGCTGCTCCGTAGAAAGTTCCGGCCAGGTTAATCTCGCCGTCGATCTCCTGATAGCGGATACCGCCGTGGACACTGAAACGTTCGTTGAACTTGTAGCGCAGCAAGGCGGTCAACGCGTTGGAATCCGCCTGTGCGGTGGTGCCGCCCAAGAATGCAGAGCCGCCGACAGGATAGTTTACATCCACGCCCCAGGGCTGGTCGAAGATAAGCGCGAAAGACAGCTGCTCGTTGATGTCTCGCTTGTAGCCTGCGCCGAACATGTTGAAGCGTTCCCCGACATCGCCGGAGGCTGCCCCACCTGATAAGTCATTGCCCGACAGGTCTACCGATGTGGTCGCGGCGGAGAACTCGACGTAGGAGCCTTCCTCGAAGATGATGCCGATGGGCTGGCCGGTGCGGTCCAGACCGCTGGCCATTGCGCCGCCCGAAACCAGCGCCAGCGCGGCTGACGTTGCAAGATAGCGTTTCATTGTTCCTCCCTCAGAAAAAGCCGACGTGCGGCTTCTTGTCATAGAACCGTAACCGCCGATTTTTTGCCAAATCAATGTTAACGGAACGGAAACTTGCCGAAATACATCAGCTGAGGGCGGTTGGACGCGGTTTGGGCGCAACTATATTGAGGTAATTTGCCACGCAGATCACCGCCGCGCCGCCCAGCACCCAGGCATCCAGCGCCTCGCCGTAGATCACCATGCCCAGCACGGCGATGGTCGGCAGACGGGCGAAATCGATCGGCACGACGACGCTTGCAGGGGCCAGCGATAACGCGGTGGTGAGGCAGAAATGCGCGGTCAGACCGGCAATGCCGATCAGCACCAGCCAATGCACGACGTCAGCGGACGGCAGCGCCATGTCGCCGTCCCAGCCAGCCATCAGCAGTCCCATGACCAGCTGCATGACGGTGAGCCACAACAGGATCGAGGCGGTCGGCTCCTTGCGGGTCAACCGCTTGGTCAGGATCGCCGTCAGCGCAAAGAACACCGCACAGGCCGCGGCCGCCAACACGCCCAGGTTCACGGTTTCCGGGCTGGGGCGCGCGACGATCAGGATGCCGATAAACCCCAGTACCACGGCCAGCATCCGCCGACGGGTCAGGATCTCGCCCAGCAGGAGCGGCGACAGGATGATGACCCAGAGCGGCGACGTGAATTCCAGCGCAAAGACCTGCGCCAGCGGGATCAGCGTGACTGCCAGGAACCACAGGTTCTGGCCCGTGAAATGGCAGGCATTGCGCAGAAGATGCACGCCCAGTCTGGCCCGGCTGACCTGATGCCAGCGACCGGTGAAGGTGAGTACGCCCACCACGATCAGAACCCCGACGAGACTGCGGTAGGTCATGATCTCGAAGGTATCCAGTGTCAGACCGGCCTCGCGTCCCGCAATCGCCATTGCAGAGAAGGAGACAATTGCCCCCAGCATCCACAGCGCGGCGCGGCCCGCGCGAGGTTCTGCCTGTTCCATTTATGCGCTCCCCGCTTGCTGGCGGTCACAGAGCGGCAAATTCGCGGCCGGGTCAAGACGGGATGCCCTCAGCCGCGGGCATCGCGCGGCGGGCAGACACGCTTGCGGTGGCTTTGGCGTTTGTCGCTTTGCCTCAGGCAGCCAATGCGTTTTGCGCTGCCGGGGCGGACAGCGATTTTCCCGACTTGATGTAGTCCGACGCCAGGGCGACCGGATCGAACCTCATCCGATTGAGCACTCTGCGGATTTCGGCTGTCAGCGCCTCGGTGACCTGATTGTTGAGCCGTGCGGCATTCTGTTTGGGGGGGCAGAGTTGGTTCGGCTTTGTGTCCCAACGCCGCCAGCAGCCTTGTTGCGCCTTGTGGTGTTGTCGCTTCTTCAAGGCGCGTTTCGACAAAGTTTATCCGATCACTGAATTTCAGCACGTAGTAGGCGTATCGCGGCTCCATCTCGAGAGCGTACCAGAGGGTCCAGCCGATCTGCCCCATCGGGCGCAGGATCGCGGGGTTCACGATGATGTTCGGATAGCTGATGTCCAGATACCATTGCCAGGCAACGGTGATGTTCTGGAAATCATTCCGACTGACGTAGCTTGCACATTGCTTTGCCAGGTCGCGGCGCAGGATGATCAGGGTGCTGCGGTCGGCCAGATCGCTTTCGGCCAGCGCCTCGATCAGGCCGCATTTGCCAAGGGTGTGATTGGTTTCCGCATAGGGGGCTTGCAATGAGGCCAGCTTGTTTTGCCAGAAGGTGTTCATGGAGGCGTCCATGCCCAAGGTGTTGAACCGGCGCATATGGCTGATTTCCGGCATCTGCGAGCCGAAATCCAACACCCCGAGGGGTTCATGTTTCGACGCCACGTTCAGATTGTCGCCGAGGAATTGCACCAGCCACGTCGTGCCCGTGCGCCCGGCCGGAATGTGATTGTAGAAATGCGCTTCGGTTTCGGTTCCGTCCGGCCAGACCTGCCTGCGATCATTTTGCGCCCCCCCCCCGATAGCCCAGGCCTGCGCGGATTTGCTCGTCCGCAGGTTAAATCGGAGTGATGATGCTGTCGTCGTCGCAAAAGCTGGAAAGGGCAATTTCAAATGATGTTCCGCCGACCTTCTTGGTTTTGATGAAGATCAGCTTCAGTGGGTGGCAAATGATCATCGCGTCCTCCGGGCGTTCCGTCTTTGCCGACAGATTCCAGAAACCCCTGACGGGTTTATTACCCAGCTTCAAAAGAAAAACCCCGGCCGATGGGGCCGGGGTTTCGGTATGCGCTTTATTCCCACTCGATCGTGCCCGGAGGCTTCGAGGTGATGTCATAGGTGCAGCGGTTGATGCCCTTGACCTCGTTGATGATCCGGGTGGCGGTTTCGCCGAGGAACTCGTGGCTGAACGGGTAGTAATCCGCGGTCATGCCGTCGACGCTGGTCACGGCACGCAGGGCGCAGGCGTAGTCATAGGTCCGTCCGTCGCCCATCACGCCAACGGTGCGCACCGGCAGGATCGCCACGAAGGCTTGCCAGATTTCGTCGTACAGGCCGTGACGGCGGATCTGGTCGATATAGATGGCATCGGCCTCGCGCAGGATCTCCAGCTTTTCGCGGGTGATCTCGCCGGGGCAGCGGATGGCCAGGCCCGGTCCGGGGAAGGGGTGGCGGCCGATGAAGCTGTCGGGCAGGCCCAGTTCGCGGCCCAGGGCGCGGACCTCGTCCTTGAACAGCTCGCGCAGAGGCTCCACCAGCTTCAGGCCCATCTTTTCCGGCAGGCCGCCGACGTTGTGGTGCGACTTGATGGTGACGGACGGCCCACCCGAGAAGGAAACGGATTCGATCACATCCGGGTACAGCGTGCCCTGTGCCAGGAACTCGGCGCCTTCGATGGTGTCGGCGTGCTTCTGGAACACGTCGATGAACAGTTTGCCGATGATCTTGCGCTTGGTTTCGGGGTCGGACACCCCCTCCAGCTCGCCCAGGAACAGCTCGCTCTCATCGGCGTGGATCAGCTGGATGTTGTAGTTGTCGCGGAACATCGTGACAACTTCTTCGGCCTCGTTCTTGCGCAGCAGGCCGTGGTCAACGAAGACGCAGGTCAGCTGGTCGCCGATCGCCTCGTGGATCAGCACTGCGGCAACCGAGGAGTCGACGCCACCGGACAGCCCGCAGATCACCTTCTTGTCGCCAACCTGCTCGCGGATCTTCTCGATCATCTGTTCGCGGTAGGCGCCCATGGTCCAGTCGCCGGTAAAGCCCGCCAGCTTGACGAAGTTCTCATACAGCTTGGCACCGTTGGGGGTGTGGTGCACCTCCGGGTGGAACTGCACCGCGTAGAAGTTGCGGCTGACATCTGCGGTGATCGCGTAAGGCGCGTTGGGGGAGGTGCCGTAGACCTCGAAACCCGGCGCTATCTGGCTGACATGATCGCCGTGGCTCATCCAGACCTGTTCACGATCGCCATCATTGGCGAACCAGCCATCCAGCAGCGGCAGACGCGCAGTGGTGGGGGTGACAAAGGCGCGGCCGAATTCGGCGGTGCCATGGCCGCTTTCCACCTTGCCGCCCAGCTGGTGCATCATTACCTGCTGGCCATAGCAGATGCCCAGGATCGGCACGCCTAGATCGAAGATCTCCTGCGGCGCACGGGGGGAGCCTTCGCGGGTCACGCTGTCGGGCCCGCCCGAGAAGATCACCGCCTTGGGCGCCATCTCGCGCACAAAGTCCATGGTGACATTCTGATAGGGGTGGATTTCGCAATAGACGTTCAGCTCGCGCAGGCGGCGCGCAATCAGCTGCGTGACCTGGCTGCCAAAGTCGATGATGAGAAGGCGGTCATGGGATGTCTCTGTCATGCACGCGCCATAGGGCAGGACGACCATTTCCGCAAGAGGCTTTGACAGCGCGGCATCGGGTTTTCCGGCCGGGGCGTCGATGCTTGTCCGGTATGCCATCGCCGGCCACGAGGGGCTGAAATGCGTAGGGCATGTCGCTTTTCAACGTGAAAGGACGCAATCCTGCGGCGCGGCAGGGCAGGCGGCCTATAATACCCTTGGCAATGAAATGCCTGTGGTGAGGATAAACCATGACAGAAGCAGCAGCACCGCGCCGTCGCGCCCGGGGTGGCGGCGGCGCCGCCCGCCGCGCCGAACGGTCCTCCGTCAAGATCGAGACGGCCAAGTACATCGAGCGCAACATTCCGAACTTTGAGGTTCTGAACGCCGAGGCGCTGGAGATCATCGAGCACAACGCCGATACCATCCTTGAGGAAGTCGGTGTCAACTTTGTTGACAACCCGGCCGCGCTGGAGCGCTGGCGCGAAGCGGGCGCTGACGTCGAGGGAGAGCGCGTGCGCATCCCCCGCGGTCTGGCGCGCAAGCTCTGCGAAACCGCGCCTGCGGAATTCACCCAACACGCGCGCAACCCGGAGAAATCCGTCGTCATCGGCGGCCGCAACCTGGTGCTGGCGCCGGTCTACGGCCCGCCCTTCGTGCGTGATGCCAATGGTGGCCGCCGCTATGCCACCATGGACGATTTCAACAAGTTCGTGAAACTGGCCTACATGTCGAAGTGGCTGCACCACTCCGGCGGCACCGTGTGTGAACCCACCGACATCCCGGTGAACAAGCGCCACCTGGACATGCTGATGGCGCATATGACCCTCAGCGACAAGCCGTTCATGGGCTCCGTCACCGAACCCAGCCGGGCGCAGGACTCCGTCGACATGGCGGGCATCCTGTTCGGTCAGGACTTCGTGCAGAACAACACGGTGATGACCTCGCTCACCAACATCAACTCGCCGATGACCTTCGACGACGTGATGATGGGCTCGCTGGAAGTCTACGCCAAGAACATGCAGGCCTGCATCATCTCGCCCTTTATCGTCGGCGGCGCCATGGCGCCGGTGTCGGTGGCGGGCACGCTGACCCAGGTGCTGGCGGAAGTGCTGGCGGGCATCGCCTACAGCCAGCTGGTCCGCCCCGGTGCTCCGGCGATCTTCGGCGCCTTCGTGTCCTCGATCGACATGAACTCCGGCGCGCCGACCTTTGGCACCCCGGAAGCGTCGCTGGTGACCTATGGCGCAGGCCAGCTGGCCCGCCGCCTGGGCGTGCCGTTCCGCTCGGCCGGGTCCTTCTGTGGCTCCAAGCTGCCGGACGCGCAGGCCGCGTATGAAACCGCGAACTCGCTGAACATGGGGCTGATGTCGGGCGTGAACTTCATGCTGCACGCCTGCGGCTGGCTCGAGGGTGGCCTGGTGGCCGACTTCGAGAAGTTCGTGATGGATGCTGACCAGCTGGGCGCGCTGCACGGGCTGGCCAAAGGCGTCATGGTTGACGAAAATCATCAGGCCATGGATGCCATCCGCGAGGTGGGCCCCGGCGGCCACTACCTAGGATGCGCGCACACCCAGGCCAATTTCAAGTCGGCCTTCTGGAAATCCGACCTCCTCGACTACAAGCCCTTCGAGCAGTGGGAAGAAGAGGGCAGCCGCGACACCTATGCGCTGGCGTCCAACCGGGTTGAGCATCTGCTCAACACCTATCAGCAGCCGGCTCTCGATCCGGCGATCAAGCTGGCGCTCGACGAATACGTCGCCAAGAAGAAAGCGTCGATGCCGGACGCCTTCATGTAAACGGGCCAATTGGCGCGATATCTTCCGGCCCGGAGACGGGTGCGGGCGGACAACGGCGGTCTTTCGAGGCCGCCGTTTCTGTTTTGGCTTGGCTGCGGCGCGCCGGGCCGCCCAGGCAAGCCGCTTCGCCGACCAGTGCGATCAGCACGTCAACGTGGCGGATCATCGAATATCCCGGGTCATCCGCCTTGCGGGCCGTGTTGAGGTCCTGTTCCAGCTCCAGCAGCCGCAGGGCGGCGACGGCGGGTTTGGGAAGCTGTCCATGGCCGAGGACACGGCGCAGGTCGCGTTGCCTGCAATAGCTCTGGGCCCCCAATCGGGCCGCGCGCGCCAGGATGCGCGGACGGCGGAGCAACCTCACCCGGCTGAATAGATCCTGCATTCCAGTCTCCTTTCCTCTCTTGGTGCAGGCTCTGCTATAACACAACCTCAGGTAGTGTTGCGCCGGGTGCGATATTGGCGAACGGTCCGTTTGAGGAAGATTATGTATTTTTTGGAAACATCCCTGCCTGAATTGAATTTTTGTTGACTGTCTGGCGGATGTTTCTGCACGGGCCGAAGGGGACGCAGTAGGCCCGTACGGTGGCATTCGCTGACGACCGGGGTTGAACCATGCACAACAGTCCGCAGTCGCCCTTGCCAGGTTGGGTGCCGCCAGAAGCCAGCCGTTATCTCCAGCACACAGAGGCTGGCCGGTCAATTCGTCAGCTCGCGCGCAAGGCCGGTTGCCACCCGTCGACCATTTCGCGCCAGGTGCGACGGGTGGAGACCCTGCGGGATGATCCGTTGATCGACGAGGTGCTCACCTATCTGTCCGCGCCTTACCGGAGGGGGGCGGGAAACACTCAGCGTGCGGGGGCGCCCTCGCAGGCGTCGGCCCAGCCTGCCCGAGGGTTGATGTCGGGTTTCGAGCGGGAGGCAACGGGCGTGCTGACCCTATTGAGCCGGGGCGGGGCAGTTCTGGCGGTTGCCGAGGGTATGGAGATGGCGGTCGTGGTGCGTGAGGGCGCGGAGCCGGACCGGCACAGGGTTGCGGTGTCGCGACCGCTGGCAGGTGCGCTTGCGCTGTCCGGCTGGATCACCTGCAGCCGCCAGGGGCGGATCTGTCGCTATGTCATTACCACGGCTGGACGCAACGCGCTCAACCGGATTATCGCGGATCAGGAAAACCGCGCCCGCGCCCGGCTGGAGGGTGGCTTTGCCGAGGCGCAAGATCCGTTTCTGGCCCCTGACAGCGGCGGTGGGAACGCGGCGCGCAAGTCGCGCTATGGCGGTGCGGAAACGCCCTTGGAAATGCTCGCCCGCCTGAGCGACCGGAACGGCAAACCCTTCCTGACCGCGGCGATGGTGCGAGCGGGGAAGCGTCTTCGGGAGGATTTCGAACTCGCGCAGATCAGCTGTCACCTGCATCAGGATCAGCGCCATTACAGCGCGGACAACCAGCTGCTGTGTTCCGGCAGCCATGCGGCAGGCGCAGAGGCGCGCGCGCGACTGACCCGCGCATTGCAGGCGCTTGGCATGGGGTTGAGCGATATCGCCTTGCGCTGTTGCTGCCACCTGGAGGGGTTGGAAACGGCCGAGCGGAACCTCGGCTGGCCTGCCCGCTCGGGCAAGGTCGTGCTGCGCATTGCCTTGCAGCACCTTGCGGAACACTATGGCGAAGATGGCGCCTCGGCGGATGAGATGATCGGATGAAGGATGCGGCGTCGGGCGGTGCAACAGAAAACGGGCCCACCCATGGTGGACCCGTTGCAATCAGACCAGCTGATCGGCTTCGGCTCAGGCCGGAACCGCTGCTTGGGTTTCTTTCAGGTACTTCAGCACGTTTTCCGGTGCGGATTCGCCATAGGGGTCTTCGTTGTGGTTGTCGCACAGGCCGGGCTCTTCGAACCAGGCTTCGACCACGCCGTCGTTCACGATGGCGGCATAACGCCAGGAGCGGGCACCAAAGCCCAGGTTGTCCTTGGCCACCAGCATGCCGATGCGACGGGTGAACTCACCCGAACCATCCGGGATCACCTGCACGTTTTCCAGCTTCTGGTCACGCGCCCAGGCGTTCATCACGAACGCGTCGTTCACGGACATGCAGTAGATCGCGTCGATGCCCTCGGCCTTGAAGTCGGCAAAGCCCTTCTCGTAACCCGGCAGCTGGTAGGTGGAGCAGGTGGGGGTGAAGGCGCCGGGCAGCGAGAACAGAACGACGCGCTTGCCTGCGAAATAGTCTGCGGTGGTCTTGTCTTCCCAGCGGAACGGGTTCGGGCCCTCGATGGACTCGTCACGAACGCGGGTGCGGAAGGTCACGTCGGGCAGCTTAACGCCAGCTTTCATATCGGGATGCTCCTGAAAATGTGGATGTTCGTTTCGGCGCGCAGGCTTAAAATGATTCTAAGCGGGTAGCAACACGTGCCGATGCGCCTCGGCGTCGCAGCGCCTCCGGACTGCTTTTGATGCGGAAAAACTCGCGGGCTGGCCCGGTAAAATGGCCAGAAGTCCCCCGGAAAACCCAGTTGTAATTGTCGGACAGCCATGTCTGCGGCGCAATGCCGGGTTGACGATATGCTCGTGCCAAGCCAGATCAGCTGTGCTACACCCGCTAGAAAGCCAGAGGCCGGAAGGGAAACCCACGTGAGAGACCTAAAGATCCCGGAGCAGCGCCACCCAGAGAAGGCGCATCGTCCCGATAACGCTCAGCCAAAGAAGCCAAGCTGGATCCGGGTCAAGGCGCCGGGCGGCAAGGGCTATGCCGAAACCCACAAGATCATGCGGGAAAACAACCTGACCACCGTGTGCGAGGAGGCCGGTTGCCCCAACGTGGGGGAATGCTGGAGCCAGGGTCATGCCACCATGATGATCATGGGCGAGATCTGTACTCGCGGCTGCACCTTCTGCAACATCGCCACCGGCAAGCCCGACACGCTGGACGCCTTCGAGCCGGGCCGGGTAGCCCATGCGGTGCAGAAACTGGGCCTCAATCACGTGGTCATCACATCCGTTGACCGCGACGACCTCGAGGACGGCGGCGCCGATCACTTTGCCCAGACCATTCGTGCCGTGCGCCATCGCTCCCCCGGGACGACGATCGAAATCCTGACACCCGACTTCATCAAATGCGATGCCAGCGCGCTGGAAAAGGTGGTCGAAGCCAAGCCGGACGTGTTCAACCACAACCTGGAAACCGTGCCCGGCCTCTACCCCGAGGTTCGCCCCGGTGCCCGCTACTTCCACTCGCTGCGCCTGTTGCAGCGGGTAAAGGAGCTGGACCCCTCGATCTTCACCAAATCCGGTATCATGGTTGGCCTGGGCGAGGACGCGCAGGCGGTGAAACAGGTGATGGACGACATGCGCGCGGCGGATGTCGATTTCCTGACCATCGGCCAGTATCTGCAACCCACGCCCAAGCACCACGCGGTGGACCGGTTCGTCACACCTGAAGAGTTCAAGACCTACGAGAAAGCGGCCTATGGCAAGGGCTTCCTGATGGTTTCCGCGACGCCGCTGACACGGTCTTCCTACCATGCGGGCGACGACTTTGCGCGTCTGCGCGAGGCCCGCAACAAGAAGCTGGGGCTTGCATGACGCCGCAACGCCTGGAGCAGCTGACGCGGCTGCGCCAGGCCCTGCACCAGATCCCCGAGGTCTCAGGTGCCGAGGAAAAGACCGCCGCCATGGTGGCGGGCTACCTGCGTGATTTTGCTCCTGACAAGCTGCTGACCGGGCTTGGCGGCCATGGGGTCGCAGCGGTCTACAACGGGCTGGCGGCAGGGCCCACGGTCCTGATCCGCTGTGAGCTTGACGGATTGCCCATCGCCGAACTTTCCGACCAACCTTACCGCTCTCGGCACGAAGGGCGCGGCCATCTGTGCGGCCATGATGGCCACATGGCCATGGTCGCTGGGCTGGCAGCAGAGCTGGCTGCGCGGCGTCCGGCCCGGGGGCGGGCGGTGCTGTTGTTCCAACCCGCTGAAGAAACCGGCAAGGGGGCGACGGCGGTTCTTGCCGACCCTGCGTTCGCGCAGATTGTGCCGGACTATGCCTTTGCGCTGCACAATCTGCCGGGCCTCGCGGTGGGCAAGGTGGGGCTGTGTTCCGGTGCAGCCAACTGCGCCTCGCGCGGCATGCGAATCCGGCTGACCGGGCGCACCTCGCATGCGGCCGCGCCGCGGGACGGGATCTCACCCGCGGCAGCTATGGCGCAGCTGATGACCGGGCTGCCGGACCTAGGGCAGGGCGGTGATCTCGACGCGGATTATGCGCTGGTCACGCTGACCCACGCGCGGCTGGGCGAGGCGACATTCGGCATTGCACCCGGATTGGGCGAGGTCTGGGTGACCCTGCGCACCGTCACCGACGCGCGGATGGAGCAACTGGTCGCTGATGCGACCGCGTTGGCTCGCCGCGCTTGCGCGGATCACGGGCTGATGCTGGATATCGAATTCGATGACGTGTTCGAGGCCTGCACCAACCACCCCGCCGCTGTTCAGATCTTGCAGGACGCCTGCGCAGAGGCAGGCCATCCGGCGCAGCTCGGCGATTTGCCGCAACGCTGGTCCGAGGATTTCGGGCAATTTGCCCGCCACGCCAAGAGCGCCATGTTCTGGCTTGGCTCTGGCGTCACCCAGCCGCAGCTGCACAACCCGGACTATGACTTCCCCGATGCGGCGATCCCGGTCGGAACCGGGATCTTTCTGCAAACACTACGGACCCTGCTGGGCTGACTGACCAGGGTGCCCCCCGTCAGTTGGTCAGCGCGTCGACCACGGCCACCGCGCCGATGATGGCGAGCGTGTCCTTGACGACTTCGTAGATCTTGCCGTCCTTGCGGATGTAATCATGGCCTTCGCGCGGAGGTTTCAGGCCCCAGCGGTCGTAGTCCTCGACCCGGACCCAATCGCCGCCGTGAAGATGCCCGTGCTTGGCGCTGTGCCGCTTCTTCACCTGCCCGGGCGCGTAATGTGCGGCGCTGTTCTTGTGGCCGGGGGCCCATTTTGGCGGGCCTGCGTGAGCGGCAACAGCCGACAAGGCAATGCTGGTGGCCACGGTGGCAAGCAGGGGTCTGAACATGGCATCTCTCCAGTGAATTCTGCTGTTTCCAGAGACATGGGAGAGGCGCAGGCAAAAGGCAAATCGGCATTGCCGGAATCTGCCGACCCCTGACCGGGAACCGGCGGGATAGCGCCGGTTCCCATGGTGGGTGTCAATGGTGTTCTCTGTGGCCTCGGCGCGACAGCGGCGCACCGGAGGTGCTCACGAACGGTTCAGGTCAGCCCGCGTCGGTAAAGCGCACTTTGCCGATATAGGGCAGGTTCCGATTGCGCTGGGCGTAATCGATTCCATAGCCGACGACGAATTCGTCCGGGATCTCGAAGCCGACCCAATCGGAGCGGAAATCCACCTCGCGCCGCGATGGTTTGTCCAGCAGCGCGATGGATTTCAGCCGCGCCGGGTTGCGGCTTTGCAGCAGGTGGGTGACGTGGTTGAGCGTGTGACCGGTGTCGACGATGTCTTCTACGACCAACACGTCCCGGCCTTCAATGGCGCCGCGCAAGTCCTTGAGAATGCGCACTTCCCGGCTGCTTTCCATCGCGTCGCCATAGGAGGAGGCTTCCAGGAAGTCGACTTCGATCGGCAGATCCAGTTCACGCACCAGATCGGCGATGAAAACGAAACTGCCGCGCAGCAGGCCAACGACAACCAGCTTGTCGGTATCGCCGAATTCGCGCTGGATTTCACCGCATAGCTCTTCGATCCGGGCCGCGATGGCCTTGGCCGAGATCATCACATCAATGACATATGGACGCTGTGACATGGCTGCCCCCTTGAAATTTCCGCGCGTTCATAGGACATGACGCGCCACGATCATAGCAGGAAATTCGACGCAGACATGCCAACCCATTCGGAAACCCGCCCGCTGCCTTATACCGCCCAGCAGATGTACGATCTGGTGGCAGACGTGGCGCAGTATCCGAAATTCCTGCCGTGGTGCGCCGCCGCCCGCATTCGCAGCCGCGCGCCCTTGGGCGAGGCCGAGGTGATGGAGGCGGATCTGGTGATCTCCTTCAAGGTCTTTCGGGAGCGGTTCGGCAGCCGGGTCACTCTTTACTCGGACGCCCACAAGATCGACACCGAATACCTGGACGGGCCGTTTCGCTACATGAAATCGCACTGGCAATTCACCCCGCGTGAGGACGGGGGCTGTGATGTGTCCTTCTTTGTTGATTTCGAGTTCAAGAACGCCGTGCTGCAGGGGATCATCGGCGTGGTGTTCAACGAAGCAATGCAGCGTATCGTGCGCGCATTCGAGCGTCGCGCGGCGGAGCTTTACGGCGGCCGGTAAGGGCGCTGCCTGACCATCTGTTAATCATTCGTTTACCACGCTCCCGGGAAACCCGGCATTGCTCAGGTTTTGCCGGATTCCTGCCTTATTTCGGGAGCACCTCCGCGTGCAGAATTAACTTTCTGTTAGGAGTTTTGAGACGATGGTCGTAGGTGGAATTATTCCGGCATCCCCACAACCGCAACCTCAGCCACAACCGGAGCCTGCCCCGCAGGAAGCCGGACCGGCTGCCCCGAGCGGTGCGGGTGAAGCCAGCGGGGGGCAGGCGGACGGCGGGCAGTCCGGAGGGCAGGCCGCCGACACTGGCAGCGCGCGCCGGGGCGGCCGTCGGGGTGCCGAGATGCGCGCCGGAGGCCGGGTGGCGGCAAAACCGGACCAGCCCACTGATGAGCCCCGCACGTCGGCGAGGGACGTGCAGGCGCGTGCACGAGCGCAGGCGGCGCTTGATGATGCCCGCGCCATGGCGCTGATCAGCAGCATGGCCACACCGCAGAACAACGAAGGCTATCTCGGAGCGCTCGTTGGAGGGCAGGCGGCAGCCGATGGCGCACCCATGGTTGCACGCTATGTCGAAAGCCTCGGCGCAATTGCCGTGTCGCCGGGGCCGGAGGTGCAGGCCGCCAACCGCGCGGTCTGACGCCGGATACGAAGCAGGGATGAAACATAAAACGGCCCGCCCACGGGCCGTTTTTCCGATCGCTTGGGCGGCATTGAGGTGCCGCCGCTACCGCGCGGTGCAGAGTGTCCGGGGCGGGAGGAACTGCAGTGGCGGCTGAGGCTGCCGCTGCAAAGTGGCTCAGGGCAGCGCGCTGCGCAGCAGGTTCAGGGCACGATCGCACGCGGCACGACGCACCTCGGCGCGGCCGCGGGCACCGAACTCGACAGTCTCGGTCTGGGTTGCGCCGCCTTTCACGGCCAGGCCAAAGCATACCCGCCCTTCGGGTTTGAACTCGGACCCACCCGGACCCGCGATGCCGGTGACGGATACAGCCAATGCAGTGCCAGAGCGGTTCAGGGCGCCCTCGGCCATCTCGCGTGCCACTTCCTCGCTGACGGCTCCATGGGATTTCAAGGTATCTTCCCGCACGCCCAGCATCTGCATCTTGGCTGCGTTGGAATAGGTGACAAAGCCGCGGTCGACCACGGCTGAGGAGCCCGGAACGTCTGTCAGCGCCGCGGCGATCAGCCCGCCGGTGCAGCTTTCAGCCGTTGCAATGGTGACCCCCGACTCCGTGGCCCGGACAATCAGGTCTGTCGCCTCTGTCATAGCCCAAGGACCCCGTGTGAAAAGCCCGCAAGCAGCGCGACACCGATGGCGGCCAGGATGCCCGCGATGACATCATCCATCATCACGCCGAACGGCCCCTGCTTGCGGTCGGCCCAGCCCACGGGGCCGGGTTTCCAGATGTCGAACAGGCGAAACAGCACGAAGGCGGCGATCCAGCCGGGCCATAACGCGGTGACTGGCAACCCATGCAGCCAGGCGGGCAAAGACACCGCCCAGATCGCGATACATTGGCCGGCCACTTCATCGACGACGATCTCCGACGGATCGTGGTCGTCGCTTCCAGCGGTCATCTGCGCCGTGGCCCAAAGCCCGGCGGGGATGCAAAGCAGCGTCGCCAGCGCCAAGAGGGGAAAACCGCCAAGCTGGTGCAGCCCGTAGGCCAGCGGCAGCGCCGCGAGCGAGCCCCAGGTGCCGGGCGCGGGCCGCAAGTAACCGATGCCGCCGACGGTTCCGATCAGCTGTGCGGCAGTCATGATTTCACCAAGGCCGCGGTGGCGAGAGCTGCGATACCTTCGCCGCGGCCAGTGAAACCCAACCGTTCCGACGTGGTCGCCTTGATCGACACCCGGCTGGCATCGATCCCGAGGATGCCGGCCATCACCTCCTGCATCCGCGCGGCGTGGGGGCCAACTTTGGGGTATTCGCAGACCAGGGTGCAGTCGACGTTGGAGATGGTGAAGCCCATGCCGCGAGCGAGTTCGGCGGCGTGGCGCAAGAAGATGTCGCTGGCGGCACCTTTCCACTGCGGGTCGGTGGGCGGGAAGTGGCGGCCGATGTCGCCCTGTGCCAGGGCGCCATAGATCGCGTCCGTCACCGCATGCATGCCGACATCCGCATCGGAGTGGCCCTGCAGGGTTCTGTCATGCGGGATCTCCACCCCGCAGAGGATGACGCTGTCGCCGGGCCCGAACCGGTGCACGTCGTAGCCATTGCCAAGCCTGATATCCATTTCTGCCCCCAGAATGCGTTCCGCCCGGGCAAAATCCTCGGGGCGGGTGATTTTGATGTTGTCCGGCTCACCCGGAATGATGCGCACGTCAAGCCCCGCGGCGCGGGCGACCTCGACATCATCGGCGGCACCGCCGGGATGGGCGCGGTGTGCGGCCAGAATCGCCTCGAAGTGAAAACCTTGCGGTGTCTGCGCTGCATATAGCCCGCTGCGGTCGCGGGTACCGGTCACGCTGCCCTCGGCACCGGTCCACAGGGCGTCGCTGACGGCAAGCGCGGGCGCGGCGGCGGGCGTGCCGTCCAGCGCGCCCGTTATGCGGTGAACAAGGTCAGGGCTGACACAGGGGCGGGCGGCGTCATGGATCAGTACCTTGTGCGGCTCCAGTGGTGCCAGCGCCAGCAGCCCGTTCAGCACCGAGGCGGCGCGCTCCGCCCCGCCTTTTGCCAGGATCAATCCGGGCCGCTCTGCGAATTCCTGCCAGGCTGTGGTATCGTCTGGCGAAAGCACCAGCGCGATATGCTCCACCCCCGCCTTTTCAAAGGCTTGCAGGGTCCAGTCAATCACCCGTCGCCCTTTCAGCGGCCGCCACTGCTTGGGCAGCCCGCCGCCTGCGCGGGTGCCGCGGCCGGCGGCGACGATCAGGGCGGCTGTGGTCATGGGAAACCTCCTGCGGGACAGACGTGCTTTGTTTATGGGGTGGCGCGGGCTTAGGCAATCACCTGGGGTGAAGCGCCCAAAAATTAGGCAAGTAGCGCTTTGCCGGGCCTTGAACAGGGCGATTTCATTGCTGCATAGCAGGGGCTTCGGGTAAAAACAGATCAACTGCACAAGGATTAGGCATTTGTCCTTCACCCTCGGAACCACCGACATGACCCCGCCCATCGCGCTTGCACCGATGGCTGGAATCACCGACCGCCCGTTCCGGGATCTGGTCCGCTCCTTCGGGGTGGGGCTGATGGTCAGCGAAATGGTGGCAAGCCAGGAAATGGTTCAGGCCAAGCCGGGCGTGCGCGAGCGGGCGGAGCTGAGCGCGGATGTCGAGAACACTGCCGTGCAGCTGGCGGGACGCGATGAATATTGGATCGCCGAGGCCGCCAAGCAGGTGGCCGGGCAGGGCGCGCGGATCATCGACATCAACATGGGTTGCCCGGCCAAGAAGGTGACCAACGGCTATTCCGGATCAGCCCTGCTGAAGACGCCCGACCACGCGCTGCGGCTGATCGAGGCCGTGGTCAACGCGGTGGATGTGCCGGTGACGTTGAAGACACGGCTCGGCTGGGACGATCGTTGTTTGAATGCTCCGGACGTCGCCCGACGTGCCGCCGATGCCGGTGTGAAGATGGTTACGATCCATGGCCGCACCCGCTGTCAGTTCTACAAGGGCTCCGCCGACTGGGCGGCGATCCGCGCCGTGAAGGACGCCGTGCCGGTGCCGCTACTGGCCAATGGGGACATCGTGGATACCGCGACTGCGCGGCAGGCGTTGAAACTGTCTGGCGCAGATGGCGTGATGATCGGCCGCGGGGCCGAAGGTCGCCCTTGGCTGCTGGCCCAGGTGGCGCATGAGCTGTGGGGGTCCCCGGCGCCGACCATCCCTGTAGGGGAGGCGTTTGTGCAAATGGTTTCAGATCATTACGAGGCAATGCTCACCTTTTATGGTGCGGATCTGGGGTTGCGCGTCAGCCGCAAGCACCTTGGCTGGTACATGGACTACGCAGGCACCGGACCGGTGATGCGCCGTCGCGTCCTGACCGAGAAATCTCCGGCGGAAGTGCTGGCGCTGCTGCCTGAAGCGCTGATGCCGACCGCGACGGAGGTCGCAGCATGAGCGACAGTTCCGCACTCTGGGCCTCGCTGCCGGTTCCGGCTTTTCTGATCGATGCCTGGGACAAGATTGCCGATGTCAACGCCGCGGCGGAAGGGTTCCTGAACACCTCCCGCCGGGCGCTGCTGGGGCAGCCGGTCTGGGATACCTTGGCCATCGACGCGCCGATCGAAAGCGCCTTTGCCCGCGCCCGGGTTCAGGGCACGCCATTGTTCGTGAATGACATCGACGTCGGGTCCGGCAGCCGGGCGCCGCTGCAGTGCGGGGTTCAGGTGGCGCCTTTGCAGGGGCAGGACGGCACCATGCTGATGATGGTCACGCCGCGCGAACTGGCCGGGCGGTTGACGCAGAACCATTCGTCGAAATCCGCCGCCGCCTCGGCCATCGGCATGGCCGAGATGCTGGCGCATGAGATCAAGAATCCGCTGGCGGGGATTACCGGCGCGGCGCAGCTTCTCAGCATGAACCTGTCGGGCGAGGATCTGGAACTGACCGATCTGATCGTCAGCGAGAGCCGCCGCATCGTCAAGCTGCTGGAACAGGTGGAGCAGTTCGGCAACCTGTCGGAGCCGGATTTCAAGCCGGTGAACCTGCATGATGTCCTGGACCGTGCGCGGCGCTCGGCGCTGCTGGGTTTCGGCGCGCATATGACCATCACCGAAGGCTATGATCCGTCGTTGCCAATGGCCTGGGGGGATGCGGACCAGCTGTTGCAAGTGGTGCTGAACCTTCTGAAGAATGCCTCGGAAGCCGCTGATAAAAAAGGCGGAAACATTCATATCCGCACCTATTACGAGCATTCCTTCCGGCTTCGTCGGAGTGACGGAACAGGCAAGCTGCTGCCGCTGCAGATCGAAATCTGCGACGACGGCCCCGGCCTGCCGGAGAAAATCAAGGACGATATTTTCGACCCCTTCGTGTCGGGGCGCGAAAACGGCACCGGGCTCGGTCTTGCTTTGGTGAGCAAGATCGTCTCGGAGCATAATGGCTGGATCTCGGTAAGCTCGGTTCCCGGGCGCACGGTGTTCCGGCTGTCGCTGTCGCGCGTCCCGCGCGACGTAGAACTGCAGGAGAGCTGATCCATGGATGGCACCGTTCTGGTCGCAGATGACGACCGCACCATTCGCACCGTTTTGACCCAGGCGCTGACCCGCGCGGGCTGCAAGGTGCATGCCACGTCCTCCCTGACCACGCTGATGCGCTGGGTCGGAGAGGGCAAGGGCGACGTGGTGATTTCGGACGTCATGATGCCCGACGGGAACGGTTTGGAGATGTTGCCCAAGATCCAGGCCGACCGGCCCGGCCTGCCGGTCATCGTGATTTCCGCGCAAAATACGATCATGACGGCGATCCGCGCGGAGGAGGCCGAGGCCTATGACTACCTGCCCAAGCCGTTTGACCTGCCCGAGTTGATGAAGCGTACCTCCAAGGCGTTGTCGGCCAAGCGGACCGCGTCGACGCCCACCCGGGAAGAGACGCAGGAGCGGCCCGAGGAACTGCCGCTGATCGGCCGCAGCGAGGTGATGCAAACCCTATACCGGCTGATTGCGCGGGTGATGAACACCGATTTGCCGCTGCTGGTGACGGGCGAGAGCGGGACGGGCAAGTCGCTGATTGCGCGGGCCATCCATGACTTTTCCGATCGCCGGACCTTGCCTTTCGTCCATGTGGATGGCGCGTCTCTGATCGAGCTGGAAGGTCCGGCGCGGCTGCTGGCGCAGGCCAAGGGCGGCATGCTGGTGATTGATGAACTGGCCGATCTGCCCGAGGAAGCCCAGGCGCGCCTGGTGCGGATGATGGATGCGCCGGGCGACCACGCACCACGGTTCCTTGCCTCCAGCCAGCGTGATCTGGCCGCGGCGATGGAGGCAGGTGAGCTGCGGCAGGATCTCTACTATCGCATCTGTGGCACTGCCTTGCATGTGCCGGCGCTGAGGGAGCGGGTGGAGGATATTCCGCTTTTGGCGGAGCATTTCCTGACGCGGGCCGAGAATGAGGGCGCGCCGCATCGGAGCATGAACGAGGCCGCGCGCGAAGCGCTACGCCATTTTGGCTGGCCCGGCAACGTGCGGCAGCTGGAGAACACCGTGCGTCGACTGGCGCTGACCGCACGGGGCGAGGAAATCACCGAGGCCGACGTGAATGCGGTCCTTGGCCCACATTTTGGCCCGGAGCCGAGCAGCGCCGGTTTTGCCAACGAGAAGCTGTCCGAAGCCGTGGGGCGCCACCTGCAGCGCTATTTCGATCTGCATGGTGACATGTTGCCGCCGCCGGGCCTCTACATGCGGTTGCTGCGCGAGGTGGAAACCCCGCTGATCGAAATCGCCCTGGCTGCGACCGGGGGAAACCAGGCCAAATGTGCCGATCTGCTGGGGATCAACCGGAATACGTTGCGCAAGAAAATCACCGATCTGGATATTGAGGTGACACGCCGCCGCAAACTGATGTAATATCGCCACAGAAATGTGGCCGCGTTGCGATTTTCCTCGGCAGGGCCACGATATATGGCGGTGACTCGTTTTGAGTCACACATCGGGATGAGGGCAGTCAGTGGCGCATAAGTCACATCTGAGGGCGGCATACGGGCCGTTTGCGGCTTTGGACCGCTGGCGTAAAACGCGTCGGGCGCGCAATATCGGCACCATCGGGCTGGTGCTGCTGGGGCCGATCCTGGCGCTCGTGACCTTCCTCATCATCGGACCGTTGGGCCAGGGGGCGTCGTCGCGCTCGCTGCGGCTGATTCTCCTGGCGGACCTTGTTTACATCCTGACCATCGCGGCGCTTGTGCTGGCGCAGATCCTGCGGCTGTTTGCGGCGCGGCGCTCGAAATCCGCAGGCTCCCGGCTTCACCTGAGGCTGATCGGCGCGTTTGGCTTCCTGGCCCTGATCCCGACTGTGATCGTCGCGGTCTTTGCCGTGCTGACCGTGAACGTCGGGCTTGAGGGCTGGTTCTCGCAGCGGGTGCGTCAAGTCATCGGCAGTTCGCTGGCTGCGGCGGAAGCTTATCAGACCCAGCAGAAAAACGATCTGAGCGAGGACGCACGGGCGCTGGCGCGTTACCTCGACAACAGCCGGGCGCGCAGTTTCTTCATCAACGATGCGGAGCTGCGGCAGGTGCTGGCACAGGGGCAGTTGCAGATCCAGCGTGGGTTGCGTGAGGCCTATATCGTCGACAGCGCCGGATTGATCCGCGCCCGCGGCGAACGCTCGTATGAGTTCGACTTTGAAAAGCCGAACAGCCGACAGATCGAGGTCGCGCGCGAAGAAGGGCTGTTGCTGATCGAGGATTGGGCCACCAGCGAGTTTCGGGCGCTGGTCCGGCTGAACGCTTTTGTTGATCGCTTCCTGTACATCAGCCGGGATGTGGACGGCGAGCTTCTGAACCTGCTCGACGATACCCAGGAAACCGCGCATCTGTATCAGCAGCTCGAAAGCGAGCGGGGGCGGGTGCTGTTTGAATTTGCCCTGCTCTACATCGGCTTTGCGGTGATTCTGATCCTTGCGGCGATGTGGCTGGGGATGTGGTTTGCGGAACGGCTTTCGCGGCCGGTCGGACGGCTGACGGTGGCCGCGCAGCGCGTGGGTGCGGGTAATCTCGACGTCAAGGTGCCGGTCGATGATGGCGGCGACGAGATCGCGCAATTGGGCCAGTATTTCAACCAGATGACCCGCGAGTTGAAAGCCCAGCACGAGCGGCTGCTGGACAACACCCGGCAGATCGAACGCCGGCGTCGGCTGTTCGATTCGGTGCTGTCCTCGGTGACATCCGGGGTGGTCGGGCTCGACGCCGAAGGCCGTGTGACCTTTGTGAACCGCTCGGCCGAACGGTTGCTGGACTGGCGCGAGGATCAGCAGTCACTTGCTCTGGCCGTTGCGGTGCCGGAGTTCGGTCCCCTGTTCGATGAACTGGCCGAAAGCGGCGCCGATGTGGCTCAGGAGGAGATCAAGGTCACGCGTCAGGGGCGGTTGGAAAATCTGCTTGTCCGCATGTCGCCGCGCCGCTCGGAGGAGGGTGGCCTTGAAGGATACGTGGTGGCCTTTGACGATGTCACCGATCTTGTCAGCGCCCAGCGAATGGCGGCCTGGGGGGATGTTGCCCGACGGATCGCACATGAAATCAAGAACCCGCTGACCCCCATCCAGCTGAGCGCCGAACGGATCAAGCGCAAGTTCGCGCCCAAGCTCGGCGAGGAAAACAGTGACCAGTTGCAAGCGATGACCGATGTGATCGTGCGCCAGACGAATGATCTGCGCCGCATCGTTGACGAGTTTTCGAAGTTCGCCCGCATGCCGGAACCGGAGCGGCGCGAAGAGGATCTGGCCCGGTTGGTGCGCGACGCGGTTGTGCTGCAACAGCAGGGCCAGCCGGGTGTTCAGATCAAGGCCGATCTGCCTGAGGAGCCGATGCGCTCGGATCTGGATGCCACCATGATCGGTCAGGCGCTGACCAATCTGATCAAGAACGCAGGTGAAGCCATCGAAAGCCTGCAAAACAAGAACCCGCCGCAGGATCTGGCACCGGAAATCCGTGTGTCGGCCCGCAAGGAGGGCAATGCCTATGAAGTCCGCATCGCCGACAATGGAATCGGCCTGCCGGAGGATCGGGCACGGTTGTTCGAACCCTATGTAACCACCCGCGATGCGGGCACCGGGTTGGGGCTTCCGATCGTCAAGAAGATCATCGAGGAGCACGGGGGCACGCTGACGCTGGAAGACGCCCCGGTGTTTGAAGGACAGGCGCATTTCGGGGCCATGGCGGTGATCCGTCTACCCGCCGCGGCCATGACGGCAGCGCCGAACAAGAATACAGTGAAAGCAGGTCTGACATGAGTGACATTCTGATTGTAGATGACGAGCGCGATATTCGTGAGCTGATCTCGGACATTCTGGAGGACGAAGGCTTTGCCACCCGCAAGGCCGGGTCGTCAGAGGAATGTATGGCGCGCCTGGAGGAGGCTCAGCCTGCGCTGATGATCCTGGATATCTGGCTCAAGGACAGCCAGATGGACGGCATCGACATTCTGAAGACGGTCAAGCGCGACAACCCGGAAATTCCGGTGGTCATCATCTCGGGGCATGGCAACGTGGAAATCGCGGTCGCCGCGATCAAGCAGGGGGCCTATGACTTTATCGAAAAGCCCTTCAACATTGACCAGTTGATGGTGGTGATCCGCCGCGCCATGGAAACGTCGCGGTTGCGCCGGGAAAATACCGACCTCAAACGGCGCGACAGCGGCCCGGCCGAGATGATTGGCACCTCTGCCGCTTTCCGGACCCTGTTGGGCCAGTTGGAAAAAGTGACCAAATCCAACGGCCGGGTGATGTTGACCGGGCCTGCCGGCAGCGGCAAGGAGATCGCGGCCCGCTACATTCACGCCAACTCGAGCCGGGCGTCGGCGCCGTTCGTGACAGTGAATTGCGCCAGCATCGAGCCCGATCGGATGGAGGAGGTTCTGTTTGGCCGCGAGTCCGCCGAGCGCGGCGTGGAACCGGGGCTGCTGGAGCAGGCGCATGGCGGTGTCGTGTTCTTTGACGAGGTCGCGGACATGCCCCTGGGCACCCAGTCGAAGATCCTGCGCGTGCTGGTGGATCAGCAGTTCCAGCGGGTCGGTGGCAACGACAAGGTACGGGTGGACCTGCGGGTGATCTCCGCGACCAACAAGAACCTGGAGGCCGAAATCGCCGCCGGCACCTTCCGCCAGGAGCTCTATCATCGCCTCAACGTGGTGCCGGTCGAGGTGCCGTCCCTTGCGGATCGGCGCGAGGACATCCCGCTGCTGGCCAATCATTTCATTGCGCATTTCAACGAAACCCAGGGTCTGCCGCTTCGCGAGCTGACCGAGGAGGCCGTTGCGTTGATGCAGACAATGCTCTGGCCCGGCAATGTGCGCCAGTTGAAGAACCTGGTGGAGCGGGTGCTGATCCTTGGCGATGGCAGCGGCCCGATCGAGGCAAAGGACCTGCCGCGCGAGGAAGAAAAGCCGCAGGAGGATGGTCGCGTGGTGCTCTCCGGTGCCTTGGCCACCCTGCCGCTGCGCGAGGCGCGTGAAGCCTTCGAACGCGAATACCTGTTGACCCAGATCAACCGCTTCGGCGGCAATATCAGCCGTACCGCGTCCTTCGTGGGCATGGAGCGTTCGGCGCTGCACCGCAAGCTGAAATCGCTGGGGGTGGTGACCTCGAACAAGGCCGGCGCGCGCGTGGCCCACGTCGAGGCCGAAGAAGAGCAGGTCTGAACCAGCCTGCATGGTGCCCGCACCGGCTGCGGGCGCTGCGCTCACCAAGTGGCGGACGAGCTGTTGCACGGAGATGTCAGGCCGTGATGCGCCGCGCAGGTGGTTTCGACGCAAACCGGGCTGTGGCACTGCCGCCCGCGGGGCTGCAGCACATGGGGCTGGTCAGCCTTTGGTCCGGATACTGACCGTTCCATCGCGATTGCGGATGGCACAGGATGTCTCGTCCAGAGGGCCAAGCAATGTCTGGCCCACGGTTTCGCCTGCCGTGCTTGCCCCTGTACAGCGTTTCAATTCGATCTGCTGATAGCCTTTGTCGGCCATGCAGGCCTTGGCTAGTCGCTGGCGGAGCTGCCGGTTGGTGTCGACGGTGTAGGTGCCGCCGTCAGCCCAGTAGCCTGGCCGATAGTAACATTGTCCGCCGCTGCAATAGCGGTGACCGGGGTAGAAGACCGCCGGGCGTTGGCGGATCTCGGTCGCTACCGGGGCGTCCTTGAGGGCACGCGTCTCGCAGCTCAGGGTGTCGGCTTCCAGGCGCGAAACCTCGGCGCCGGGTTTGTAGTAGGCGGGCAGAGGGCCGCAAGCGCTGACCATCAGCAACCCGGCGGCGCCCAGGGAGCGGAAAAATGCATCGATCATATGGGGAAGATGGGGGCAAGCAGAGGATTTTACAATTAATTTGACCGTGAATGCGGCTTCTGTCATGCACAGTGCGCGAAACTCTGCGCCTCACTTCGCCAAGGAACACGTCTATGAAGGTCATTATCTGTGGTGCGGGCCAGGTTGGCTGGCAGATCGCCCGGCATCTGTCCGGCGAACACAATGATGTCACGGTTGTCGATAACAATCCGGATCTGGTGCGTCGCGCCACTGACACGCTGGACGTGCAAGGTATCCACGGCTTCGCGTCCTACCCGGATGTGTTGCAGCGCGCGGGCGCACGGGATGCGGATATGATCATCGCCGCGACCCATTCGGACGAGGTCAACATGGTGACCTGTCAGGTGGCGCATTCGGTGTTCAAGATCCAGCGCAAGATCGCCCGGCTGCGGGCAAAGAGCTACCTGACCGCGATCTATTCCGATCTGTACCAGCGGGAGCACTTGCCGATCGACGTGGTCATCAGTCCTGAGCGCGAAGTTGCTGCGGCGGCGATGCAGCGGCTGTCGGCGCCTGCGGCGTTTGACACTGAAACGTTCATGGACGGCAAGGCACAGCTTCTAGGCATCCAGATCGATGAGGGCTGCCCGGTGGTGAACACGCCCCTGCGCCAGTTGACCGACCTGTTTTCCACCCTGCGCGCGATTGTTGTCGGCGTGCGTCGGGACGGGACCCTGTTTGCGCCGGAACCGGGTGACCAGCTGTTCGTCGGCGACAGCTGCTATGTCTTTTGCCACGTCGATGACGTGTCGCGCACCATCGAGGTCTTCGGCAAGCACGAAAAGCGCCAGGACCGCGTGGTGGTCGTCGGGGGCGGCAATGTCGGGCTTGAGGTGGCAAAGGCACTGGAGGCCAGCACAACCCGCATACGCGCCAAGATGATCGAGCGGGACCGCCGCTCCGCCGAACGCGCGGCCGAGCAGTTGGAGCGCACGATCGTGTTGAATGGCGACGGGCTCGACCGGGCGCTGATGATCGAGGCCGGCATCGACAAGGCTGACGCCATGCTGGCCGTGACCGATGACGACAAGACCAACATGCTGGCGGCAGTGCGGGCCAAGGCCGAGGGCTGCCCCTTGGCGATTGCCCTGATCAACGATCCCACGCTGGTGCCGCTTCTGCCGCATCTTGGGATCGACGCCTATATCAACCCGCGCTCCACCACCGTCAGCTCGATCCTGCGTCATATCCGCTATGGCCGGGTGCGCCAGGTGTATTCGCTGGGTGACGCCGAGGCCGAGATGATCGAGGCCGAAGTGCTCTCGACCTCGCCCATCGCCGGTCAGATGATCCGCGAGACGGATTTCCCCGAAGGCGTTCTGGTTGGCGGCGTGCTGAAGGATGGCGAGATGCTGCGCCCCTCCGGCGAAATGCGGATCGAGGAGGGGGATGTGATCGCCCTCTTTGCAATGGCGGATGACGTGCCGGAGGTCGAGCGCCTGTTGCAGGTCTCGATCGACTATTTCTAGAATGCGACAATCGGTCAAAGCCCCGGTCGGGGTGCTGCGGCTGCCGCTGTTCTTGCTGATCTCGGGGATTGCTTCGCTGGCGATGTGGCTGCCGGCCGTCCATGCGCTGGTGCTGGACGACCACCACACGTCGCGCAGCTTCTTCTACTCTGGCATCCTGGGGCTGACGCTGGTGGTGATGATCGCGCTGGCGCTGGGCAACAAGGTGCCGCGCTACAGCATGACGGGTCAGTTGCTGTCGCTGCTGGCGACTTTCACGGTGCTGCCACTGTTCCTTGCGGTGCCGGTGCAGGACGCCTTGGTCAGCACCCGCTATCTCAATGCCTATTTCGACATGGTCAGCGCGATCACCACCACCGGCGCAGACATCTGGGCCGATCCGGCGCGTCTGCCGCCCAGCGTGCATCTGTGGCGCGCGATGGTCGGCTGGCTCGGGGGTCTCTTGATGTGGATTGCCGCATCGGCGGTTCTGGCGCCGATGTCGCTGGGTGGGTTCGAGGTCACGGCAAGAGGCCAGCCGGGCGGCGGCACCGCCGCGCCTGCACATATGGAGCGGGCGGATCCGCGCCGCCAGTTGGTGCTGGTGACCCGGACCCTGTCGCCCATTTACATCGGCCTGACGCTGGTGCTGTGGGTTCTGCTGATGATCACCGGGGAACAGGCGCTGATCGGGCTGAGCCATGCCATGTCGGTGATGGCGACCTCCGGGATCTCCGCCGTCGGTGGCGTGGAACGTGCGGCCAGCGGTCTGGCGGGCGAGATGGTGATGTTCCTGTTCATGTTCTTCGCCCTGTCGCGGTTGACGTTTTCCAGCGACACGGTGACGGCCGGGCAGGGGCGCCTCGACCGCGACCCCGAGTTCCGGACCGGGCTGATGATCGTCTTCGGGGTGCCTTTGCTTCTGTTCCTGCGCCACTGGGTTGCCGCCTATGAGGTCGACGCGGGCGAGGATGTGGCGCAGGCTCTGCGGGCGCTGTGGGGGACCATCTTCACCGTGCTGTCGTTCCTGTCCACCACGGGGTTCGAGAGCGCCCATTGGCAAGCGGCACGGGATTGGTCGGGGCTGGAAACGCCGGGGATGATCCTGCTTGGATTGGCGGTGTTCGGCGGCGGCGTCGCGACGACCGCCGGCGGGGTCAAGCTGCTTCGGGTCTATGCGTTGTATCTGAATGGCCTGCGCGAGATGGAGCGGCTGGTGCACCCCCACTCGGTCAGTGGCGAGGGGGATCGGACGCGCAGGCTGCAGAAGAACGGTGCTTTCGTGGCGTGGCTGTTCTTCATGTTGTTTGCCCTGTCGCTGGCGGTAATCAGTACGGCGCTGGCGGCGGTGGGATCCGATTTCGAGCAGTCGCTGGTGCTGGCCATTGCGGCGCTGTCCACCACCGGGCCGCTGACGGAAGCCGCCGCAAGCGAGCCGATCGTGTTGGCGCTTCTGACCACGCCGGCCAAGTTGATCCTGTGTTTCGCCATGGTACTGGGGCGGCTGGAAACCCTGGCCTTCATCGCGTTGCTGTCACCGAATCTGTGGCGCAGCTGAGCGCGGGTGAGGCCGGAAAGTGTTTTTGTGGTGGAAACTTGCCAATTCTGGGTCCATAATCGACTGCAACATGCGTGCTGGTCCGCAGCGCGCTGCAAGAACAAAGGCGAGATAATAAAAAATGGCTTCGGACAGACAGAATCTTCAGGATGCCTTCCTGAATCACGTTCGCAAAACCAAGGTTCCGGTCACAATTTTTCTGATCAACGGGGTCAAGCTGCAGGGTGTTATCACCTGGTTCGACAATTTCTGTGTGCTGCTGCGCCGCGACGGACAGTCGCAGCTTGTCTATAAACACGCGATTTCGACCATCATGCCGGCCCAGCCGATCAGTCTCTATGAGGGTGAAGACTCCAATTGATGGAGCATGACAGGAAGCGTACCCGGGCCTGGGTGCTGCATCCGGAAATCAAGTCAGACAGCGGGCGCCGCGATGCCGGTCCCGCACTGGAAGAAGCCGTTGCCCTGGCAGCGGCCTTGCCCGACCTTGACGTGGTCGGGTCAAACGTCGTGCGCCTGCCCAAGGCGCACGCAGGCATGCTATTCGGCTCCGGCAAGATCGAAGAACTGGCCGGTGTCTTCAAACAGAACGAGGTCGAACTGGTTCTGATCGACGGGCCGGTCACACCCGTTCAGCAGCGCAATCTCGAGAAGGCGTGGAAGGTCAAGATCCTCGACCGGACCGGGTTGATTCTCGAGATTTTCTCGGATCGTGCGGCCACGCGTGAGGGCGTTCTGCAGGTCGAGATGGCGGCGCTGAGCTATCAGCGCACCCGCCTGGTGCGGGCGTGGACCCACCTTGAGCGTCAGCGAGGCGGTCTTGGATTTGTCGGCGGACCCGGCGAAACCCAGATCGAGGCCGACCGGCGGGCCATTGACGACCAGCTGGTGCGGTTGCGTCGGCAGCTCGACAAGGTGGTGAAGACCCGAACGCTGCACCGCGCCTCTCGGGCCAAGGTGCCGTATCCGATCGTCGCGCTGGTAGGCTATACCAACGCCGGGAAATCGACGCTGTTCAACCGGCTGACCGGTGCCGAGGTAATGGCCAAGGACATGCTGTTCGCCACGCTGGACCCGACCATGCGACGGGTGCAGATCCCGGATGGGCCGGAAGTGATCCTGTCCGACACGGTGGGCTTCATCTCGGATCTGCCGACCGAGCTGGTCGCCGCCTTCCGCGCCACGCTGGAGGAGGTTCTGGCCGCCGATGTGGTGCTGCATGTGCGCGACATCAGCCATGCCGAGAGCGAGAATCAGGCCGAAGATGTCGAGGCGATTCTCGCGTCGCTCGGGGTGGAGGACAACCGCGCCCGTATCGAGGTCTGGAACAAGCTGGATCAGCTGCCTGAAGACGAGGCGGAGGCCCGTCGTCAGCGCGCCGCGCGAGAGGAGGGGATCCACGCGATTTCGGCGCTGACTGGTGAGGGTTTGGATGACCTTCTGCGCGACATCGCCGAGAAGCTACAGGGGGTGCGCCACGAGGAGGTTCTCAACCTCAGCTTTGCCGAGGGCAAGCAGCGTGCCTGGCTGTTCAAGGAGGATCTGGTCCAGAAAGAGGAGCAGACCGACAGCGGGTTCGAGGTCACCGTTCTGTGGACCGACCGGCAGAAGGCGCGGTATCGAAAACTGTGATCCTGACGGTAGTCTGGACATGAAAACGGGCGCCGCGGCGCCCGTTTTTTATTCTCAGTCTCGGGGTGTGATCCGCGTGATCCCCACGGCGGCGGCGCGGGCCAGCTCCTCATCCAGGGACATCGGGATGTATTCGCCCCGGCGCCACAGCTGCGCCATGTCGTCGTAATAACGTGACAGCGGATGGCCGGACTGCCCCGTCGAGGTGATGAACACCGAGCTGTCGGGATCGGCGAAATCATAAACGCCGCGGTAGCCGGCAGCATGGACGTTGTGGAACGGATCCGGGTCGCGCCCCGAGGTCTTGCCCCGTTGCAGGGTGTTGTCGCTGCCGCTGGTGGACTGGCGGATGTTCACAAAGTAGCGCAATATCGGCACCTCGCCCAGCACCGGGTGGTCTTGGGTGGCCTGGTGCGCATCGCCCCAGCGCAGCGATTCCAGCGCGCTGCCGTAGCGCTCCGAGATCCAGACCAAGGCGTCGTCGAGCGCCAGCCGGGCCATGTCCTCGCAGGTCTCTCTGGGCGCGCTCTGGCGGACGTCGCACCATGCAGAGGCCCCATCGACGTTGCGAAACACCCGTTCGATGAACAGCGGCTCGACATGACCAAAGCTCTTGGCCAGCGGCCCAAGGTCATCGGTGATCAGCCGGGCCTGAAGAGCGCGCAGCCAGGCCGCGTAGATCAGCGGCTCCGGCAGGTGCTCGTTCATCTCCCCGTTCCATTCCGACAGCAGTGACAAGGCGATCTGGCGCTGCCGCTCCGGTGTGCCAGCGGGCGCGGCCTCACCGGTGAACCACAGGTTGGCACCGATCAGCGGCAACAGGCTGCGGGCGGTATAGGACACCGTGTCGAGCTGCGCCTCGATGAAGCTGTCACGGGTGTGCACCTCGCGGGTCTGCATCAGCTTGTGCCACCGGTGGATGCGCTGGGTGTCCCCCCAATCATAGGACATGTGATTGGGGAAGGGGCGTTCGAGGATCTTGTTGTTGGTGTTCCCAAGGATCCCGCCCTGCGGAGAAACGAACTGGGGATTGTCCTCGTAGGGCGCGCGGCCCTTCCAACGGTTCTCTGGCCGCCAGCCCTGGCTTGGCATGCGGCCCCGGCTCTGGTGGGCGGCGTCGCGTTGCGGGAAGGCGCCCACGGTCTTGAGCGCGATGGTCTCGCGATCCACCAGCGTCAGGTTTTGCGACGGGGCGATGAAATCCTTGCCCGCATCGATGGCTTCGGCCACCGTGCCGCTGCGCATCAGCGCCAGGGCTGCGGTCATCGACGTGTCGCGCGGGCTGAGCGCGGTCCAGGCAAGCGAAACGACGTGGCCGGGCGGGGTGATATCTGCGAGGTTGAACATCGAGCCCGGCAGCACGGGGCCATTGTCCGTCCAGCGCAGGGTCAGGGTGACCGGCGGCTGGTCCTTGATCTGGATGATCGACGGTCGGGTGACGAATTTCTTGTAGCCGTCGACGCTCAGATATTCTTGCGGGTTGTCCGGGTTCAGCCGTTCGATGAACAGATCCTGATCATCGAGGTAGGAGGAGGTCACCCCCCAGCCGAGGCTGTCAGAGCGAGCGGTCAGAACCGCCGGGATGCCGGGGATGGTGCCGCCGATCACCGCGCCTGTGCCCAGTTCGAGCCGGGCGAGATACCACACGCCGGGCGCCGACAGGCCCAGGTGGGGGTCATTGGCAAGAAGCGTGCCGCCCGCGGCCGACCGGCTGGGGGCTGCGGCCCAGGCATTTGACGCCCCGGCAAGGCCGCGTGGCGCGACAGGGAACAGCAGGCTGTCCTCGGTCGTGTCGGTGCGTGCTGCGCGTCGGCTGGACGCCTGATGCAGGCCTGCGCCGGGGACCAGTTCGGCGTATTCCGGCAGGGCGGTCAGGCCGCTGCCTGGTGCATCGGGCAGGATGTCGCGCAACCGATCGCCGTCCTGCAACGCCAGAGAGGTGCGGGCGCGCAGGATTTCTTCCTTCATGTGGCCGGAGAGCTGCAGCGCCATCAACTTCATGATCGCGATGCTGTCCGCGGGCTGCCACGGAGCCATCGGCATATTGAACAGGAACATTTCCGGCGCGCCCCGGCCAAGCGCCTTTTCATTGATCTCCTGCAGGCGGGCGTTGACGCCGGCCGCATAGGCGGTGAGTGCCGCCATCGCCTCGGGGGACTGGACGGAGACCGATTGCTGCGCCAGCCGGTACAGGTCCAGTCGGCGCAGGTAGGTATCGGTCTCCACCGTGCGGCTCCCGAAGACCTCGGACAGGCGGCCCTGGGCGGTCCGGCGCAGCACCGCCATCTGCCACAGCCGGTCCTGTGCGTGCGCATAGCCGAGGCCATAGTACACGCTGTCGTCACTGGCGCCGAAGCTGCCGAAGATATGCGGAACGTTGGCGTTGTCGCGGACGATTTCGACCGGGGAGGACAGGCCGGGCAGGGCGATATCCTTGTCATAGTCCGGAAGCGATTGCGAGGCGAGGTAGTAGACCAGGGCAACTGCCAGAACGCAAAGCAGGATGAGGCCTGCGGTCAGGCGCAGAAGCCAGCGAAAGAGATGTCGCATCAGCAGTGTTTTTCCGGTTCAATTTGTTGTTTCCGGCCTCCAGCGGATTGCACGCGGAGGGCCGGGTGGTAGTGTCGTCGCCAACATATGCGAAGTCTGAACAGGGGAAAAGCACATGGCGAAAATCGCGTTTCTGGGTCTCGGTGTGATGGGCTATCCGATGGCGGGGCACTTGCAGGCCGCAGGGCACGAGGTGACCGTCTACAATCGCACCACGGCCAAGGCCGAGGCTTGGGCCGCAGAGCACGGCGGCGGCTTTGCCAAGACGCCGCGAGAGGCTGCGGACGGGGCAGAATTCGTCATGGCCTGTGTTGGCAATGACGACGATCTACGGTCGGTCTGCCTGGGCGAAGACGGTGCATTCGCAGGTCTGGCCGAGGGGGCGGTATTCGTCGATCACACGACCGTGTCGGCCAAGGTGACCCGCGAGCTTTACGCGGCGGGGCGCGAGCAGGGTATCGCCTTTGTCGATGCGCCGATTTCGGGCGGTCAGGCCGGTGCCGAAGGCGGCGTTCTTTCGGTCATGTGTGGCGGCGATGCGGACGCCTATGCGCGGGCGGAACCGGTGATGGATGCCTACGCCCGAATCTGCCGCCGGATCGGCGAGAGCGGCGCGGGGCAGATGACCAAAATGTGCAACCAGATCGCCATTGCCGGTCTCGTGCAGGGGCTCAGCGAGGCGCTCCATTTTGCCGAGAAGGCGGGGCTGGACGGGCGTGCGGTGGTCGAGGTGATCAGCCAGGGCGCGGCGGGCAGCTGGCAGATGTCGAACCGTTACGAGACGATGCTGGACGATCATTTCGAACACGGCTTTGCCGTGGACTGGATGCGCAAGGATCTGGGTATTTGCCTGGACGCCGCTGACGAGACCGGCGCCAGCCTGCCGGTGACCGCGCTGGTGGACCAGTTCTACAAGGACGTTCAGAAGATGGGTGGCGGTCGCTGGGACACCTCGTCGCTGTTCAAGCGGCTGCGCGAACTGGGCTGATCGCCGGACGCCTGAAACCAAGACACCCGAAACCAAAATGGCCTTTCCCGACGGAAAGGCCATAGTTTTTCCTGGGTGCCCGGATCAGGCCGACTTGGGCCTGGTCGACATCGTTACGGTCAGGGGATGATCCGGGTGTATTTCGTGCCTTCCACGGTTGCGCCGATGCGGAAGCCGGCCTGACCAAAGACCACCGCCAGCACGGGCGAGGTCAGCGTATTGGTGTCGGCGGTGACGGATTCGCCTTCGTTGTTCGCCACGGCTTCGATGTCGGCACCGGCCACCCAGCCGCTGGAGCGGCGGAAGTCGGCGAGCGCCTTGGGGGTCATGAAAAACAGGACATGCGAATGCTGCTGGGCGCCGAGCTGCAGGCCTGCGTTGCCCTTGATCGCCGAATAGTAGTCCACCGTCACCCCATCGATGCGCAGCACGCCGCGCCCGTAGGCCCCACCCAGCATGAAGCCCGCCTCGGTGACCAGGGGCATCACGAGCATGCCGCTGGCCTTATCGGCCAGGGTGCGGGTGTTGGGATATTGGCTGTACATCTGCCGCAGGGTTGCATCTGCGCGGGCATCGATGATCGCGCCGTTCTTGGTGCCGACGCCGTTGCCACAGGCGGCGGTGACGCCAGTGGCGGCCAGCGCGCCAAGGGCAAAGCTGCGGCGGGTCAGGGTGGGGGAGGATGAGCTGCTCATTTTCTCGGGTGCCTGTAATGGTTTGTGCCATGGCCGGTTGGCTCCGGCGCTGGCGCGGTTATACGCGGAAAACCGCTGCCTGTCATCTGCCGGGCAGACGTGGGCGGCGGCTTCCCGCTGAAACGTTCAGGTGGGCTCAGCCGTTCAGCAGCCGGGCGGCCTCGGGCGCGAAATAGGTCAGGACACCGTTGCAGCCCGCCCGTTTGAAGGCCATCAGACTTTCCATCATCACCTGCTCGCCGTTGATCCACCCATTCTGTGCCGCGGCTTGGATCATCGCGTATTCCCCGGACACCTGGTAGGCGAAGGTGGGCACGCCGAAGGTGGACTTCACGCGCTGGCAGATATCCAGATAGGCAATACCCGGCTTGACCATCACCATGTCCGCGCCTTCCATCAGGTCGCGTTCGATCAGCCGCAGCGCCTCGTCGCTGTTGGCGGGATCCATCTGGTAGGTCTTCTTGTCGCCCTTCAGCGCACCCGAGGCGCCCACCGCATCGCGGAACGGACCGTAAAAGCCCGAGGCGTATTTGGCGGAATAGGACAAGATCGTCACGTTGGGATGGCCTGCTTGCTCCAGGGCCCGCCGCATGGCGCCGATACGCCCGTCCATCATGTCGGAGGGGCCGATGATGTCGGCACCCGCCTCGGCCTGGGCCAAGGTCATCTTGACCAGGGCTTCGACCGAGGCGTCATTGACGATCTCGCCGTTCACCACGTAACCGTCATGGCCGTTGATGTTGTAGGGATCCAGCGCGACATCGGTCATCACCGCGATGTCCGGTGCCGCCTGCTTGATGGCGCGAATGGCCCGGTTGGTCAGGTTGTCCGGGTTCCATGCCTCGGCGCAGTCCTCGGTTTTCAGCGACGCATCGGTATAGGGAAACAGGCAGATCGCCGGGATCCCCAGCGCCTGTGCCTCGACCGCAGCCTCCGCCACCTTGTCGACCGAGCGCCGCAGAACCCCGGGCATCGACTCGACAGGCTCCATCTGGCCTTCGCCCTCGCGGACGAAGATCGGCCAGATCAGATCGGCAGTGGTCAGGGCGTTTTCACGCACCAGGTCGCGGATGGGCTGGCTGACACGGGTGCGGCGCAGGCGAGCGGCGGGGAAGGGCGCAACGGTAGGCTTCATGGAGGACTCTCAGGTTGATTGGCCCATGGGTGGCATACCTGCGCTGGGCGCACAAGCGGCTGAACTGGCAAGGTGCGGTTTGGCCGCGGCTTTCAAGTTATCGACGCCATGGTCTTGCCTGCGCGGGCCGGGCAGTTGATATAGGGCCGGTTGACGCAATTGCGGTCCGAATTTCCGGGGCCGCAGAAGGGGGCAGGCGTGGATCTTCTTCAGATTATCTACGAAATGATTGAGCTGCGGTCGTTTTCCAACCTGTGGTACTGGATCGCGCTGGCGGTCCTGTGGTCCTCGGCCAGTCATTGGATCCTGGGGGTGCCCTACGACATGGTGCACAGGGCCGCGCGCAAGGGCGGCCAGGCGGAACGCGATCTGGAGGATATCACACGGGTCAATGTGAACCGGATGCTGTATATCGCCGAGGTGTCCGGCCCGTGGCTGGTGGCGCTGTCCTGTTTCCTCCTGAGCGGGCTAGCGGTTCTGGGTTTTGGCTACTTGATGGAGATCGCACAGGCGGTCTTCTTGTTGTTGTTCCCGATGGCCATCGTGAGCGTCATCACCTTTGCCACCGCGCGCCGTATCGCGCGCGAAGCGGCAACGGGCAGGGTTCTGCGGCGGCGTCTGGCCTTTTGCCGACTGTATATCCAGATGGTCGGTGTCGTCGCGATTATCATAACCGCCTTCTGGGGCATGTATCAAAACCTGACGATCGGCGCATTCTGACCGAGGCGTGAGCCGGGTGGGTTCGAGGGTTTGAAGAGGAAAACGGCATGGCACAGCGTGCAATCACCATGGGCGGTGCGCCCGAAGGCTTTGATGCCCGGCTGATCCTGAAAGAGGTGCAAAGCTCTGGCGCGCCGTTGCTGCATGTGGCGCGCGACGACAAGCGGATGGAGGCGATGCGTGCGGCGCTGGCCTTCTTTGCGCCCGATATGCCGGTGTTCGTCTTTCCGGGATGGGACTGCCTGCCCTACGACCGGGTGTCTCCGAATGCTGACATCTCTGCCGCCCGTATGGCGACGCTGGCGGCCCTCGTGCATGAGATGCCCCGGCAGTTCGTGCTGCTCACCACGCTGAACGCGGCCAGCCAGCGGGTTCCCGCGCGATCCGTGCTGCGCGAAGCCGCCTTTACCGCGCGGGTCGGCGGGCGGGTCGATGAAGACGCGCTGCGCAAGTTCCTCGTCCGCATGGGATTTACGCAAAGCCCGACGGTGATGGAGCCGGGGGACTACGCCATCCGGGGGGGGATCATCGACATCTTTCCCCCGGGGGAAAGCGGGCCGGTGCGGCTGGATCTGTTCGGGGACGTTCTGGACGGGGCACGCCGGTTCGATCCGGTGTCGCAGCGCACCACCGAAAAGCTCGAGGTGGTGGAGCTGGCGCCCGTTTCGGAGGTGATCCTTGACGAGGCGGCGATCACCCGGTTCCGTCAGAACTATCGCATCGAATTCGGTGCCGCGGGCACGGATGACCCGCTGTACGAGGCCGTGAGCGCTGGGCGCAAACATCAAGGCATCGAACACTGGCTGCCGTTCTTTCACGAAAAACTGGAAACCCTGTTCGATTACCTGCCGCAGGCCACGGTCACGCTGGACGATCAGGTGACACCGGCGCGGCTGGCGCGCTGGGACACGATTGAGGATCAGTACCAGACCCGCAAGCATGCCATGGCGCAGAAAGGGCGGCTCGACACCGTTTACAAGCCGACGCCGCCGGGGCTGCTGTATCTGGATGACGGCGCCTGGGAACAGGCCACCAGCAACCACCGGGTGGTGCAATTTCACCCCCTGCCGCAGGCCTCGGGTCCGGGCACGGTGGATGCGGGGGGGCGCATCGGTCGCAATTTCGCACCCGAGCGGCAGCAGGAAAAGATTAGCCTTTTCGGGGTTTTGGCGGAGCATATCAAAGCGCGGATGCAAGTCGGGCCGGTGGTTGTCGCCTCTTATTCCGAAGGCGCGCGTGAACGACTGGCCGGGCTGATCGAGGATGAGGGGCTGGCGGAGGCGATCCCGGTGATGGACGGCACCCGCATCGGCAAGTCTGGCCTGCATCTGGCGGTCTGGGCGCTGGAGCACGGGTTCGAGGCGCCGGACATGACGGTGATTTCGGAGCAGGACGTGCTGGGTGACCGGTTGATCCGCGCGCCGAAGAAGCGCCGCAAGGCAGAGAACTTCCTGACCGAGACCCAATCGCTCAGCCCCGGTGATCTGGTGGTGCATGTGGACCATGGCATCGGCCGCTACAAGGGGCTGGAGGTGGTCACGGCGGCGGGGGCCGCGCATGAATGCATTCTGCTGGAATACGCCGAACAGGCCAAGCTCTACCTGCCCGTCGAAAACATCGAGCTGTTGTCCAAATACGGCCACGAGGAAGGGTTGCTGGACCGTTTGGGCGGTGGCGCATGGCAGGCCAAGAAGGCCAAGTTGAAGGAACGCATCCGCGAGATGGCGGACAAGCTGATCCGCATCGCCGCCGAGCGCGCCCTGCGCAAGGCCCCGGTGATGGATCCGCCGCCGCATGCCTGGGAGGAGTTCTCGGCCCGCTTCCCCTATCAGGAGACCGACGATCAGCTGCGCGCCATCGAGGATGTGATGGAGGATCTGCACTCGGGTCAGCCGATGGACCGGTTGATCTGCGGCGACGTGGGCTTCGGCAAGACCGAGGTGGCAATGCGTGCGGCCTTCGTCGCCGCCATGTCGGGGCTGCAGGTGGCCGTGGTGGCTCCGACCACTCTGCTGGCGCGCCAGCACGCCGCATCCTTTGCCGAGCGGTTCCGCGGGTTTCCATTGCAAGTCAGGCAGTTGTCCAGGTTTGTTACAGCCAAGGAAGCGAGCCAGACCCGCGAGGGACTGGCCAAGGGCACCGTCGACATCGTGGTGGGCACCCACGCGGTGTTGGCCAAGAATATCAAGTTCCAGAACCTCGGCCTGTTGATCATCGACGAGGAGCAGCATTTCGGCGTTGCCCACAAGGAGCGTCTGAAGCAGCTGCGCAGCGACATCCATGTGCTGACCCTGACCGCAACGCCGATTCCGCGCACGTTGCAGCTGTCGTTGACCGGCGTGCGGGATCTTTCGATCATCGGCACACCGCCGGTGGACCGGTTGGCGATCCGAACCTACGTCAGCGAGTTCGACAGCGTTACCATCCGCGAGGCGCTCCTGCGTGAGCACTACCGGGGCGGCCAGAGTTTCTATGTGGTGCCGCGCATCAGCGATCTGCCGGAGGTCGAGGAATTCCTGAACGCGCAGCTGCCGGAGTTGACTTACGTGGTGGCGCACGGCCAGATGGCCGCGGGTGAGCTCGATGATCGCATGAATGCCTTTTACGACGGCAAATATGACGTATTGCTTGCAACAACGATCGTGGAGTCGGGGCTGGATATTCCGACCGCGAATACGATGGTGGTGCACCGCGCCGACATGTTCGGCCTGTCGCAACTCTACCAGATCCGCGGGCGGGTCGGGCGCTCCAAAACCCGCGCCTATGCCTATCTCACCACCAAGCCGCGCCAGCGGCTGACGCCTGCAGCCGAGAAACGCCTGCGGGTTCTCGGCTCGCTCGACACCCTGGGCGCGGGCTTTACGCTGGCCTCGCAAGACCTTGATATCCGGGGTGCAGGCAATCTTCTGGGCGAAGAGCAGTCCGGCCAGATGCGCGACGTGGGCTATGAGCTGTACCAGTCGATGCTGGAAGAGGCGATTGCCAAGATCAAATCGGGCGAAGCCGAAGGGCTGGCCGACACCGACGACCAATGGGCGCCGCAGATCAACCTCGGCGTGCCGGTGTTGATCCCCGAGGATTATGTGCCGGATCTGGACGTGCGTCTGGGGCTCTATCGCCGCCTGTCGTCGCTTTCGACCAAGGTGGAGCTGGAAGGATTTGCGGCCGAGCTGATCGACCGGTTCGGCAAACTGCCCAAGGAGGTGAACACGCTCCTGCTGGTGGTGCGGATCAAGGCGATGTGCAAACGCGCAGGCATCGCCAAGATGGATGGTGGCCCCAAGGGGGCAACGATCCAGTTCCACAATGACAAGTTCGCCTCGCCGCAAGGTCTGGTGGAATTCATCCAGGCGCAGAACGGTCTGGCCAAGGTGAAGGACAACAAGATCGTCGTCCGCCGTGACTGGAAAAAGGACAGCGACAAGATCAAGGGGGCGTTCGCCATTGCCCGCGATCTGGCCGAAAAGGTTGTCGCGGAAAAGAAAAAGGCCAAGGCAAAAGCCTAGGCCTGAAGGGCGCCAAGGAAACCGGGGTTTCCTTGGCCATGTTTTGTTTACGCATACCGCTGACCGCAGGTTGCGATGCGGGGTTATTCCGCGGGCAGGCGGGCCTCGATATGGGCCATGCGCAGCATCAGCGTAAAGGCCAGGCAGGTCATCGTGAGCAAGCCGGTGCCAAGCGGCAGCAGGGTGCCATCAAACAACAGCCCGACCGGAGCCGCGATGGCCACCGCCAGTACGGTTGAAACCGCTCCGGTGACCGAGGCCGCCATGCCGGCAATATGGCCCATCGGCTCCATCGCCATGGCATTCAGATTGCCGAGCGTGGTGCCCGCCAGAAAGAAAACGCTGGTCTGCCATGCCACGAACAGGCCGAACATCAAGGTTTGCGGCAGCGCCTGGGTGCTCAGCAGCAGCATCGTGGCGGAGAACAGGATTTGGGCTCCGAGCGACCAGGTCACAATTCGGCGCATGCCGACACGCACCACGATGGCGGCATTCAGCAGGCTGGCGCTGCCAGACATCAGCGCCACGAAGCCGAACCAGAACGGAAAGCTTGCCCCGCGGTCGAAGATGACATCGTAGACCTGCTGCACCATCGTCAGCATCGTGAACAGCATGCCAAGGCACAGGGTTTGCACCATGATGGACAGGCGCACGCTGGGATGGGCGAACATCTCGCGTACCGCGCCCATCAGCAGTGGCATGCGGAAGGGGCGGCGGTTCTGTCTTGGCAGGGTTTCGGGCAGGCGCAGGCCCATCCAGGCAATGATCACCAGCGCAAACAGGGTGAACGCAAGGAAGATGGCGCGCCAGCTGGAAACCGCGATGATGCCCGCGCCCAGCATCGGCGCAATGGCAGGGACAAGCGTGAAGATCATCATCGCGATCGACATGATCCGCGCCATTTCGCGCCCGGAGAACAGGTCGCGCACAATTGCCAGACCGACCACCCGTGGCCCGGCAGCGCCGAGCCCCATCACGACGCGCGAGGCCAGCAACAGCTCAAGCGACTGCGCGCGCCAGGCGACCAGCGCCGCCGCGATGTAAAGGATGGCGCCGCCTGCGATCACGCGCTTGCGCCCAAATGCGTCTGACAGGGGGCCGGTAAAAAAGGTGCCCATCCCCATGCCCAGCACAAATGCCGTCAGCACCAATTGGGCGCGATTGATGTCTCCGGGGCTGAGGGCCTGACCGATTTCGGGCAGGGCAGGCAGCATTGCGTCGATGGAAAAGGCAATGGTGGCAAACATCATCGCGATAAGCGCGATGAACTCGGCTTTTGAGACGCCGGGCTTGGCGGAAATATTCATCTGAAACCTCTAACGGGGCTACAGGCGGCACCGGGGATCGGCGCCGGTCTGCGAGCCTTGCGTTTCCGCTAGCATGAATGCGACAACCGGGCCATATCCCGAGCCGCACAAAACGCTGTGCATTGTTGCGATGCTAAGCAGTTTCCCGCCGCCGTGGCGAGGTTTCAAAGGCGGTGTCAGTCGGACTCCGCGTTGGCCAACTGCTGCTGGATATCCGCGATGACCTGTTTCCACAGCTCGGGCTGCTGGGCGCCCGGAACCGCATGCTGATTGGCAACGATGAAGGTCGGCACCGACGTGACCCCCATCTTGCGGGAGTGCGCATCGCGGCTCTGGATGGTTTCGACGTCGCTGTCACCTTCGAGAAGCCGACGAATGGCGGCCGCGTCCAGACCGGCTTCCTCGGCCAGTTCGGTCAGCACATCGTGGTCTCCAATGTCCCTGGCCTTTATGAAATAGGCCTCGAAAAGCGCATCGACGATCAGCGACTGTTTGCCTTCGATGCCCGCCCAGTGGATCAACCGGTGCGCATCCAGCGTGTTCGGCGTGCGCGTCATCCCTTCGAAGTTGATCGACAGCCCGGCCTTCTCGGCGTGTTCTACCACAGGGGCATAGGCCTTCACCGCGCCTTCCTTGCCGCCGAACTTGCGCTCGAGATATTCGCGTCGGTCCATGCCCTCGCGTGGCATGTCGGGATTGAGCTGGAAGGGGTGCCATTCGATCACGAAGGGGTGATCCGGAACGTCTGCCAGGGCCTTGTCCAGATGTGTCTTACCAATATAGCACCAGGGGCAGATCGGATCGGACAGGATGTCGAGTTTGACAGTGGTCATCTTGGGTTTCCTTTGAACAGAGCGGGCAGGGCGCGACGGCGCAATTTTCCGTTAGCGCCCAGCGGCAGGCTGTCGAGATGGACATAGGCGCGGGGCTGCTTGTATCGCGCCAACCGGGCGGAGGCAAAGGCCTCCAGCTCGGAAACGCTCACTTCTTCGGGACCGGTGTAAAAAGCGGCGATGATCTGCACGCCGGGCTTGATCTCGACCGCAGCAGCCGCGACCTGTGCGAGGCCGGGATGCGCAGCCAATGCGGTTTCAACTTCGATCGGAGAGACCCTGTACCCGCCCGCGTTCATCATATCATCATCGCGGCCGAGATAGTGAATCTGACCGTCGGCGTGCATCACGCCGAGATCGCCAGTCAGGAACCAGTCGCCCTGAAATCGTTCGGCGGTCTCGGCCTCGGCATGGAGGTATCCCAGCATCAGTCCCGGGTCGCTGCGGTGGACGGCGATGGTGCCGGGCTCGCCCCTTGGCACTGGTCCTTCGGCGCCGAGGATGGCGACCCGCCGTCCGGGCTGGGGCTGCCCTAGGCTGCCGTCGTGCGCGGGCTGCTCCGGACAGGATGAGATGAAGGTGGAGCACTCCGACATGCCGAAGGCTTCGTGCAGGGGGCGGTCGGTTGCCCGTTTCCATTGCGCCAAGATCGCAGGGTTCAGCTTTTCACCTGCGCAAAGCCCGTGGTGCAGATCCGGCAGGGGCGGCAGGTCGGCGCGAAGCATTTTCCGATAGACACCTGGCGCGGCGGCAAAGAGCGTGGCGCGATGGTCTCGCAGCATTTGCGGGAGTGCTTCGGGGCTGGTGCCGGGCGCGGGCACCAAGGCTGTGGCCCCGGCGGCCCAGGGGTCCATCAACCCGGTGCCAAGCGTGAAGGTCCAGTTGAATGCGCCCGCATGCAGAAGCCTGTCGTCGGGCCTCAGCGCGTACCAGCCGGAGACCATCATCTGCCGCGCCCAGACCGCCCGATGGGCATGCAGCACGGCGCGCGGATTTCCGCTGGTTCCGGAGGTGAAGACGATATAAGCCGACCGGTCCGGGCTGCCCATGTCGTAGTCGCAAGGGGCCAGATCCCGCATGGCCACCAGAGACACGGTCGTGATCTGGCAGGGGTGACTCGCGCAGGAAATGGCTGGATCCCGCAGCACCGCTGCCGGTTTCAGGAGGGCGATCATTCGCGCGGTCTCCGGTTCCGTCAGCTGGGCCGAGGTCGGCACCGGCACCAGCCCGGCGGCAATCGCGCCCAGGTAGGCAATCGGAAATTCCACCGTATTGCCGAGCCGCATCAGCACCACGTCACCCGGGCGCAGCCCGGCTTGGAGCAGGCCGGTGCCAGTGCCCCGAACCGCGGCCTCCAGCTCCGCGTAGCTCCAGTCGGTATGTCGCGGGCCATCCACGATCGAAAGCGCGGTCTTGTCCGGTTGTGTTTCGGCGTGGCGCAGCACATGGGCGGCCATGTTGAACGACGTTGGGCAGGGCACCGCCGCGGCGGAGGTGTCGGAAATGGATAGCATCACAATTGGCTAGCCCGCGCGCTCCTGCGTTGCAAGCGGCGTTGGCGCGGATTATAGAGAGCGCATGAAAGCCCGTGACCCGAAATCCCTGATTACCATTGCCCGCGCCAGCGGCTCGGACGAGACTGCTGAACCCTTGGATCTGGGAGCCCGCGTGCGCGAACTGCGCAAGGCGCGGGACTGGACGCTGGAATACGCGGCCAATCAGGCAGGGCTGGCGCGCTCGACATTGTCCAAGATCGAAAATGGCCAGATGTCACCGACTTACGAGGCGTTGAAGAAGCTGGCCGAAGGGTTGGAAATCTCCGTGCCGCAGCTGTTTACCCCGCCGCAAAGGGACCAGGTGAACGGGCGGATGACGGTGACCAAGTCCGGCGATGGCGCGGCCCATGCCACCGCCACCTACGAGCATGAGCTGCTGGCGGACGGCCTGTCCCGCAAGCAGATGCTGCCGTACCGTGCCCGTGTTCGCGCGCGGTCGATGGAGGAATTCGACGGCTGGGTGCGCCACGACGGCGAGGAATTCCTGTACGTGCTCACCGGTGTCATCAAGCTTTACACGGAATTTTACGAGCCGATCGAGATGCGTCGTGGGGACAGCGCCTATTACGACGCTGCCATGGGGCACAACGTGATTTCCACCAGCCCGGAAGATGCAATGATCCTCTGGGTAACCTCGCTGGCCTGATCCACTTCGGGGCCAGTGGACCAGCTTCGCTAATGTTGCGGCTGGCCGTCCAACTCGCGCAGCAGGCTTTCGACATAGAGGAAGTCATCGACCTCTTCTCTTGCCTCGGTGAGCGTGAGGTGATGGGTGCGGGCCAGATAGGCGACGAATTTGTCCCGGTCATCCAATAGCGATGGGGCGTTCTTGGCCTTCAAATGTGGAAAGCGCTGTTTGATGCGTGGCATCCTGTCAATCCAGCTGGCAGCTGCTGCTTGTACAGGCATTGGGGGCACTCCCTGACAAACGGTTCACGATGGTTGGATGCCCATCCTAACATTTTTTCGACGACCTGATAACAGGGCGTCAAGCGCAGCGGCGTGGCCCGCCCTCAAAGTCGCCGGTCACCCGGCCGAAATCACAGTCCGATGGACGCCGAAAGATGGCTGGATGCGATGGTTCGTTTGCGGTGCTTTGGCGGCAGCTGGTGCTCCGGGCCGCGCGCGATGGGGCTAGCGCATTGTCGTCCGATCGGTCCGTCTGGCGCGTGTCGAAGCACCGCTGCGTTGGGGGCTATCCAAGGTGACAGTTTGACGTTGTCGGATGTTGCCTGGGCCGTTGGGCGGTGTGCCCGAGGGGCAATTCAAAGCTCATATCTCGCCCGCCGTTCGGAGCAGTTTCGACGTGCTTGAAGGCCAGAATGCGCACAGGATCGTTTTGCGAAAATGCAAGGGTGGGGTGTTAGAGGGTAATCCGGAGAGAGGAGGTGTCGCCGCCCTATCTGTCCCTGCAGGGGCAGTGGCGGCGACACCAAATGCCTTACTCAGGCTGATGCCACCAGACATGCGGCATGAACTCGGTCCGGTCGCCGTAGATCGGCAGTGTCTCGGGAAAGCGCAGTTCTTTCTTATGCGCGATCCTGCCCACGTCGTAGGTCCAGAAGGGGATCACGTAGCGACCAGCGGTCAAAACGCGGTCCAGCGCGCGCACGGCGTGAACGAAATCCTCCGGCTCCTTGGCCGTTAGCATCGCATCGATCATCGCTTCGGCGGCCGGGCTGTTCATGCCCATCAGGTTGCGGCTGCCGGGTTCGGTAATCCCCTCGCTCCCCCAGTAATAGCGCTGTTCGTTGCCCGGGCTAAGAGACAGTTCCCGGCGGTAACGTGTGAGGTCAAAATCGTAATTCGTCTCGCGCTCGACGAATTGGGCGTTATCGACGGTCTCCACCTTAAGCGATATGCCGAGGCGCTCCAATGCGCGCCCATAGATGCCGATCACCGTGTCCATCTCGCTGTCGCCCTGGCGGATAAGAACGGTCAGTTCCAGCGGTGTTCCACCGTCGTTGCGCAGCACGCCGTCCTGCACGGTCCAGCCGGCCTCAACCAGCAGCTTGGCTGCGCGCCGCAGATCCTTTCGGTTTCGCTCACTGCTATCGCCTTCGGGCAGGCTATAGCCCTCCAGCGTGCCGGGAGGCAGGTCGTCGGCGAAGGGTTCCAGCAGCTCGCGTACGGCACCTTCTGCCGGGCCTGGGCGCATGCCCAGAACAGAACCCGAGTAATAGGACTGAATGCGGGGCTGGCTGCCGCCGGTGATCGTGCCGTTGATGTATTCGAAATTGAACGCCAGCAACAGCGCCTCGCGCACGCGCCAATCGTCCAGGGGCGCGCGGCGGGTGTTCATCACCAGGCCGGTCATCCCGGACGGGCGTTGATGAGGGATTTCGGTCTTCACGATATCGCCACGTGTGGCGGCGGGGAAATCATAGGCGACCTCCCAGCGGTCGGCATTGAATTCGCGCACCGCGCTCAGCTCACCCGCCTTGAAGGCTTCGAACAGGACGGTCTCATCGCCGAAAAAGTCGATGCGCATTTCATCAAAGTTCTGCGTTCCTGCGCGAAACGGCAGATCGGCGCCCCAGTAATCGGGGTTGCGCTGCAGCGTGACGTAACGCCCGGCTTCGTAGTCCGACACGACGTAGGCGCCGGTCCCGATGGGCGCGCCGTCGACGGTATCGGTGGCGAAATCCTTGCCCTCCCATTGGGACTTCTTGAGGATCGGCCGCATTCCGGCAATCAGCGCCAACTCGCGATCCTGCGTATTGAACGCAATCCTGAGTTTGCGCGGGCCGGTCTGTTCAATGCTTTCGACCTTGGTCCAGAAACCGCGATAGCGGGGGTGTCCCTTGGTTCCCAGGGTCTCGTAGGACCAGATCACGTCTTCGATGGTGACCGGGCTCCCGTCGGAGAATCGGGCTTCCTCCCGCAGGGTGAATTCGACCCAGGATCGATCCTCGGGCACCTCAATCGATTCGGCTAGCAGCCCGTAAAGGGTGAAGGGTTCGTCCCAGGAACGACCCATCAGGCTCTCATAGCTCCAGTAGCGTAGTTGCCAGGGGACGGTGCCTTTAAGTTGAAACGGGTTCAACGAGTCAAAGCCACCGGTGTTACCAAAGACAACCCGTCCGCCCTTGGGCGCGTCGGGGTTGGCATAGGGCAGGGACACAAAATCCGGTGGTAGAGCCGGGTCCCCATACATAGCTATGCCATGAGCTGATTCTGCCAAGGCGAAATTGGCGGTAAAAGCCAAGGTGATTCCTGCCCATGCAGCCCGAAAAATCCGGAAATTTTCTTTTCTCATTTTGCCTACAATCCCCGACGGCCCTTGTTTTCCTGCGCGATCACGCTAGGCGCGCTCCACCGTCTTTTCAAACTTTTAGCTTGGATGAAACTGGGAAATTGCTTATAAAGGGGTCACTGCTCGATAGGTTTCTTGCCTGTATGAAACCTGCCTCAATAACTGACGCCCGCCTCGCGCGGGCGTTTTTTTTGGTGACACGGCTCCGGTTGCCAAGGCTGTCCGCGCGGCAAAACGTGTGGATCTTTCCGTACTCCTACGCGTTTATTTTGCAGTTGCAGCATGGCACAGTGCGGCCAGGAACCGACAGCTGAGGGGTATAGCCAAATGTCGTTGAAAGGAAAAACCGCCGTTATCACCGGGTCGAACTCCGGGATCGGGTTGGGCATCGCGCGCGAACTGGCCCGGGCTGGCGCCGATGTGGTGCTGAATTCCTTTACGGATCGCGCCGAGGATCATGAACTTGCCAGTCAACTTGCGGCCGAATTCGGCGTTGGTGCCCACTATATTCAGGCGGACATGTCCAAGGGGAGCGAGTGCCGCGCCCTGATCGAGCAGGCCGGGGCCTGTGACATCCTGGTGAACAACGCGGGCATTCAGCATGTTGCCCCGATCGAGAGCTTTCCCGAGGAAAAGTGGGACGCGATCATCGCGATCAATATGTCGTCGGCCTATCACACCATGGCGGCGGCGCTGCCGAAGATGCGGGCGGCAGGCTGGGGACGGATTGTCAACATCGCCTCGGCCCACGGCCTGACGGCATCGCCCTACAAATCGGCCTATGTGGCGGCCAAGCATGGGGTGGTGGGCATGACCAAGACTGTCGCGCTGGAAACCGCGGAGGAGCCGATCACTTGTAACGCAATCTGCCCGGGCTACGTGCTGACACCTCTGGTGGAGGCGCAGATCCCGGACACGATGGAAAAATACAACATGAGCCGCGAGGATGTGGTGAAGAAGGTGATGCTGGAGCGCCAGCCCAGTCGCGAATTCGCCACTGTCGAGCAGATGGGAGGGACCACCGTGTTCCTGTGCTCCGACGCGGCAGCGCAGATTACCGGCACGACGATCAGCGTCGACGGCGGCTGGACCGCCCTTTAAGGGCGCGCGATCGGCAGGCGGGAGAGGGGCGGCTCTGTCTTGCGCCTCCTGCCTGCTCTGAGGCGGCACAGGCGAAAGGGGCGAAAACGCGATGGTGAAACGGATTGATCTTGCCCTGCAGGGGGGCGGCGCCCACGGGGCCTTTACCTGGGGCGTTCTCGACCGCCTGCTGGAAGAAGAGCGGTTGGAGGTGGCGGCGATCACCGGCACCTCTGCCGGCGCGCTGAACGGTGCCGCGTTCAAGTCGGGCATGGTGCAGGGCGGGCGCGAAGGTGCCAAGGCCGCCTTGGACAGGTTGTGGCGCAAGATGGGCGCCGTGGGCGATATGCGATTTGCCCATTGGCTGACGCGCTTTGATGCCGTGGCCATGGCCAGCACCTGGGAGGCGATGGTGCCGTTCTCGCCAATGGATACGATGAGCCAGGTCGTCTCGCCGTACCACTATGGGCCGTTCTATCGCAACCCGCTGCGCGACGTGGTCGAGGCCTTCGACTTTGCCAATGTCTGTGCCGATGAGGGGCCGGAACTGTTCGTCTGCGCGACCTGTGTACGGACCGGAAAGATCCGGGTGTTCCAGGGGGAGGAGCTCGGGACCGACGCCATTCTGGCTTCGGCATGTCTTCCTGATCTGTTTCAAGCGGTGGAAATCGAGGATCCCCGGACGGGCCGGATCGAGGCCTACTGGGACGGTGGCTACACCGGAAATCCCGCGTTGTTCCCACTGTTCCGCGAAAACCTGCCCGGCGACGTGGTGATCGTGAACATCAATCCGCTGGAACGTGATGAAATCCCCAAGACGCCGCAACAGATACGAAACCGGGTGAACGAGATCAGCTTCAATTCTTCGCTGTTGCGCGAACTGCGGGCGATCAACTTCGTGCAGCGGCTGCTGGCGGATGGCACGCTGGAGCCGGGGCGGATGAAGGCGGTCCGGGTCCACATGATTTCCGACGATGCGTTGATGACTCAGCTGTCCGTGACCACCAAGCTGGTTCCGGTGCCGCAGATCCTGGCGCGGTTGAAACAGGCAGGGCGCGCCGCCGCTGACAAGTTCCTGGAGCGCGACTGGGGCAACCTGGGCGAGCGGTCCTCGGTTGATCTGCCGGAGATGTTCAGTTAGGCGCTCTTTCGCGCGCCCCGGCCGCTGTCCGCTGTCAGCGGTTGGCTGGGATCCTTGGGGTTGGGGTAGACGAGGCCTGCGGAAATCACCAGTTTCGCGGAATCCTCGACCGACATGTCCAACTCGATCACGTCTTCCTCGGGAACGAACAGCAGAAAGCCCGAGGTCGGGTTCGGCGTCGTGGGAAGGAAGACGCTCATCAGCTTGCCGCTGGTTTCGGCACGGTTTGCAATCTCGCCCTTGGCCGTGGTGGAGATGAAGCCGATCGCCCAGATGCCCTTGCGCGGGTATTGTACCAGGCAGGCCTTTTCAAAGCTGCGCTCGGATTGGGCGAACACGGTTTCGGAGATCTGCTTGATACCCGAGTAGACGGTACGCACCACCGGCATCCGGTCCACGAGGCTTTCGGCAAAGCTGATCATCGACCGGCCGATGATGCCCTTGGCGATCCAGCCGACGATGACCGTGAACAACAGGAAGATGATCAGCCCGACGCCGCGCAGGTTGATCCCGATGTATTGTTCAGGACGAAACGTATGCGGCACCAGCGGCAGCACCACGCTGTCGATCCACCCCATGACGGACCACAGAAGCCAGATTGTCAGGCCGACCGGGGCAATCACCACGATGCCGGTAAAGAAAGAGGCGCGCAGCCTTGAAAACAGTCCGGGGCGGCGGTGGGGTTCTTCGTCGAAGGGCGTTGTCATCTGGTCAGCTTTTGCGGAAATTTCCAAATGAACCTAGGCATTGAATGGGGGCGGAGCAATGGGGGCCGCCCCCAAAATCAAGTCATTATGCCAGTTTGTTCAGTTCCTGGGCGATCCGGGCCGCCAGTCGCGCGTTGTTGCGCACCAGTGCGATGTTCGCGGTCAGCGAACGTCCTTCTGTCAATTCAAAGATCCGGGACAGCAGAAACGGCGTCACATCCTTGCCCGCGATGCCTTGCGCATCCGCTTCGGACTGGGCCTGCGCGATCACGGGGGCGAGGTCTTCTGCGGCGATCTCGTCCTCGGCCGGGATCGGGTTGGCGACCAGTTGCCCGCCGGGCAGGCCCATCGCCTGCCGGGTTGCGTGGGCGCGGGCGATCTGGGCGGCGTCATCCATGCGCAGCGGTGCCTTCAGGTCGGATTGCGCCGACCAGAAGGCGGGGAAGCTGTCCTGGCCGTAGGCAATCACCGGCACGCCTTGGGTTTCCAGCACTTCCAGGGTCTTCGGGACGTCAAGAATGGCCTTGGCGCCGGCTGCGACCACGGTGACCGGGGTCTGGGCCAGCTCCAGCAGGTCGGCGGAGATATCGAAGGAGGTCTCGGCCCCCTTGTGCACGCCGCCGATGCCACCGGTGGCAAAGACCGAAATGCCCGCCAGCCGAGCGGCGATCATGGTTGCGGCTACGGTGGTGGCGCCGGTGCCGCCGGTGGCGATGCAGGCGGGCATGTCGGCGCGCGAAATCTTGGCGACGCCCTTGGCCTGGCCCAGCGCCTGCAGCTGCTCGGGTTCGAGACCAACGTGCAGCACGCCGTCCAGGACTGCCATGGTGGCGGGCACGGCGCCTGCATCGCGGATGTCCTGCTCGACCTGGGCGGCGACCTCGACATTCTGCGGGTAGGGCATGCCGTGGGTGATGATGGTGCTTTCCAGCGCCACGATGGCACGGCCTTCATCCTTGGCGGACTGGACCTCGGCGGAATAACGGATGTCGATCACAGCGGGGGTTCTCCTGAAACGTAGGTGGCGGCGGCTTTCAACGCCGCGGTCAATGCGGTGCGGCGGTCGGCGCCGCCGGCTTCGGCGGCGATATGCGCCGCCATGAAGGTGTCGCCCGCCCCGGTGACGCGGGCCACGGTAACGCGGGGCGGCTCGAGGGTGATGGCGCCTGCGGCGCTGGCCTCGGTTGCGGATTTGCCGCCATCGGTCACCAGCACCCGCGCCGCGCCGCGCGCGAGCATGGCTTTTGCAGCGGTCTCGCTGTCGGTGAACTCAGCCTGGCACAGGATGCCGGCCTCTTCGAGGTTCACGTAGAGCGTGCCGCGGCTGCGGCTGAGGAAGGGGCGCAGGCGTTCAGCCTTGCCGGGTGAGGCAGGGGCCACGCGCAGGTCGGCGGCGGCAAAGGCCGGGCTGGCGGCGATCTCGTCCAGCAGCGACAGGGTCAGGTTGCCGTCCAGCGCCACCTGGCCCGCGTAGGGGGCCTCGAGAGTGCCAAGCGCGCCGTCGGACAGCGGGCGCAGGATCTTGTCGCCTGCCGCTTCCAGCGAATGGGCGTCGGCGATGGCGGCGATCAGCCCGTTGGCGCCCTCTACCGCCATGTAGCGGTCGGTGGGCAGATCCTCGGAGCGGTAGACGTGGTCGGTGTTCAGCCCGAGGTGGCCGCAGGCATTGATCAGCTCGTCCCCCTCAGGGTCGCGCCCGATCGAGGTCAGCAGGGCAGGTGTCATGCCGAAACGGGCGAGCGTCATGGCAATGTTCATCGCCACGCCGCCGGGGAGACGGGTGATGCGACCGGGCATGTCGGAGCCACGCTGCATTTCCATGCTCGAGCGGCCGATGATGTCCCAAAGGACCGATCCGATGCACAGGATGGCAGGGGCTGAAGTGTTTGGCGCTTGTGTCATGGAAACCTATTGCCGCCTTTGGCAAAACTTCGCAAGCGTGTTCGCCGCGCTGCCGCTGTAAAGGCCCGGCGCATTGAGACTTGGCGGTTGCCAGGCGCGTGTCACACGGCAAGAGGTCAGCGGGTGCGCCTGCTGTTTGCATTCACGCAGGCATAGCGGGGCAACGACGGTGCAGGTGTCGAAACAAAGGTGCTTGCTATCTTGAGAGCGCTATCCAACACTCGTGGGACCACATCAGGTAAATTGCGCCGGAAGGGGCGCGCCGTCCGGCACAAGCAGTGGGGAGTGGTACAGGCAAGATGACATGACGTTGTCCTCCGGATTGCGGCGTTGTTTGAAAGGGCTGCGGATATGCGTCGCGCTCGTGATCTGCGCCTTTGCCGCTGTTGCCTCGCCTGCCCGAAGCCACGAGGTGACGCCCACGATCGTGGATTTCTCCGTTTCGGAAGGCCGGATCACGTTGCAGCTGCGGATGAACGCGGAAGCCTTCGTGGCGGGGATGGATCTGGATCGGCTGGCGAATACCGAGGAAAGCCCGCTATCCGCCGATTACGATGAACTTCGGGCGCTGGCTCCGGCAGAGATTGAACCGATGGTGCGTCTCTTTGCCGAGGATTGGTTGAACGACCTCTCGGTCACTGCCAATGGCCCCGTAGAGCTGGCGCTGGAGACCGTGGTCATCCCGGATGTCGGTGATACGACCGTGCCGCGCGCGTCGACATTGCGCCTGGTCGGATCCCTGCCAGCCAATGCGCGCAGCTTGCGGATCTCATGGCCGACCGGATCCGGCGAGGTGGTGCTGCGCCAGAATTCCGTAGAGGCGCCCTATACCGGCTTTCTGAAGGCTGGACAGCGGTCCGTCGCGATACCGATCGGCGGCGGCGCTGTCGGCGCCCCGATGGAGGTCCTTGCCGATTATACGCGTCTCGGGATGGCCCATGTTCCGGCCAAGGGAGTGGAGCACCTGCTGTTCGTGCTCGGACTGTTCTTGCTCAGCCCGCGCCTGTGGCCGCTGATGTTGCAGGCTAGCCTGTTCCTTGCGGGGCAAAGCCTGACGCTCGCGCTGGGCGCTGTGGGGGCTGTGGCTGTCAATTTCGCAGTGGTCGAGCCGTTGGTCGCGCTGACCATCGTTCTGGTGGCGGTGGAGAATATCTTTGTCCGTCGCTTGCACTATTGGCGCGTGGTGCTGGTCGTGGTCGCTGGCCTGCTGCACGGCCTTGCGCTTGCCCAACCATTGGCGCAAGCCGGGCTGCCTCCGGGCGCGGTGTCACCCGCGTTGGTTGGCTTCGGCCTGGGTGTGGCGGCGGTTCAGGTTGCGGTGGTCGCAGTGGCCTATCTGGGGGTGCGCCTGTGGTTCGGGCGGCACCCGAAATACCGGGGCCGGGTGGCGATCCCGGCATCGCTCACCATCGCGGTGGTCGGCGGCTATTGGTTGGTTGAGCGCCTGGTTCTGTAAGGCGCCCACTTTCCGCTGGATCGGCCCGGATCAGCCCATCGCCCGGGTCAGCGTCTTCAGCGCCGCCAGGGGATCTTCGGCGTGCCAGATTTCATCACCGATACCAAAGAAGTCGGTGAAGGGCGCGACCTGGCGCACCAGGTCTTCGGTCAGCCCGCCTTCGGCGACGACCGGCACCTCGATCATCTCGGACCACCACTGGAACAGGTCAACCTCGGCCTGTGCGCCATCGCCGAGACCGGACGTGCCGACCGGACCGAAGCTGACGTAATCCGCGCCTGCTTCGCCCGCGACCATTCCGTCGTGTTGCGACGCGCCGCAAAAGGAGCCGACGATGGCATCCGGCCCCAGCGCCTTGCGCGCGGTGCGGATGGATTTTGACGCATCGGTCAGGTGGACGCCGTCCAGCCCCAGGCGCTCGGCCAGGATCTGGTGGTCGGAGATCACCAGCGCCACGTCGCGCGCCATCGTCACTTCGCGCAGGGCGTCGCCCGCGCGGCTCAGCGTGTCTTCGTCACGGCTGGCCAGATCCAGCCGCACACAGGCGACCTCGACCGCATCAAGAACCCGTGCCAGCTGACCGGGAAATTTGCCCAGCTCGAAACTGGGCGGGGAGATCAGGTAGATCTGCGGCTGTTCCGGTGCGTCTGCAGGGCTTTCCATCGTGGCGCTCCAATATTCAGGGAATTGGTCGGTATTTATCCGATTTGCTGCGGGACGCAAGGATTTGCGCGGTGCGAGGGGCAGGAAAAGGGCGGTCAGGCGGCGCCGGACCTTGCCCCGCAGCGCTGTGGGCAGTAGAGCTGTGCCGATTTTGCCGGAGATGAAGATGCCCACGGAAAACCCCCAACCCGCCTTTGTCCTTGTCCGCCCGCAGATGGGCGAGAATATCGGTGCCGCAGCCCGGGCGATGTGGAACTTCGGACTGGACCGGATGCGCATCGTGGCGCCCCGTGACGGCTGGCCCAACCCCAAGGCCGTGGCCATGTCGTCGGGCGCGGGTCGCTTGCTGGACGAGGCGCAGCTCTGCGCGGACGTGCCCGAGGCGCTGGGCGATTGCACCTATGTATTCGCCACCACCGCCCGCCAGCGCGGGCTGACCAAACCGGTCTACAGCCCCGAGCGCGCGATGCAGATCGCGGCGGAGAAGATCGCCGCAGGCGAGAAGGTCGCGGTGATGTTCGGCCCCGAACGCGCGGGCCTGGAGAACGAGGACATCGCCAAGGCCAACGCCATCATCTCGGTGCCGGTGAACCCGCTCTATGCCTCGCTGAACCTCGGTCAATGCGTGTTGCTGACCGGCTATGAATGGATGCGGCAATCCGCGGAAGTGGTGCATGAAACCACCGATCTCGGCCGCAAGGGCGAATGGGCCACCGGGCTAGAGGTGGAAAAGCTGGTCGAGCATTACGAGCAGCGGTTGGATGAGGCGGGTTTCTTCTTCCCGCCGGAAAAGGCTGAGGGAATGAAAACCAACCTGCGCAACCTTTGGTCCCGCATGCGGATGACCCGCTCCGATGTGCAGATGCTGCATGGCATCATGCGGCAGATGGTGCGCTGGAAGGAACGGGACGGCCAATAAGCCGCACTGGACCACAGCTGAAACCACCCCTAGCTTGGCAGCAAAGTTGACGAGGCAAGCATGAGCAAGCGTAGCATTTTCCAAGAAGTCGAGGGCGAGAAATCCGATGCGCCCGTGGTACAGCCGGGGGTGATCGATCGTGGCCGTTCCGGCGCTCGCAGGGCCATTCGCGCGTGGCTGATGGTGCTGTTTGGCCTGGTGGTGGCCATGATCGTCGTCGGCGGGCTGACCCGGCTCACCGACAGCGGGTTGTCGATCACCGAATGGCGACCGGTGACCGGTGCCATCCCGCCGATGTCCGAGGCCGAATGGCAGGCCGAGTTCGACAAGTACAAGCAGATCGACCAATGGCGCATCCAGAACCAGTGGATGGAGCTTGCGGACTTCAAGGAAATCTACTGGTGGGAATGGGGGCACCGTCAGCTGGGGCGCGTGATCGGTCTGGTGTGGGCCCTTGGCTTCTTTGGCTTCCTGGTCGCCCGGAAGATCCCGGCAGGGTGGACCGGACGCTTGCTGCTGCCCGGTGTGCTGGGCGCGGTGCAGGGCGCGATCGGCTGGTGGATGGTGGCCTCTGGCGTCACTCAGGGAGAGGGCATGACCTCTGTCGCCTCTTATCGTCTGGCGACGCATCTTGGGCTGGCCTTTGTGATCCTCGGCTACATTGCATGGTACGTGCTGCTGCTTGGACGCGAGGAGCGGGAATTGATGCAGGCGCGCCGGGCCAAGGAGGCGAAGCTGTTCAGCCTGTCCACCGGCCTGATGCATTTCGCCTTCCTGCAGATCCTGCTGGGGGCGCTGGTGGCCGGGATCGACGCGGGGCGCTCCTATACCGACTGGCCGCTGATGGGCGGTCAGGTGTTCCCCCCGAACCCGTTCATGGTCGAGCCGCTGTGGCGCAACTTCTTTGAAAATCCCGGCCTGGTGCAGTTCATCCACCGGGTGGCGGGCTACCTGCTGTTTGCCTTTGCGGTGGTCGCCTGGCTGCGGGGGCGCGGTTCCGCCCATGCGCGGACCCGGTTTGCCTTCAACGCGGTGATCGCCGCGATGTCGGTTCAGGTGGTGCTGGGGATTGTGACGGTGCTCTACGCGGCGCCGCTGCATGCGGCGATCACGCACCAGCTGGTGGCGATTGTCGTCTGGGTGCTGATCCTGCGCGCCCGCTACCTGTCGGCCTATCCGATTGCAACTTCGATCAAGGACCATTGAGACCATGACCGCATTTGACGAATTGATGGCGTTTGAACGCGAAACGCAGGCGCTGGCGCAGATCGCGGGCCGTCTCGGCTGGGATCAGGAAACCGTGATGCCCCGGGGCGCGGCACCGCAGCGGGGCGAGGAAATGGCCGCGATCGAAGCGGTGCTCCATGCCCGCCGAAGCGATCCGCGCGTGGCCGAATGGCTGGAGCAGGCTGACGCTTCGGATGAGGTCGCAGCGGCGCAGTTGCGCGAGATCCGCCGCAGTTACGAGCGCACGGTGAAGGTCCCCGCCGATCTGGCCAAGCGTCTTGCCCAGGTCACGTCCGAGGCACAGGGCAAATGGGCCGAGGCCCGCGCCGCCGAGGATGTCGCCGCCTTCCTGCCCGTCCTGGCCGAAGTGGTCGCTCTGAAGCGCGAAGAAGGCCAGGCGCTGGCTGCGGGTGGTGATGTCTATGACGCCATGGTGCAGGATTATGAACCCGGCATGAGCGGCGCGGGGATCGCCGAGATCTTTGATGCCATGCGCCCCGGGTTGGTTGAGCTTCGGGCCAAAGTGCTGGACCGTCCCGCCCCCAAGGCCGTCGAAGGCAAGTTCGACGAAGCCAAGCAAATGCAGTTGAGCGTCAAGATCGCCGAAACCTTCGGCTATGATTTGCGCCATGGCCGGGTCGACAAGGCGGTTCACCCGTTCAGCTCCGGCTCCGGGCTGGATGTGCGCATCACCACGCGCACCAGTGCCACCGATCCTTTCAACTGCATCTATTCCACCATCCACGAGGTCGGTCACGCCGCCTACGAGCAGAACATCTCACGCGAGTTCCTGCTGACGCCGCTGGGACGCGGGGTGTCGATGGGGGTGCATGAAAGTCAGAGCCGGATCTACGAGAACCAGATCGGGCGCAGCCGCGCCTTCACCGGATGGCTGTTCGGGCAGATGCAGGAGATGTTTGGCGACTTCGGCATCGCCGATGCGGATGCCTTCTATGCAGCGGTGAACCGCGTCAACAAAGGCTACATACGCACCGAGGCGGATGAGCTCCAATACAACCTGCATGTGATGCTCCGCTTTGATCTGGAGCGCGCGCTGATGCGGGGGGATCTGGAGGTCGCCGACCTTGAAGCCGCGTGGAACGATCGCTTCGAGGCGGATTTCGGCTATGCCGTGGACAAGCCGTCGAATGGCTGCTTGCAGGATGTTCACTGGTCCGTCGGCTTGTTTGGTTATTTCCCGACCTATGCCCTTGGCAATGTTTATTCCGGCTGCCTGTACCAGGCGCTGCGACGGGACGTGCCGGGCCTGGATGCAGAGCTGGCGACAGGCGTTACCTCGGCCGCGACTGGCTGGTTGCGCCAGAACCTGCAAAACTTCGGTGGCCTGCGCAGCCCGCGCGACACCATCATTCATGCGTCCGGGATGGAGCCGGGGCATGAGCCGCTGCTGGCGTATCTGAACGAAAAATTCGGCCTGATCTACGATTTGTAAATCGGGGCGGGCAGGGGTCCGGGGTGACGCGCAGCGGTTGCCCCGGAATTGCCGTATTGTTGGGGTATCCTCTCAGAACGTGGTGAGTTGAGAGGGTAACAAGATGCACACAGCTGTAGCTTATCTGCTTTTTGCAAGCTTCGTTCTGGCGCCGACGCTGATCTGAATTCGCTCGGCGGTCAGATCAATGCCATGCGCTCGGCCCGCTCCGGGTCGGGGAACGGTCGATAGAGGCCGTAGTCGGCCCTGGCAATCAACGCCGAGACATTCGAATACAGCTTCTCCACTTCCTCGTCATGTTCGCCAAGGACGCGGAAGGCCTGGTCCAGCTGGGTCATATCGGTAAATTCGATCTCCAGCATGAAATCACGGGAGTCGCCGCTGGCGAGGTTCAACTTGCGCCGCAGCAGGCGCCATTTCTGGACCACGCCGCGTTCCTTCAGGTAGCCCAACCATTGGTCAACCGCGCTGGCAAAACTCAGGGCCTTGGCCTCGTGGTGCAGATCGATGGCACAGTGATAGAGGTTCATCAGGCGTCTCCTCGCAGATGGTCAACCACAGGATGAGGCTGGCACAGAAGGGTTAGCAGTGTGTTAAACACCAAAAAAACGCCGCCCCGAACTGCGGGGCGGCGTTGTCGTTGATGCATTGTGAAAAGGGCTTCAGCTCTCTTCTTCGTCCTCGCCGTTCTCCGCGATCCAGGCGACCGAGACGACTTCTTCGCCTTTGCCGGTGTTGAACACCCGCACGCCACCGGCAGAGCGGGAGCGGAAGGAAATTCCCTCCACCGGTACCCGGATCGACTGCCCCTTGGAGGTTGCAAGCATGATCTGGTCGTCCATCTCCACCGGGAAGGACGCGACGATCTCGCCACCGCGCATCGCCTTGTCCATGGCGGTGACGCCCATACCGCCGCGGCCGCGCACAGGGTAGTCGTGGCTGGACGACAACTTGCCCGAACCGCCCGACGTAATGGTCAGGATCAGGTTTTCCGCTGCCGACATCTCGGCATAGAGCTCGGTCGAGAAGTTGGGATCTTCCACCGCGTCCTCATCCGAAGCCTCGGCGTCGTCGGTCAGACCGGCCATGGCGCGACGCATCTTCAGGTAGGCCGTGCGCTGCTCCGGTGTGTACTTGGAATGGCGGATGACGGACATCGAGACCACCCGATCCTCTCCGGTGAGCTTGATCCCGCGGACACCGGTGGATTCGCGCGAGTTGAACACGCGCACATCGGTGGAGCGGAAGCGGATGGCGCGGCCCGAGTTGGTGAACAGCATCACGTCATCGTCTTCCGAGCAGATCCGCACGTTGACCAGCTGCACCGAGCCGTCCTCGGGCAGTTTCATCGCGATCTTGCCGTTGCGGCGAACGTTGGTGAAATCGGACAACCGGTTGCGACGCACGTCGCCGCCAGAGGTGGCAAAGACCACCTGCAGGTTTTCCCATTCCTCGTCCGGCACATCGACCGGCATGATCGCGGCAATCGACACGCCCGGCGGGATCGGCAGGATGTTGACGATCGCCTTGCCCTTCGACGTGCGGCCGCCCTGCGGCAGGCGCCAGGTCTTCAGCTTGTAGACCATGCCGTCGGTGGTGAAGAACAGCAGCTGGGTATGGGTGTTGGCCACGAACAGCGTGGTCACCACATCCTCTTCCTTGGTCTGCATGCCGCTGAGGCCCTTGCCGCCGCGCTTCTGGGCGCGGAAGTCTGCCAGCGGGGTGCGCTTGATGTAGCCGCCGGAGGTCACGGTCACCACCATGTCCTCGCGCTCGATCAGGTCCTCGTCCTCCATGTCGCCGGACCAGTCGACGATCTCGGTGCGGCGCGGCACGGCGAAGTTGTCGCGCACCTCGCGCAGCTCGTCCGCGATGATGCCCATGATGCGCTCACGCGAGGACAGGATTTCCAGGTATTCCTTGATCTTGCGCGCCAGTTCTTCCAGCTCGTCGGTAACTTCCTTGACGCCGATCTGGGTCAGGCGCTGCAGACGCAGCTCGAGGATGGCGCGGGCCTGGGTTTCGGACAGGTTGTAGGTCCCGTCGTCGTTCATCGTGTGGGTCGGATCGTCGATCAGGCGGATGTAGTCCGCGATCTCGGCGGCCGGCCAGCGTCGTGTCATCAGTTTTTCACGTGCTTCGGCGGCATCGGCCGAGGCCCGGATGGTGGCGACCACCTCGTCGACGTTGGAGACCGCGACGGCCAGACCACACAGGATGTGACTGCGCTCGCGCGCCTTGCGCAGCTCGTAAGCGGTGCGGCGGGCAACGACGTCCTCGCGGAACTCGATGAAGGAGGTCAGGAACTTGCGCAGGGTCAGCTGCTCGGGGCGGCCGCCATTCAGGGCCAGCATGTTGCAGCCAAATGAGGTCTGCATCGGGGTGAAGCGATAGAGCTGGTTCAGCACCACTTCGGGCGTTGCATCGCGCTTCAGCTCGACCACGACCCGCACGCCGTTGCGGTCGGATTCGTCCTGTACGTGGGCGACGCCTTCGATCTTCTTCTCGCGGACCTGCTCGGCGATCTTCTCGATCATCGCGGCCTTGTTCACCTGATAGGGGATCTCGTCCACGACGATGGCGTAGCGGTCCTTGCGGATTTCCTCCACGCGGGTCTTGGCGCGGATGATGACGCTGCCGCGACCCTCGAGGTATGCCTTGCGCGCGCCCGAGCGACCCAGCATCACGCCGCCGGTCGGAAAGTCCGGGCCGGGGATGTAGTCGATCAGCTGTTCGCTGGTCAGGTCCGGGTCTTCGATCAGCGCCAGCGTGGCATCAACCACTTCGCCCAGGTTGTGCGGCGGGATGTTGGTGGCCATGCCAACGGCGATACCGCCGGCGCCGTTGACCAGCATGTTCGGGAACCGCGCGGGCAGAACCGTGGGTTCCCGGTCCTTGCCGTCGTAGTTGTCCTGGAAATCGACGGTTTCTTTTTCGATGTCCGCCAGGATTGCCGCAGCGGGCTTGTCCATGCGCACCTCGGTGTAACGCATGGCCGCCGGGTTGTCGCCGTCCATCGAGCCGAAGTTGCCCTGGCCGTCCAGCAGGGGCAGCGACATCGAGAAGTCCTGCGCCATCCGCACCAGCGCGTCATAGATCGCGCTGTCGCCGTGCGGGTGGTATTTACCCATCACGTCGCCGACGGGGCGGGCCGACTTCCGGTAAGGCTTGTCGTGGGTGTTGCCGGACTCATGCATTGCATAGAGAATGCGCCGGTGCACCGGTTTCAGCCCGTCGCGCAGATCCGGGATCGCGCGGCTGACGATGACCGACATCGCGTAATCGAGATACGAGTTGCGCATCTCGGACTCGATGGAGACCGTGGGACCGTCATAGACTGGCCGTTCCGGCAGGTTTTCATCCATATTTTCAGGAGTTTCCGGCGTATCGCTCACGTTGGCTGCCCGCTCTTTCTTCTGGCTCTATATCTTGTGTTAGCACCTTATCAGATACCGCATATGAGGCGCAAGCACACAGCCCGGCGGTCCGCAGGCGAGACCGATTTTACGGTATGATGCAGGTTTTAACAGAAATTAACCAATTGCCTCCTAGCATCATGGGAAGGGGGATAAAATTGGAGGACAATTATGGAGACAACCGAAACTGAACTGATGCTGAAGGGATATGGGCTGACCACGGCGGAGCTGACCTACCACATGCCGGATTACACCCATGTGCTGAACACCTTCGTGTGGCAGCAATACGACCTTTTGCCCGATCATCCACGCCTGTTCGAATTCATCGAGTTCTGGCAACGCGAGATCGACGGCCCCTTGCATTCAGTACGGTTCAGCCATCGCAAGATGATCGGTCCCAATGAATGGCGAAACGTGGTGGGAGAATTCCCGATCCACTGACCACATCTTGCGAGACGCCGCACTGCGCTGATCGATGGGATCAGGACGAATTTGCGTTGTTTTTCAATTGCCGCGTTCCGACTCGCGCAATAGGGTCGCGACCACAGGTTTCGGCAGGTGTTCAGGTTGTGCCCCCTTGGTGCAATGCCTGCCGGTGCCGATGGTAAAGAATTGAGGCAAGGCAAATTCTCATGCGTACACGCGTTTACGGCACAGATATTGACAACCGGTTTAAGGCGACCACCGAAATCCGCGAGAGCTTTTATGGCCGCGGCGGGGATGATGTCTTCGAGATCTTTCATCACGATTTCGACCAGAATGATCCCGACCGGGTTTTCGGCCCCGACCAGTCCGACCGGTTCTTTGGTGGCAGCGGGGATGACACCCTCGAAACGCTGCACTTCGATTTCACCAGGGAAGAGGGATATGTCGCGCATTACAGCGACTACCGGCAGATCAGTTTTGATGGTGGCCGGGGCTATGACACCGTCGCATCCGACATTGTGATCAATGCGGTCGATCAGGGCGGACTGGAGCTGAGCCTGATCGAAACCAGCGTAAGGTCTGTGGAGCATTGGGACTACGATATCTCCCTTGGCAACTACAGCTCGGCCATGCCCGCTTTCAACGGTGGCACCTTCGCAATCGTCGCTGGCACTCAGGATGATACGCTGGAGATCGCGCAGTATCAGAACTGCTCGGGAGCAGAGATCGACATAAGCACCCTGAAGGGCAATGATGCGGTTATCTACAAGGCCTACAGCAGCATCGGGCAATTGAATGTCGCAACGGGCAGCGGGCATGACTACTTCGATTTCAGCGCCCGCTGGGCGGTGTCTGCCGACGTTCGCGTCAATACCGGAAATGGCAATGACACGGTGGTGATCCACGGCTCGACGGTGAGCCATGCGCAGGACCTGGATGTGGATATCCGCACCGGCCGCGGCAAGGATACCATCGTCCTGGAAGGGATGCACAGCGAGTTCGTGTCCGCGGGCGCTGGAAGCGATGACATCTATGTTCTGACGGGAAGCTTTGCCAACGCGCCCGATACGATCAAGACGGGCGGCGGTCGGGATCGCTTGTTCGTTGAACTGGATGCCTATTCCACCGTCGCGGTTGTCCGGGACTTTGACGCCGACAAGGATGTCTTCGTGTTCGACCAGCAGGAAGCCAGGGAGCTGCTGCCCCGCGATGCGACCGTGACCTTTGACCGTCAGGAGTGGCAGGATGCGGAAGAGGATCGCCTGTTCATGGATAATGACGCGGACAAGCTCTACTACGGCGACAATGTGCTGGTTGAATTCAGCAATGACGTCACCCTCACCGCCGACAACTTCTCGGTCGGCGAGTGGGCGTTTTTCGCCTGATCCCGGCAGACGTTACGTCCGGATGACTGAACCTCCTGCTCGGGCCTCCTGCCCGGGCGGGGGGCAGCTTAGGCGGAACAGTTTGCGCCGCCCAATACGCAGAATTTGGCACAATGCGGGTGGTTCAGCTGTACCGCCCGCTCGGCGTCGGCCAGGGTGCTGCCCATCTCGAATTCCTCCGCATATGGCAGCAAGGTGCAGGCCAGCACGGCCGGGCGTTCAGCCCCCCGGCGCTTCACCACCATTCGCGAGGACGCGCACATGACGCTGTCCGGTGACTTGTTCAGGATGTTCCAGCAAGCGGTTGTGATTTCCGGCACTTCAACGGTTTCGTCCATTTCCGGGAACAGCACGGTCTGGCCGGGATCGAAGGCGTCGATTGCAAAACCATGGGCGCGGTAGAGCGCGTCGTAGCCCGCCCGCGCGTCACTTTCGCTCTCCCCCCAGACCGTGCGGCCTGCAACCGCCATTGAAAAGCCGTTGTCACGCAGCCACTGCATGCCTTCGAGGGTCTTGGCGAAACTGCCTGCGCCGCGTTCCTTGTCGTGCAGGGCCTTGCTGTGGTGGTCGACCGAGATGCGCAGGGTCAACTGGTCGGCAAAAGCCTGCTGCAGGTTCAGCAGCCCCGCTCGCACCGATTTGCGCATCATGGGCCGCATGGCGTTGGTCAGGATCAGGACCTTGTAGCCGCGCTCCAATGCCGCGCGCGCCATGGCGATCATCTGCGGGTTCATGAAGGGTTCGCCGCCGGTAAAGCCGATTTCCTGCACCGGCCAGCCACGTGCCTCCAGCTGGTCGAGATAGTCTTCGACCTCGGCGGCGGTCAGATACACGAGCGCGTCGTTTGTCGGGGAGCTGAGGATATAGCAGTTGTCGCACTCGATGTTGCAGAGTGTACCGGTGTTGAACCACAGGGTCTGCGGATTGCTGAGGGGGACCGATGCCCGGGGTTGCCCGTCTGCGGTAATATAAGGGTCCTGGAACTTGCCCGTGTTTGCAGCGGGTTTTTGCAGATCTTTCATGCGGATATCCTTTGCAGCAGTTCCCTTCCGCGCAAGCTACCTTATACTATGCGGGAATTGAAAGCCGCCGGACCTTTACATGACACGGATGTGAGCGTCAGTGTGCCTGGGCCACGCCAGTCAGGGCGAGCAACAAGCGGGAAGAGCAACGATGGTTTCGCGTATCATACCGGTCGCCCCCTTCGACCTGGTGATCTTTGGCGGTACGGGGGATCTGGCGCAGCGCAAGATCCTGCCTGCGCTTTTCCGGCGCCACTGTGCCGGACAGTTGCCGGGATCGGAATGGATCATAGGTGCCGCGCGGGCAGGGCTGAGTTGTGCCGATTATCGCAACATCGTGGCGACGGCCCTGCGCGAGCACTGTGGCCCGCGCGGCGTCGATGATGCAGAGCTGACCAGTTTCCTGTCGCGCGTCAGCTACGTGGCGCTTGACGGAATGGGCACCCAAGGCTGGGAAGAGCTTGCCGCGCAACTGCGGCCGAGCGCGGAGGTGCCGGTTCGTCTGTTCTACTTCTCGGTCGGACCGGCCCTGTTTGCACCGCTGGCGGAGCGCTTGCACAGTCATGGCTTGACCAATGGCGATACCCGCATCGTGGTCGAGAAGCCTTTTGGCCGCGACCTCCAGACGGCCAAGGCGCTCAACCGTACACTGGCCAGTCATTTCGACGAGGGGCAGATCTATCGCATCGATCACTACCTGGGCAAGGAAACGGTGCAAAACCTGATGGCGGTGCGGTTCGGCAATATGCTGTTCGAGCCGCTGTGGAACAGCCAGTATGTGGACCACATCCAGATCACCGTGGCCGAAACCGTCGGCATCGAGGGGCGGGAAGACTATTACGAACGCTCGGGTGCCATGCGCGATATGATGCAGAACCACCTGATGCAACTTTTGTGCCTGATCGCGATGGAGCCTCCGGCCAAGTTCGACCCGGATGCCGTGCGGGACGAAAAGCTCAAGGTGATCCGGGCGTTGGACCCGGTCGAGCCGCATCACATCGTGCGCGGTCAATATCAGGCGCGGCAGGCGGCTGAGGGGGGCGCGCAGGCGCATCCGTCCTACCGTGATACGGTCGGCAATCCGCGCAGCCGCACCGAGAGCTACGTGGCGTTGAAGGCCCATATCAGCAACTGGCGCTGGGCGGGCACGCCGTTTTATCTGCGCACCGGCAAGCGGCTGGTCGCACGGTCTTCGGTGATCAACGTCATGTTCAAGGATGCGCCGCATTCCATCTTTGGTGCAGAAGCCGGACGCCACGCAAACCATCTGAAGATCCGGCTCCAGCCCAACGAGGGCATCACCTTGAGCGTGACCATCAAGGAGCCGGGGCAGGGTGGCATGCGCCTGATTGACGTGCCCCTGGACATGAGCTTTGCCGAGGCCCTGGGCGAGGAGGGGGGCACTCCGCCGGATGCCTATGAACGGCTGATCATGGACGTTGTGCGCGGCGACCAGACGCTGTTCATGCGTGGTGACGAGGTCGAAGCGGCCTGGGCCTGGACCGACCCCATCATCGCGGGGTGGGAAGCCCGCGGCGACGTGCCGAAACCATATGACAGCGGCAGCACCGGACCCGGTGACGCTGATTTGTTAATGCGCCGCGATGGGCGTGAGTGGAGGGGAATAAACCCATGAAATTCAACGAATACGCTGATCGAGACATGTTGGCGATCGAGGTCGCCAATGAAATGGCGGGCGATCTGAAGACCCACCTTTTGCACAATGATCTGGTGTCGCTGGCGGTTGCAGGCGGCACCACGCCGGCGCCGATTTTCGATGACCTCTGTGCCGCGGACATCGATTGGGCGCGGGTGCAGGTCATGGCCACTGATGAACGTTGGGTGGCAGAGGACAATCCGCGCTCCAACGCGGCGATGATCCGGGCGCGGCTGCTGCAGAACCGCGCTGCGGCGGCGCAGTTCATGCCTTTCTACCTGCCCGGCCAGGACCCCGCCGCGGCCGCAGTCGAGCTGGAGCGGCAACTGCAGGATAAATTGCCCCTGTCGGTGGTCTTGTTGGGCATGGGGGAAGACATGCACACGGCCTCGCTGTTTCCCGGTGCAGACGGGCTGGAGGAGGCGCTGGCGGCCGATGCGCCTGCCTTTGCCGTGATGCGCCCGGACAGCCAGCCCGAAGCCCGTATCAGCCTGACCGCACGGGTTCTGGATGCGGCGATTGCCAAGCATCTCGTGATCTTCGGCGACGCGAAACGCGCAGCCCTGGAGCGCGCGATGACCCTGCCGCCGGAGGAAGCGCCTATTCAGGCCGTGCTCTCCGAGGCACGGGTGCACTGGGCGCCCTGAGACGTGACCTCACAGCTATCGTCAGCGCGGCCTCGGGCTGCCAGCTGGCCGCAAAAACGACTGCGGACCTCCTTGGTCAAGGCATCGTAAGGTTGCCGGTGATCGTATTGACGAAATTTCCGCTCGCGGGATCCGTCAGCGACGAAAAGCGACCTCCGCCACTGGCCTCGGCCCAGGGGCCGGTGCCGCCGCTGATTGTCCAGCTGCCGGTGAGGGCGCCGGTTGCCTCCATGGCCTCGGCGTCCCAGTGTAAGACGACGCTGTCGCCAGCCTTGTCCTTGAAAGCGCAGATGCCGCCACCCGAGGCGGCGCCTGCGGAGACCTCAACCGCGCCAAAGCAGGGGCCTGATGCGCCGTTCATCGGGTGGTCGGGGCTTTCCATGTCGACTTTTTCGTAAGTACTGCTGACCTGCATCACCATGTGATTGTCGGCGATTTGCGTCACCGTGCTGCTTGAGGTGCCCGTGCCTTGTCCGCCCTGGTCCCAGGTCGTTCCAGCAAGGGCGTTGCCTGCCGCCAGGATGCAGACAAACGCGCTGATCGAACCAAACTGTGCCATACCAATACCCTCTCAACCACGTGACCCGACCATCGGGTGCACGCGGGCAGTCTAGCACATTCGGTGTGTTTTGGTGCGACGCCGCGGTACTAGGCCTACGGGATCCGTGCCATCACGGCGGCCTGCCTGATGCTTAGGCGGTGCAGAGAAGAAAGGAAACTGGAGCGGGTAGCGGGAATCGAACCCGCGCGTTCAGCTTGGGAAGCTGACAGGCTACCATTACATCATACCCGCCTGTGGAACGAAGAATTATGCTGCGCCGCCAATGAGGTCAAGGGCGACGCTGCTGTTTTCCACAGGTTTGGTCTTAGCCGCGGCGGCGTCTTCGGCGGCCACCGCTCGCGGCACCGCTCTCGCCGCCACCGGTGTTGAAGTTGACCTGCGGCAGGGTCACCACGGTTTCCAGGATCGGGAAGGGTTCAGCCGAGTTCGGGATCGCCGAGGCGTTGACGAAATGCTCCTGGAAGCGCGGCTCCACCGCGGTCTCGATCTTCTCGATGCGGCGCACGGTTTCTTCGATCTCGGCGCGCGCATCGGTGTTCAGCAGCGCGATCCGGGCGCCGGTGCCGGCCGCGTTGCCCGCAGACGTCACCTTGTTCAGCTCGCAATCGGGTATCATGCCCAGCACCATCGCGTGCTTGGCCGAGATATGCGCACCGAACGCGCCGGCCAGCACCACCCGGTCGACCTTGTCGACGCCGAACTTGTCCATCAGCAGCCGCGCGCCGGAGTAGAGCGCCGCCTTGGCCATCTGGATCGCGCGGATGTCGGGGTTGGTGACGGTGATGGTCGGCCCGCCATCGGCAGATCCGTCCCACAGCAGGTAGGCATTGGTGCGCCCGTCCTGAATGCAGCGGCTGGTGCCGGTCTGTTCGGCCGAGCCGATGAGACCGGAGGCGTCCAGCACGCCCGCCAGCCGCATCTCGGCGATTGCTTCGATGATGCCGGAGCCGCAGATGCCGGTGATGCCGGTGGTGGCGATGGATTCGGCAAATCCGTCCTCGTCCGACCAGACGTCGGAACCGATGACGCGGAAGCGCGGCTCCTTGGTCTCCGGGTTGATTTCAACCCGCTCGATGGCGCCGGGGGCGGCGCGCTGGCCGCTGGAGATCTGCGCGCCCTCGAACGCCGGGCCGGTGGGGGAGGAGCAGGCCAGTACCTTTTCCTTGTTGCCGAGCAGGATCTCGGCGTTGGTGCCGACGTCGACCACCAGAACCAGGTCCTCGGACTTGTCCGGCGCTTCCGACAGCGCGACCGCCGCGGCATCGGCGCCGACGTGGCCGGCGATGCAGGGCAGCAGGTAGACACGGGCAGCCGGGTGGATGTTCAGATCCAGCTCGTTCGCGCGCAAGGCCAGCGCGTTGGAGGTCGCCAGCGCAAAGGGCGCCTGACCAAGTTCGAACGGGTCGATGCCAAGGAACAGATGGTGCATCACCGGGTTGCAGACGAAGACGGCATCGACGATCAGCGCCTTGTCGATCCCGGCCTCCGAAGCGATCTGGGTGAACAGCGCGTTCATGCCCTCGCGCACCGCGCGGGTCATCTCCTGGTCGCCGCCCTTGTTCATCATCGAATAGGACACCCGGCTCATCAGGTCTTCGCCAAAGCGGATCTGCGGGTTCATGATGCCCGAGGAGGCGACGACCTCGCCGGTTTTCAGATCGCACAGATGTGCGGCGATGGTGGTGGAGCCGAGGTCGACCGCCAGCCCGTAAACCGTGCCTTCATAGTAGCCCGGCCAGATGTGCATGATCTTGGGCGGGTGGCTCTCGTCGCCGAGGTGGACGGCGACGGTGACTTTCCAGTCGCCCTTGCGCAGCGCCGGTTGCAGGACGCTCAGGATGTGCAGGTCGGTCTTGACACCCTTCAGCTGCCACTGGGTTTCCAAGGCCTCGATCAGCCGCTCCATGTCTCCGGTGGGTTTGTGCATGTCGGGTTCTTCGACCTCGACGTAAAACAGCCGGGTGGAGGGGTTCATCACGATGTCCCGGGCCTCGGCGCGTTTGCGCACAACCTGCCGGTGGACCTGGCTTTCCGGCGGCACGTCGATCACGACGTCGCCCTGCACCGTGGCCTGGCAGCCCAGGCGGCGACCATCGATCAGCCCGCGCTTGTCCTTGTAACGCTGTTCGACCTTGTTCCACTCGCTCAGCGCGCCCTCTGCCACGGTGACGCCGTGTTTGGGGAATTCACCGTAGGATGGCGTGATCTGGCATTTCGAGCAGATGCCGCGGCCGCCGCAGACAGAATCCAGGTCGACGCCAAGCTGACGCGCCGCCGTCAGGATCGGCGTACCTACGGGAAAACGTCCGCGCTTGCCGGAGGGGGTAAACACAACGAGGGGTTCGTCAGTCATGCCGGTGGCCTTCTCACTTCCGCAGTTTCGGCGGAGCATATGGGCTTTTGCGGCGGGCGAAAGGCATGGCGCGGCATTTTCAGGTCTGCGGGCGGCATTTTTGCAGGTTTCAGCACGGGTTTAACGGAAAATCGGCCCGGCGGGCATGCCGTTGCGGGGCGTGTGCGATGCTGCAGCGCAGGATTTCTGCCCCGGGCCTCTTTCCCATCGTCCAGTTCTGTGCCATAGGGTCACCGCCAAACGGGGTTATGCATGGGGATGACAAATGCAGATTCGTGAGGCTCTCACCTTTGATGATGTTCTTCTGGTTCCGGGCGCGTCCAGCGTGTTGCCGAATACGGCTGATACGCGCACGCGGGTGACGCAGTCGGTGTCGCTGAACATCCCGCTGCTCAGCTCTGCGATGGACACGGTGACAGAGGCTCGCATGGCGATTGCCATGGCGCAGGCGGGTGGCATGGGCGTGATCCACAAGAACTTGAACGTGGAAGAGCAGGCGCAGGAAGTCCGCCGGGTGAAGCGCTTTGTCTCCGGCATCGTCTACAACCCCATTACCCTGACCGCCGATCAGACCCTGGCCGACGCCAAGGCGCTGCAGGAACGCTACCGGGTCACCGGCTTCCCGGTGGTGGATGGGGCTGGCCGCGTGGTCGGCATCGTCACCAATCGCGACATGCGGTTTGCCTCGGATGACAGCACGCCGGTCTCGGTGATGATGACCTCCGACAACCTGGCGCTGCTGCATGAGCCCGCGGACCTGGAAGAAGCCAAGTCCCTGATGAAGGCGCGCCGGATCGAAAAGCTGCTGGTTACCGACAAGGATGGCAAGCTGACCGGCCTGCTGACCCTGAAGGACACCGAACAGGCGGTTCTGAACCCCACCGCCTGCAAGGATGAACTGGGCCGTCTGCGGGTCGCTGCGGCGACCTCCGTTGGCGACAGCGGTTTCGAACGCTCCGAAGCGTTGATCGATGCGGGCGTCGACGTCGTCGTGGTGGATACCGCCCATGGTCATTCGGCCGGGGTGATCGACGCGGTCAAGCGGATCAAGGCGAAATACGGTGATATCCAGGTGATCGCGGGCAATGTGGCCACTGCCGAAGCCACCCGCGCGCTGATCGACGCGGGGGCCGATGCGGTCAAGGTCGGCATTGGCCCGGGCTCCATCTGCACCACCCGCATGGTGGCGGGCGTGGGCGTGCCGCAGCTGACCGCGATCATGGATTGCGCGGGCGCGGCGGGCGACGTACCGGTGATTGCGGATGGCGGCATCAAGTTCTCGGGCGATTTTGCCAAGGCGATCGCGGCGGGCGCATCCTGCGCGATGGTCGGCTCGATGATCGCGGGTACCGATGAATCGCCGGGCGAGGTGATCCTGTACCAGGGTCGCTCGTTCAAATCCTACCGCGGCATGGGCTCGATGGGCGCTATGGCGCGCGGTTCTGCCGACCGGTATTTCCAGAAGGATGCTGCCAGCGACAAGCTGGTGCCCGAGGGGATCGAAGGCCAGGTGCCCTACAAGGGCGGCGCTGGTGCGGTTGTGCATCAGCTGGTGGGCGGCCTGCGCGCGGCAATGGGCTACACCGGCTGCGCCACCGTCGACGAGATGCGCAAGAACTGCAACTTTGTCCGCATCACCGGCGCCGGCCTCAAGGAAAGCCACGTGCATGACGTGCAGATCACCCGCGAAGCCCCGAACTACCGGGTGGGCTGAGACGATGATGGCCGCATGTGACCAAGGGGCAGGGGCATGACCCCCGCCGCCCGCCTGCAGGCGGCCATTGAGATCCTCGACCAGGTGTTGGCCGGGGAAGCGGCGGAAAAGGCGCTGACCTCCTGGGGGCGGCGCAGCCGTTTTGCCGGTTCCAAGGACCGCGCGGCGGTTCGCGATCACGTGTTCACCGCCCTGCGCTGCCTGCGCTCGCATGCTGCTCTTGGCGGCTCCCGCAGTGGGCGCGGCCTGATCCTGGGCGCTTTGCGCGAGGCGGGCACTGACCCCGATACCGTTTTTACCGGGGTCGGGCACGCTCCCGCAGCGCTGACGGCCGAGGAGCGGCAATTGCCTGCACCGCTGGAGGCCGACAGCGCCGAAGCGCTTGATATTCCCGACTGGCTGTGGCCGGAGTTTCGCGCCAGCCTTGGGGCAGGGGCCGCCGACGCGGCCCGGGCGCTGCGCTCCCGCGCGCCGGTGCACCTGCGCGTGAACCCGCGTCGGGGTACCGTGGCGGAAGCGCTGGAGCGTCTGCGGGCGGATGGTATCGAGGCCACAGAGCACCCCGCTGCACGGATGGCGCTCGAAGTGGTCGAGGGCGCGCGCCGGTTGCGCAACGCCGAGGCCTATCAGAGCGGATTGGTCGAACTGCAGGATGCGGCCAGCCAGGCGGTGGTCGAACAATTACCGCTGAGCGACGGCATGAAGGTTCTGGACTATTGTGCGGGTGGTGGCGGCAAGGCCTTGGCCATGGCCGCACAGGCCGACATTGACCTGTTTGCCCATGATGCCGACCCCAGGCGGATGAAGGATCTGCCGCAGCGGGCTGCACGGGCGGGCGCAGAGGTGAGCTGTCTTGCGACCGAAGCTCTCGACAGCGCTGGCCCGTTCGATCTGGTGCTGTGCGATGTGCCCTGTTCCGGGTCCGGCTCCTGGCGTCGCGCGCCCGAAGGTAAATGGCGATTGACGGCTGAGCGGTTGCAAGACCTGTATCAAGTGCAGGCCAGCATCCTGCGTGAGGCCGCGCGGCTGACCGCGCCGGGCGGCTATCTGGCCTATGCGACCTGCTCGATGCTGCGCGGGGAAAATACCGAGCAAGTTCAACGGTTTCTTCAGGAAAATGCCGGGTGGAAACTGGTCTGCGAGCACAGCTGGAAGGTGCAGGACGGGACCGATGGTTTCCATGTTGCCGTGTTGACGCGCCAGACTGGCGATTGCTAGGGTTCCAGCTGGAAAAGTTTTGGTATTCTTAACGTGGTTTTAACCTGAACCGCCGCGTTATGGCGGCATCTCAGCAAAAGTAGCGGAGTCCTAATGCCCGGTCGCCAAGAAACCTCCGTTCCGGAACTGCGCGTTCACGCGCCCGAGCACGCCCGGCTTGCAGCGACCGTTCTGCTCGCGGTGATGTTGATCGCCAGCCCCTGGTTGTTGCCTCTGCCGGAATGGATCGGGCGCGGATTCATCATGGTCGGGCTGACGCTGATTGCCGTGGCGGTGCTGATGATGGTGCAGACACGGCTGCGGCTGAATGCGCGCGCGATGGCTGCTGAGTTACTGACGGGCTTTATCGAGAAAGACGCGACTCCCAGTTTCGTCACCGATGACGACGGTGTGATCCACGCTTGCAACGGTGCCGCCGTGAAGCGGTTTCAGGATGCCACCCGCGACACGCTGGCGGGAACGTTGCGCTCGGTTTTGGCGAACCCTTCCGCGGTGCTCTACCGGCTGCAAAGCCGGGCACGTGTGGATGGCGCCGCGCGCGAGGATATCGTCACGCGACGCGGGCATGTGCGGCTGGCCGTGCACCAGATGACCGGCGGCAGCTTCCTGTGGCGGGTTGAGGATATTCAGGAGCGCAGCAGCAGCGGGCGTGGTGCCGATGCAATGCCGGTGCCGATGATCACGGTGGGCCGCACCGGGGCGGTGCTGTTCATGAACGAAGCCGCGCGCACCCTGATCGGCGAGCGCGTGAAATCGACGGACCGCCTGTTTCCGTCGCTTCCGATCCTGCCGGGGCAGATCAACACGCTCAGCACCAAGAACGGGCCGGTTTCCGTTTTGGTCAGCGAGAAGAACCGCACCCAGGGTCGCAGCGAGCTGTTCCTGATGGAAGTCGATGAAAGCGGCCTCAACTCCAGCCAGGCCGGTCTGGAGGCGTTGCCGGTTCCCTTCCTGAAGGTGGCGGCGAGCGGCGAGATTCTGAGCGCGAACCGGATGGCCCTGCGCCTGTTGGGTGTCAGCAGCTGTGCCAACCTGAAACTGGGCCAGTTGATGGAGGGCCTGGGACGGCCGATGTCGGACTGGCTGCGCGATACGGCCGACGGTCTGGCGCCGAACAAGTCCGAGTTTCTGCGCCTGTCGCGTGGCGACAAGGAGGTGTTTGTCCAGGTCACCCTGACCCGCACGGTGGAAGAGGGCGAGCCCGTCCTGATCGCGGTGCTGAACGATGCGACTGAGCTGAAGACGCTCGAGGCGCAATTTGTCCAAAGCCAGAAGATGCAGGCAATCGGTCAGCTGGCGGGCGGTGTTGCGCATGATTTCAACAACCTTCTGACCGCGATTTCAGGCCATTGCGACCTGCTGCTGCTGCGTCACGACCAGGGCGACCAGGATTACGGCGACCTGATCCAGATCCATGAAAACGCCAACCGGGCTGCCTCGCTGGTGAGCCAGCTTCTGGCCTTTTCACGCAAACAGACACTGCAGCCGGAAACGCTGGATGTACGCGATACCCTGTCGGATCTCACCCATCTGCTGAACCGTCTGGTCGGCGAGAAGGTCACCCTGACGCTGAGCCATGACCCGGTGATGAAATCGATCCGCGCTGATAAACGCCAGCTCGAACAGGTGCTGATGAACCTGGTGGTGAATGCCCGCGATGCGATGCCGCAAGGGGGCGAAATCCGTGTCGAAACCGAGGTCCTGTCGCTCGACAAACCTCTCGAGCGCAACCGCGCCACGGTTCCGGCCGGCGACTGGGTCACCGTCAAGGTCTCGGACGAGGGCGTCGGCATCGCGCCGGACAAGCTGCAAAAGGTGTTTGAGCCGTTCTACACCACCAAGCGCACCGGTGAGGGCACGGGTCTTGGCCTGTCCACCGCCTACGGCATCATCAAGCAGACGGGCGGTTACATCTTCGTGGATTCCGTGCAAGGGCAAGGCACCCAGTTCACGCTGTTCTTCCCGGTCTACAAACCGCAGGCCGAGCCCAAGGCCGCGGAAGCGCCAGCAGATGTGACCGAGCGCGGCGGCAATGCGCAGCACGGCGAGGGCGTGGTGCTGCTGGTGGAAGATGAAGCGCCGGTGCGCGCCTTTGCATCCCGTGCGCTGCGGATGCGGGGGTACACCGTTCTCGAGGCCGAATCCGCCGAGGACGCGCTGCGCACGCTGGAGGATCCGGGGCTGACGGTGGATGTGTTTGTCACCGATGTGGTGATGCCCGGGATGGACGGACCCAGCTGGGTGCGACAGGCGCTGAAAGAGCGCCCCGACACACGCGTGGTTTTCGTGTCCGGCTATGCCGAGGGCGCCTTCGGCGAAGCCGACCCCGAAGTGCCGAACTCGGTCTTCCTGCCAAAACCCTTCTCGCTCAATCAGTTGACGGAAACTGTTCACGCTCAGTTGCACTGAGTGGTGACCGCGTCGCCTGACTGCGCCTTGTCGGTCTAGGCGGATTGCACCGGCTGGTTCGCGGCCGGGATGCTTTCATAGAGGTCGAACTCCGCCGCTCGTTTGCGTCGCAGATGCGCCTCTGCTTCCGGCGTGAGGGTCAGCGCCGCCTGCGGGCTGACATTGCGCCGTTCGAGCCGGATGTCGGTGTCCAGGCGATGCTCCAGGAACAGTCGCAGCGCATCCGTGTCCTCGTAGCGGAACAGGTGGTCGACCTTGCAGCCATTTGGCTGGGCTTCCAGAAACTTCGCCTGGCTGCCGACGTTGGCGTAGGCGGGCGGCTTGCCCTTGCAGTAGGCCTTCACGAAGGCGTCGAAAGTGAGGTCGCGGGTGGAGTTGGCATGCCCGTCCAGCGCCGGGCGCTGGCGATAGCGGAACCAGCTGCCAAGCCAGCTGATCGGTTCACGCATCACGGCGACCACCTCCAGCTCCGCGCCGCAGACCTTGTCGAACATGGGCCGAATCCAGCGGTTGTAGCGGTAAAGCGGCGCATGTTTGAGCTGCGGCGGGTCGGAAATGATCAGATCGGCCCGGTCGCGCAATGCCTCCTGCAGGGCGGTGGTGCCGGTCTTGGGGACTGACAACAACGCCAGCCGTTCCTTGTAAAATATCATCATTTCATAAACCGTCCGGTAAAAACTGGTGGCGCCCGATTATCGTAAATACTTCCTTAACATCTTGCCCGCGCAGTGGGTACAGCAGTTTTCTGTTGCAATGTTCCCGTTTTGATCCGATAAGGAACAAGAGGTGAACAAAGCAGTGATTGCCGCGCGCCCCGGTGTGTGACACATAGAAAGGGACAAGGGACTATGGCGGATCTTTTGACCATGAAGAACAAAGTAAGCGGTGACAAGCAGAAGGCGCTGGACAGCGCGCTTGCCCAGATCGAGCGGCAGTTTGGCAAGGGCTCGATCATGAAGCTCGGCGACGGCAGTGCCATGCAGGAGATCGAGGCCAGTTCAACCGGCTCTCTGGGGCTGGACATTGCCCTTGGCATCGGCGGTCTGCCGATGGGGCGGATCATCGAAATTTACGGCCCGGAAAGCTCGGGCAAGACCACGCTGACGCTGCATTGCATTGCAGAACAGCAGAAAAAAGGTGGCGTCTGTGCCTTCGTCGACGCGGAACACGCGCTGGACCCGCAATATGCGGCCAAGCTGGGCGTTGACCTGGACGAGCTGCTGATCTCGCAGCCCGACACCGGTGAACAGGCGCTGGAAATCACCGACACGCTGGTGCGCTCGGGCGCGGTGAACATGGTGATCGTCGACTCGGTTGCGGCGCTGACGCCGAAATCCGAGCTTGAGGGCGACATGGGCGACAGCAACGTCGGCGTGCAGGCCCGCCTGATGAGCCAGGCGATGCGCAAGCTGACCGGCTCCATCAGCCGTTCCAAATGCATGGTGATCTTCATCAACCAGATCCGCATGAAGATCGGCGTCATGTTCGGCTCGCCCGAAACCACCACCGGCGGCAACGCGCTGAAATTCTACTCCTCGGTGCGTCTCGACATCCGCCGCATCGGCTCGATCAAGGACCGGGACGAGGTGGTTGGCAACTCCACCCGCGTCAAGGTGGTCAAGAACAAGGTGGCGCCGCCGTTCAAGCAGGTGGAATTCGACATCATGTACGGTGAAGGCATCTCCAAGATGGGTGAATTGCTGGACCTGGGCGTGGCGGCCGGTGTCGTCAACAAGTCCGGTGCCTGGTTCTCCTACGGGGATGAGCGGATCGGCCAGGGGCGGGAAAACGCCAAGACCTTCCTGCGCGAGAACCCGGCCATTGCCTACGACATCGAGGACAAGATCCGCGCCGCTCATGGTCTGGAGTTCGACCGGCCCGACGTGGATGACGCCGACGATATTCTCGAGGCCTGAACGCCGGATAGTCTGATCAAATCCCGGGATTTGCGGGGCGCAGCGACGGCTGCGCCCTTTTTCATGGGCTGTGCCGAACGGTCGATGTGGACAGTGCGCGGGCAGGGCGCTACACCTGCCCGGAACGCTTAGACAAAGCCGAAGAGATCCCGCATATGCCGACGCTCAACGACATCAGATCGACCTTTCTGAACTATTTCGCCAAACAGGGTCACGAGGTGGTGGACTCCAGCCCACTGGTGCCCCGCAACGATCCCACCCTGATGTTCACCAACTCAGGCATGGTGCAGTTCAAGAACTGTTTCACCGGGGTAGAGACCCGCGACTACAAACGTGCCACCACCTCGCAGAAATGCGTCCGTGCCGGCGGCAAGCACAACGACCTCGACAATGTCGGCTATACCGCGCGCCACCACACGTTTTTCGAGATGCTCGGCAACTTCTCCTTTGGTGACTACTTCAAGAACGAGGCGATCCCCTTTGCCTGGGAACTGATCACCAAGGAATTCGATATCCCGAAGGATCGGCTGTACACGACCGTCTATCACACCGATGACGAGGCCTTTGAAATCTGGAAGAAGATGGGCGTGCCCGAGGACCGGATCATCCGCATCGCCACCTCGGACAACTTCTGGCAGATGGGCGATACCGGCCCCTGCGGCCCCTGCACCGAGATCTTCTATGACCACGGCGATCACATCTGGGGTGGCCCTCCGGGCTCGCCTGAGGAAGACGGCGACCGTTTCATCGAGATCTGGAACCTCGTGTTCATGCAGAATGAGCGCTTTGCCGACGGCTCGATGGTGGATCTGGACATGCAGTCGATCGACACTGGCATGGGCCTGGAGCGGATCGCCGCGCTGCTGCAGGGCACCCACGACAACTACGAGACCGACCTGTTCAAGTCGTTGATCGAGGCGTCGGCCAATGTGACCAACACCGATCCTTTCGGCGATCAGAACGTGCATCACCGGGTGATCGCCGATCACCTGCGCTCCTGCTCCTTCCTGATTGCCGAGGGTGTGCTGCCCTCGAACGAGGGGCGCGGGTACGTGCTGCGCCGGATCATGCGCCGCGCGATGCGCCATGCGTCCTTGCTGGGGGCTTCGGACCCGGTGATGCACAAGCTGGTGCCGTCGCTGGTGCAGAAGATGGGGGCCGCCTACCCCGAGCTGAGCCAGGGCCAGGCGCTGATCGAGGAAACCTTCGAGCAGGAGGAAACCCGTTTCCTCAAGACGCTGGACCGCGGTCTGAAGCTGCTGGACGAGGCCTCCAGCGATCTGGGCAAAGGCGACGTGCTGCCGGGCGAAACCGCGTTCAAACTCTATGACACCTATGGCTTCCCGCTGGACCTGACCCAGGACGCCCTGCGCGCCAAGGAGATCGAAGTCGACACCGAAGGCTTCGATGCCGCGATGAAAGCGCAGAAGGAGCAATCCCGCGCTGGCGGGATCGGTCTTGGCGAGGCCGCGGACGTAAAGGTCTACTTCGATATCCTGGATGCCGCTGGCCCGACCGATTTCCTCGGCTACGAGACCGAGAATGCAGAGGGCCAGGTTGTTGCCATCGTCAAGGATGGCGCGCAGCTGCAGTCCGCGGGCAAGGGCGACACGGTGCAGATCATCCTGAACCAGACCCCGTTCTACGGCGAAAGCGGCGGGCAGGTCGGGGACACTGGCGCCCTGACGGTGGACGGCGGCGCGGCGCGTGTCATCGACACCAAGAAGGTCGAAGGCCTGTTCCTGCATATCGCCGAAGTGACCGAAGGCGAGATTTCCGTCGGGGCCGGGGCGACAATGGAGGTCGACCACGACCGGCGCAGCCAGATCCGCGCCAACCATTCGGCCACCCACCTGCTGCATGAAGCACTGCGCAATGCGCTTGGCGAACATGTGGCGCAGAAGGGCTCGCTGAACGCAGCGGACCGGCTGCGGTTCGATTTCAGCCACAACAAGGCGCTGAGCGCAGAAGAGTTGAGCCGCGTTGGCGCCGAAGTGAACGAATTCATTCGGCAGAACACGCCCGTCTCGACCCGGATCATGACACCGGATGATGCCCGTGCGTTGGGCGCGCAGGCGCTGTTCGGCGAGAAATACGGTGAAGAGGTTCGCGTGGTCTCCATGGGGCGTTCGCCCACTGGCAAGGGCCACGATGGGGAAACCTATTCGATCGAACTCTGCGGCGGCACCCATGTGAAGCAGACCGGTGACATCGGCACCTTCGTGATCCTGGGCGACAGCGCGTCCTCCGCCGGTGTGCGCCGTATCGAGGCGCTGACCGGGGCCGCGGCATTTGCGCATCTGGAACGCGAGGCTGGCCGTATGGCCGAGGTTGCGGCGGCATTGAAGGCACAGCCTGCGGATGTCATGGACCGGTTGAAAGCCCTGATGGATGAACGCAAGGCGCTGCAAAACGAGATTTCTAACCTCAAGCAGCAAATCGCCATGGGGGGCGGTTCCGGCGGCAACGGCGCAGAGGCCAAGGAAATCAACGGCAAGACGTTCCTGGCGCAGGCCTTGCAGGGGGTGTCCGGCAAGGATCTGCGTGGCCTGATCGACGCGCACAAGCAGAACCTCGGCTCCGGCGTCATCCTGCTGATCGCAGAGGACGACGGCAAGGTCGCCGTGGCGGCCGGTGTCACCGATGATCTGACCGGTGAAATCTCGGCCGTGGACGTGCTCAAGGCTGCGGTGCCCGCGGTGGGCGGCAAGGGCGGCGGTGGTCGTCCCGACATGGCCCAGGGCGGCGGCAAGGATTTCTCCGGCGCTCAGGCCGCGATCGAGGCAGCGGAGGCGCTGCTGGCTTCCTGACCATTTGGTCAAAAAAAGCTTGGTCTTTCCGGCAAAACCCCTAATCTGCCGGGAAGATCAGAAACTATGGAGGCTGCGATGCCCGCACTTTGGATTGCCCATGTAACCGTCACCGATGCCGAGGCGTATGGCAAATACGCCGAGCTGGCAGGCCCGGCAATCGCCAAGCACGGCGGCAGCTTCATCGCCCGGGGTGGAAAGTTCGTGCAGCTGGAAGGCAAGGAACGCCCGCGCAATGTCGTGGCCAAGTTTCCGAGCGTCGAAGCCGCTGTGGAGTGCTACAACAGCCCTGAGTACCAGGAAGCGTTGAGCCATGCGCGCGATGCCTCCGAGCGGGAGCTGATGGTTGTGGAAACCAGCGAGTAATTTTGCCGCCGCCCGCAAAGGGGCGGGTAAGCAACGTTAGGAACGGGCGCCCCATGGGGCGCCCTTTTCGTTTGGCAGCACCGGGTTGCGGACCCGGTGCGCCGTGGCGCCACTGGGGGCGAAAGCGAAAAGGGGCGCCACATGGCGCCCCTTCTGCAAGGTCTTGTTGATTTCGGACGCTTACTGCGCGGCCTTGGACATCCGCTTGCGCTCATGCGGGTCCAGGTACCGCTTGCGCAGGCGAATATTGTTCGGCGTCACTTCGACCAGTTCGTCGTCGTTGATATAGGCGATCGCTTCTTCAAGCGACAATGTCATCGGAGGCGTCAGGCGCACGGCGTCATCGCTGCCGGAGGCACGCACGTTGGTCAGCTTCTTGCCTTTCAGCGGGTTCACTTCCAGGTCGTTGTCCCGGCTGTGCTCACCGATGATCATGCCGGTGTAGACGTCCGCCTGGGGGCCGATCATCATCTTGCCACGCTCTTCCAGGTTCCACAGCGCATAGGCGACCGACTGGCCGTTCTCCATCGAGATCAGCACACCGGCACGGCGACCGGGGATCGGGCCCTTGTGCGGTGCCCAGCCGTGGAACACGCGGTTCAGCACGCCGGTACCGCGAGTGTCGGTCAGGAACTCCCCGTGGTAGCCGATCAGCCCGCGAGAGGGAACATGGGCGATGATGCGGGTCTTGCCTGCGCCAGCCTGTTTCATCTCCACCAGGTCGCCCTTGCGGGCGCCGGTCAGCTTCTCGATCACCGCGCCGGAGTATTCGTCATCGACGTCGATGGTGGCTTCCTCGATCGGCTCCATGCGGACGCCGTCGATTTCCTTCATGATCACCTGCGGGCGGGAGATCGACAGCTCGAACCCTTCGCGGCGCATGTTTTCGATCAGCACACCCATCTGCAGTTCGCCGCGGCCAGAGACCTCGAAGGCTTCGCCGCCGGGGGTGTCTTCAACCTTGATCGCGACGTTGCTTTCGGCTTCTTTCAGAAGACGGTCACGGATGACGCGGGATTGTACCTTCTTGCCATCGCGGCCCGCCAGCGGGCTGTCGTTGATGCCGAAGGTCACGGTGATGGTCGGCGGGTCGATCGGCTGGGCGTCCAGCGGCTCTTCCACCGCAAGCGCGCAGATGGTGTCGGCCACGGTGGCCTTGGACATGCCCGCGATCGAGACGATGTCACCGGCCTGGGCTTCTTCGATGTCCTGTTGTGCAAGGCCGCGGAACGCCTGGATGCGGGTGACGCGGAACTGCTCGATCTTCTGGCCGATGCGGCTGATGGCCTGAACCGTCGCGCCAACCTTCAGGGTGCCGGATTCGACCCGACCGGTCAGCAGGCGGCCAACGAAGGGGTCGCTGCCCAGCGTGGTCGCGAGCATGCGGAAATCTTCGTTCTGGCGTTTGATCTGCTTGGGCTCGGGCACGTGGTTCACGATCAGGTTGAACAACGCGTGCAGATCCTTGCGGGGGCCGTCCAGCTCCATGTCGGCCCAGCCGTTGCGGCCGGAGGCATACATATGCGGGAAGTCCAGCTGGTCTTCGGTCGCGTCCAGCGAGGCAAAGAGGTCAAAGCATTCGTCCAGCGCACGGTCGGGCTCGGCGTCGGGCTTGTCGACCTTGTTCAGCACCACGATCGGGCGCAGGCCCAGGGCCAGTGCCTTGGAGGTCACGAATTTGGTCTGCGGCATCGGGCCTTCGGCGGCGTCCACCAGCAGCACCACGCCGTCGACCATCGACAGGATCCGCTCAACCTCGCCGCCAAAGTCGGCGTGGCCGGGGGTGTCGACGATGTTGATGCGGGTGCCGTTCCACTCCACCGAGGTGGGCTTGGCAAAAATGGTGATGCCGCGTTCGCGCTCAAGATCGTTGCTGTCCATGGCGCGTTCCGCCACAGCCTGATTTTCGCGGAAAGCGCCGGATTGTTTCAGCAGCTCGTCAACCAGGGTGGTTTTGCCGTGGTCGACGTGAGCAATGATCGCAATGTTGCGCAGGTCCATGACGTTCGCCTTTGTAAGGAAGTTGCGCCGCGCATAGCCCGAACCCCGATCAAAGGCCAGAGGAAAACTACCCCGGACCACCAGCAATCGGCGATCAGTGGCCTGAAGTCTTGGAAAACAGGTGAATGATGACGATTCCGGACATGATCAGGGTCATTCCGATCACGGCGGGCAGGTCCAGTTTCTGGCCAAAGACCAGGTAAGCGATCACCGCAATCAGCAGGATTCCAAGGCCGGACCAGATTGCATAGACCACGCCCACGGGCATGAACTTCAGCGTCAGCCCCATCATGTAGAAGGAGAACCCATAGGCCACCAGAACGATCAGCGACGGCCCGAGGCGGGAAAACTGCTGGCTGGCCTGCAGGGCGGTGGTGCCGATCGTCTCTGCCGCGACCGCAATGATCAGGTAGATGTAGTGAACTGGCATCGGATCCCTCCGTTCTGGCAGGCCGACAGGAGATGACCTGCCATTTTCGCCTAGCGCATTCACCGCAGGTCGAAAAGACGCGAAATTGCGCGTCAGGCGCATTCTCGCCCGCGCGATGAGATTTCTTTTGGTTGAGTGCCCCTGAAACAGTTCTCTGCATCGGGGCGGGGATCCGGCCAGCGAGAGGCTGCCCGGATCGAAGTTACAACCGTCCAGCCTCTCGGAACCAGGGTTCGACGCGGGATCGCACGTAGGTCCACACCTGCGGTGCGCCACGCTGGATCTTCGCGCCGACGCGCGCGTCCAGCTGGGGGAGGCTGACGTCGTAGTCCAGCCAGCTCCCGCCGCCGTTCAGCAGGTTCAGCAGGACGGGCTGCACCCGGTCGATCGACTTTGCAAACACGGCGTCCGGGCTTTCGGCTGCCTCGAATTCCTGCCAGATCTCGTAGAGCGGTCGGCCCTGGTCCGCGGGCAGCAGGCCAAACAGGCGGGTGGCCGCAGCTTGTTCCTTATCGGCGATTGCAGCAAGCTCCTGCGGATCAAGGACGCCATGGATCGGCGCATCGCCGGCATCGATCTCGACAAGGTCGTGCAGCAGAAGCATCTGCAGAACCCGGTCGACGTCGACGGGGGCGGTGCTGTCTTCGGCCAGGACCCAGGCGTAAAGCATGATGTGCCAGCTGTGCTCGGCGGAGTTTTCATGCCGCGAGCCATCACCCAGTTTCGACGCGCGGGTGATCTGCTTCAGCTTGTCCGCTTCGTTCAGGAATGCGAGCCGGGTCGTCAGCTGGCTGCAATCGATGTCGCTGGCGCGGCCCAGTTTGGCCTGCGCATGGTGATAGGCTTGAGGAAAGCTGTGCTTCAGCGCCGCGGCGCGTCCTCCGTCGAGGTTCTGGCGCACCACGTCGAGGTGCCAGTTCAGCGGCGTTGCGCCATACACGGTCTGGAACATCGGCTGGCAATGATCGACCTGTTTGGCGTATTGCGCGTCCGGCGTCTCCGCCGCTTCGAACTCCTGCCACAGCGCGAGGAATTCCGCCCCCTGATCCTCAGGCAGCAGGCCGAACAGACGTTGTGCCGCGGTCTGCTCAGCGGCGGCCACGGCGGCCCAGTCGGCCTCGGCGGTGATCGGGTGATCGCCTGCGTCAATTTCCACCAGATCATGCAGCAGCAGCATGCGGATGGCACGGAAGATGTCGACCTGTGGCGCCGCGAACGGCGCAAGCACCAACGCATAGAGCGCCAGATGCCAGCTGTGTTCCGCCGAGTTTTCGCGGCGACTGCAGTCGAGGATCAAATTCTGGCGCTCGATGGTGCGCAGCTTGTCGGCCTCGAGCAGGAAGGCGAACTGCGCATCGAGACGGCTCATGGCTGACCCTTCGCGTCCAGCTGTGCCTTGACCTGTTCGATCTTGGCGTTCAGGAACGCGCGCGCCTTGCGCTCGGCCAGGCGAACGCGCATTTCGGTCAGGAAGGCCTCCTCCAGCGACTGGGAGGCAGCGCCGAGAACCTGGCCCACCTCCACGTACAGTCGCTCTTCGCCGGTGGCGTCCTGCACCTTGAGCGTATCGATCGCCAGTTTCTGGGCCAGCGTTTCGATTGTGCCCATCAGCGGCTGGTCTCGGTCAGGCGGCGTTTCACGTAATCGGTGACGCTGCTGATCATCGTGTCCATATGCGGCTCCTGGAAGAAGTGATCCGCGCCCTCGATCTCATTGTGGGTGATGGTGATGCCCTTCTGCTCGTGCAGCTTGTTCACCAGGTTGGCGGTGTCGGCGGGCGGTGCCACGCGGTCGGCGGTGCCGTTGATGATCAGGCCCGAGGAGGGGCAGGGTGCCAGGAAGGAGAAATCATACATGTTGGCCGGCGGTGCGACCGAGATGAAGCCGGTGATTTCCGGACGGCGCATCAATAGCTGCATGCCGATCCAGGCGCCAAAGGAGAAGCCCGCAACCCAGCAATGTTTGGAGTTGGAGTTCATCGACTGCAGGTAATCCAGCGCTGACGCGGCATCGGACAGCTCGCCCACGCCCTGGTCGTATTCGCCCTGGCTGCGCCCGACGCCGCGGAAATTGAACCGCAGCACGGTAAAGCCCATGTTGTAGAAAGCGTAATGCAGGTTGTAGACGACCTTGTTGTTCATCGTTCCGCCGAACTGCGGGTGCGGGTGCAGCACGATGGCAATCGGTGCGTCTTTTTCTTTTTGCGGGTGATAGCGGCCTTCGAGGCGGCCTTCGGGTCCGGGAAAGATGACCTCGGGCATGGGCGGTTCAAATCCTACTGTCGTTTGTCGGGTCTGCCGTCAGAAAACTTGACGGGTTCCGTCAGGCATCTTAGAACAGTTCTAATCACGGCGTGGGCCAAGCCGCGCACCGTCAGGCTGAGATACGCACAGACGTCGACAAGGTCAATGTTTTCGCACGTCCAAGGCGATTTCGAGGGATGAAACATGAAACTTTCCACCAAAGGCCGTTATGCAATGGTCGCCCTTGCAGATATCGCCCTGCAGCCGACGGGCACTCTGGTGCCGCTCGGCGATATTTCACGGCGTCAGGATATTTCCCTGCCGTACCTTGAGCAGCTGTTCGTCAAGCTGCGCCGTGCGGGACTGGTCGAATCCGTGCGTGGTCCGGGAGGCGGTTACCGGCTGGCGATGCCGCCCGCGGAAATTCGCGTGGTCGACATTCTCTCGGCAGTGGATGAGACGGTCGATGCCATGCACAAGGGGGCCGGGGCCTCGGGTGCGCTGTCCGGTAGCCGGGCGCAATCGCTGACCAACCGCCTGTGGGAGGGGTTGAGCGCGCATGTCTATGTGTTCCTGCACCAGACCCGCCTGTCCGATGTGATCGAGAATGACCTGGCGCCCTGTCCGGCGGTGCCGAACCTGTTCGCGGTTGTGGACGACTGAAACCGAAAGGTCCGCTGGCGCAGGGGCTTTGCGCTGGCGGCTATTCCGCGTATGAGACGGGACCACTTTGAAAAGATGACTCCATGACACGTGTTTACCTGGACCATAACGCCACAGCGTGGCTTCGCCCCGAAGCGCGGGAGGCGATGGTGGCCGCGATGGATGTCTGCGGCAACCCCTCCTCGGTTCATGCAGAAGGGCGTGCCGCCAAGGCCCTGGTCGAGAAGGCGCGGGCCCAGGTCGCGGCTGCCTTTGGCGCAGACGGGGCCGACATCGTGTTCACCTCCGGCTCCACCGAGGGCGCGGCGCTGGCGCTTGCCGGGCGCCAGCTGCACGGTGCACCGGTCGAACATGACGCGGTGCGGGCCTGGACGGTCGAAGACCTTCCGGTCGGCGCCGATGGGGCAGTGCAGGTTTCTGATCCCGCGGCCTCGACCGTGCAGCTTGCGAATTCCGAAACAGGGATCATCCAGACGCTCCCCGATGGGCTGGCGGTCACAGATGCGACCCAGGCCTTTGGCAAGCTGCCGGTCGCCTTCAACTGGCTGGGCGCGCAGATGGCGCTGATCTCGGCGCATAAACTGGGCGGCCCCAAGGGGATCGGCGCCGTGGTCCTGCGCCGTGGCACGGACCTGCCTGCGCAGATCAAGGGCGGCGGCCAGGAGATGGGGCGCCGGTCCGGCACCGAAAATGTCATTGGAATTGCCGGGTTCGGGGCCGCAGCCGAGGCTGCCGCAAAAGATCTGGCGGATGGTGTCTGGGACAGGGTTGCAGAACTTAGAAATATTCTAGAAAAGTCGCTTGTGTCTGGCGCAAGCCATACTATTTTTGTCGGGAAGGATCAGACGCGCCTGCCGAACACTTTGTGTTTTGCGACACCGGGCTGGAAGGGCGAAACCCAGGTCATGCAGATGGATCTGGCGGGGTTTGCCATCAGCGCGGGCAGTGCCTGTTCCAGCGGCAAGGTACGCGCCAGTGCGGTGCTGACCGCGATGGGATATGACGAGGCCACGGCACAAGGCGCGGTGCGCGTGTCGCTTGGGCCTCAGACAACGGAAGAAGATGTGCTGCGCTTTGCCGAGGCGTGGCTGCAAAAAGAAAAGAAACATCGCGCCCGCGCGGCGTGAATGAGGAGATGACAATGGCCGCTTTGGACCAAACCCAAGTCAAGGAAGGTGTTGACCAGGAAACCGTGGATGCGGTCCGTGAAGTAGGCGGTGCCTATAAATACGGCTGGGAAACCGACATCGAGATGGAATACGCCCCCAAGGGCGTGAACCCGGACATCGTCCGGCTGATCTCGGAAAAGAACGAAGAGCCGGAATGGATGACCGAATGGCGCCTGCAGGCTTTCGAGCGCTGGGAAAAGATGGACGAGCCTAACTGGGCCATGGTCAGCTACCCCGAGATCGACTTCCAGGACCAGTATTACTACGCCCGTCCGAAGTCTATGGAAGTGAAGCCGAAGTCGCTGGACGAGGTCGATCCCAAGCTGCTGGCGACCTACGAAAAACTCGGCATCCCGCTGAAGGAACAGATGATCCTGGCCGGCGTCGAAGGCGCAGGCGACACCCCGGAAGAAGGCCGCAAGGTGGCGGTGGACGCGGTGTTCGACTCCGTCTCCGTCGGCACCACCTTCCAGAAAGAGCTGAAAGAAGCGGGCGTCATCTTCTGCTCGATCTCCGAGGCGATCCGCGAGCACCCCGAGCTGGTGAAGAAATACCTCGGCTCCGTGGTGCCGGTTTCCGACAACTTCTATGCGACGCTGAACTCGGCCGTGTTCTCGGACGGCTCCTTCGTCTACGTGCCGCCGGGCGTGCGCTGCCCGATGGAACTGTCCACCTATTTCCGTATCAACGCGGAAAACACCGGCCAGTTCGAGCGCACCCTGATCATCGCCGACAAGGGCTCTTACGTCTCCTACCTCGAGGGCTGCACCGCACCGCAGCGTGACACCGCGCAGCTGCACGCCGCGGTGGTGGAAATCATCGTCGAGGAAGACGCCGAGGTGAAATACTCGACCGTCCAGAACTGGTATCCGGGCGACGAGAACGGCAAGGGCGGTATCTACAACTTCGTGACCAAGCGCGCCGATTGCCGCGGCGACCGCGCCAAGGTGATGTGGACCCAGGTGGAAACCGGTTCTGCCGTGACCTGGAAATACCCCTCCTGCATCCTGCGTGGTGATGAAAGCCAGGGCGAGTTCTACTCGATCGCGATTGCCAACAACATGCAGCAGGCCGACACCGGCACCAAGATGGTGCACCTGGGCAAGAACACCAAGTCGCGCATCGTCTCCAAGGGGATCTCGGCCGGCAAGGCGCAGAACACCTACCGCGGTCTGGTGTCGATGCACCCCAAGGCCAAGAACTCGCGCAACTACACGCAGTGCGACAGCCTGCTGATCGGCGACAAATGCGGCGCCCACACGGTTCCCTATATCGAGGTGAAGAACAACTCTTCCCGCGTGGAGCATGAGGCGACCACCTCTAAGGTGGACGACGACCAGCTGTTCTACTGCCGTCAGCGCGGCATGGACGAGGAAGAGGCGGTGGCCCTGGTGGTCAACGGCTTCTGCAAGGACGTTCTGCAGGCGCTGCCGATGGAGTTCGCCATGGAAGCGCAGCAGCTGGTTGCGATCTCGCTGGAAGGCTCGGTGGGGTAAGAGGGAGTGCTTGAAACGCTGGAGGCAATCAAGGCTTGGGCATTCCCACAGACTTTGGTCGCTCAAGTCCTTGTTGGCCTCCTTCTCGCTCTGGCAATCTTGCTGCCTTTCAAGGTCGGGCAAGTTTTGTGGCCGAGCGATCCGGAAAATGGAGTGATGAAGGCTTTTGCAATACTGGTCGCTGCGTCGACGTTTGTAGCGATGAAAGCCATCTACCTGAATTTCGGATTGATTTTGGTTGAGCGGGAAACTGAAGGCCAGTGAAAGGAGAAGGCAGGAAATGATCGTCACAACGACCAACAGCGTCGAAGGCTACCAGATCGCCGACTACAAGGGCATCGTGGTAGGCGAGGCGATCATGGGCGCCAATGTGGTGCGCGATTTCTTTGCCTCGGTCACCGACATCGTTGGCGGCCGCTCCGGGGCATATGAAAGCAAGCTTCAGGACGCCCGCGAAACCGCCCTGGCCGAGCTGGAAGAGCGCGCCCGCGCTGCCGGGGCCAACGCCGTGGTGGGCGTTGACCTGGATTACGAAGTCATCGCCGACTCCATGTTGATGGTTTCGGCAAGCGGCACCGCTGTGGTGCTGGCGTAGAAATGAGCAGGCCCTTCAAAGGCCATTGAAATATCGCGGGCCACGCGCTCGCCACAGAATGCGACACGAGGAAAAAATGCTCGAAATCAAAAACCTGCACGTCAAACTTGAAGATGAAGACAAGCAGATCCTGAAGGGTCTGGACCTCAAGGTCGAGGCCGGCAAGGTGCATGCCATCATGGGCCCCAACGGCTCGGGCAAATCGACGCTGTCTTACGTGCTGTCCGGCCGTGATGGCTATGAGGTGACCGAGGGTTCGGCGGAACTGCTGGGCGAGGACATCCTGGAGCTGGAGCCGGAAGAGCGCGCCGCGGCGGGCATGTTCCTGGCGTTCCAGTACCCGGTCGAAATCCCCGGCGTTGGCAACATGACCTTCCTGCGCACCGCGGTGAACGCACAGCGCAAGGCCCGCGGCGAGGAAGAGCTGTCGGCCTCCGATTTCCTGAAAGAGGTCCGCGCCAAGGCAAAGACCCTGAAGATCGACGCCGACATGCTGAAGCGCCCGGTCAACGTCGGCTTCTCCGGCGGTGAGAAGAAGCGCAACGAAATCCTGCAGATGGCGATGCTCGAGCCGAAGCTCTGCATCCTGGACGAGACCGACTCCGGCCTCGACGTGGACGCAATGAAGCTGGTGGCCGATGGCGTGAACGCGCTGCGTGACGAGGGCCGCGGCTTCCTGGTGATCACCCACTACCAGCGTCTGCTGGACCACATCAAACCGGACGTGGTGCACATTCTGGCGGATGGCCGCATTGTGAAGACCGGCGGCCCCGAGCTGGCGCTGGAAGTCGAAAACAACGGCTATGCCGGCATCCTGGCCGAGGTGGACGCGTAATGGCACTTCCCGAAGCAAAACAAACCGCAACTGAGGCGCGGCTGGCCGCGCTGACGCTGCCCGAGGGCGGCTGTCTTTCCGCCGCGCGCCATGCCGCGCTGTCGCGGGTGCAGACCATGGGTCTGCCGGGGCGGCGTGACGAATACTGGAAATACACCCGTCCGGACACGCTGGTGCAGGCGGATGTGCCCGAAGCCGCGGTTTTCGAGACCGGCGAGCCGCCGATGTTCAACGACTTCGACCGCCTGAAGGTGGTGTTCGTTGACGGTGTGTTCGATGCCGAAGCCTCCGACGATCTGTCGCTGGAAGGCATCACCATCGAGCGTCTGGCCGATGTCGAGAAGAAGGACATCCACTGGGCCAAGGACCTCTACGGTGTTCTCGAGGCGCGTGGGCAAACCCCGGTGCAGCGGCCGCTGGCAGCGCTGAACAGCGCCTTTGCCACCGATGGCGTGGTCGTTCACGTGACGGGCAAGCCGTCGAAACCGATCAACCTGATCTACCGTCATGCCGACACCGGGTCGGATGCGATCCTGCATCACGTGATCCGCGTGGATGCCGGTGCCGAGGCGACGATCCTCGAAAATGGCCCCGCAGCCGCACGGTTCAACAAGTGCATGGAGATCGACGTCGCCGACACCGGCAGCCTGCACCTGGTGCGTGCCCAGGGGCGTGACCACGAGCGCCGGGCCGCGACGCATCTCTTTGCCCGCCTCGGCAAGGAATCGGTTTTCAAATCGTTCACCCTGACAGTGAATGGCGTGCTGACCCGCAACGAAGCCGTGATCGAGCTTACCGGGGATGATGCCGTGGCCCATATCGCGGGCGCTTGTGTCGGCGATGGTGATTTCCACCACGATGACACCGTCTTCATCACCCATGATGCGCTGAACTGCGAAAGCCGCCAGGTGTTCAAGAAGGTTCTGCGCAACGGGGCCACCGGCGTGTTCCAGGGCAAGATCCTGGTGAAGGAAGGCGCGCAGAAGACTGACGGCTACCAGATTTCGCAGTCGCTGCTTCTGGACGACGACAGCCAGTTCCTGGCCAAGCCTGAGCTTGAGATCTATGCCGATGACGTTGCCTGCTCGCATGGCTCCACCTCCGGTGCGATCGACGAGGAAGGCCTGTTCTACCTGCGGTCCCGCGGTGTGCCCAAGGCCGAGGCAATCGACCTGATGACACTCGCATTCCTGGCCGAAGCGGTGGAGGAGATCGAGGACGGCGACGTGGCAGATGCGATCATCGCCCGGCTGCAAGGCTGGCTGGCCCGGCGTCACTGATGTCGGTCACCACGGATATTCCGGCAACCTACCTGGGGCCGCGCAAGGTTTTTGCGCGGCTTCTCAGCATGGGCGCGCGGGAAGACCGGCTGCTGGTGTTCCTGCTCAGTGGCTGCGTGCTGGCCTTCGTGGCGCAGATGCCAAAGCTCGCCCGCGAGGCGCATCTGACCGGGCAGGAGCTGAACATGCTATTGGGCGGTGCGCTGCTGGGCATCGTCTTCATCGCGCCTTTGTTGTTCTACGCATTGGCGCTGATTGCCCATTGGCTGGCCCGCGCCCTTGGCGGCGTCGGGGAGGCCCATCAGGCGCGGCTTGCGCTGTTCTGGGCGTTTCTGGCGGCGAGTCCCGTGATGCTCTTGCATGGGCTGGTGGCCGGGTTCATCGGTGCGGGGGCCGCGCTGGACAGCGTCGGGCTGCTGTGGTGCGTGGTGTTCTTTTGGTTCTTCGCCTCGGGGATGGTTCAAGGATACTGGGCAAACAGATGAAATCGCTGCTTGAATTTGCTGCTTTCACGGTGCGTTCGCCTCAGCTGGCGGCAGATCGTATCCTGTTGGCGTCATTGCCGCGGGAGGTGGTGTGGACCGCTTTCCTGCTGTCGGTGGTGCTGAACAGCTGCGTCTATGCGCTTCAGCAGATCCTGTTCCCACTGCCCCCCGAGGTGCTGCTTCCGCGGTTCTCGCCGGGTGCCTATTTCGTAATGGTACTGGCCTTGCAGGCGGCCTTTGTCGCGATGCTGTCGGCGACCGGTCGCTGGCTGGGCGGGCAGGGCAGATTTCTTGCGCTGCTTGCGGTGATTACCTGGTTGCAACTGATGCAGGCCGGGCTGAACACGGCCCTGATCGTGATGTTCCTGGCGCTGCCGTCCTTGGCTGCGCTGGTGAACATCGGGGTGAATATTCTGGTCTTTGTGATCCTGCTGCATTTCGTCAAGGCGGCGCATGGCTTTGACAGCATCTGGCGTGCGTTGGGTGTGGTGCTGATGGCCAGCCTGATCCTGGTTTTTGCCCTTCTTTTCCTCTTGGGCCTGATCGGCCCCACCAACCTTGGATTTCCCGAACATGTATGATGTGGAAAAAATCCGCGCCGATTTCCCGATCCTGTCGCGCACGGTGAACGGCAAGCCGCTGACCTATCTCGACAACGGCGCTTCGGCGCAGAAACCGCAGGTGGTCATCGATGCCGTTACGCGTGCCTACGCAGAGGAATATTCGAACGTTCACCGTGGTTTGCACTACCTGTCCAACCTGGCGACCGAGAAATACGAGGCGGTGCGCGGTACCGTTGCGCGGTTCTTGAACGCCGGGGATGAGAACAGCATCGTGCTGAATTCCGGCACCACCGAGGGCATCAATCTGGTCGCCTATGGCTGGGCGATGCCGCGGTTCGAGGCGGGCGACGAGATCGTCCTGTCGGTGATGGAGCACCATGCCAACATCGTGCCCTGGCACTTCCTGCGCGAACGCCAGGGGGTGGTGCTGAAATGGGTCGACACCGAGGCCGACGGTAGCCTGGATCCGCAAAAGGTGATCGACGCCATCTCCCCGCGGACCAAGCTGGTGGCGGTGACCCAGTGCTCCAACGTGCTGGGCACCGTGGTCGACGTGAAAACCATTACCGCTGCCGCCCAGGCCAAGGGTGTGGCGGTGTTGGTTGACGGCTCGCAGGGGGCGGTTCACATGCCGGTCGACGTGCAGGACATCGGCTGCGATTTCTACGCGATCACCGGTCACAAGCTCTATGGTCCCTCCGGGTCCGGCGCGATTTACATCAAGCCCGAGCGGATGGCCGAGATGCGCCCCTTCATCGGTGGTGGCGACATGATCCGCGAAGTGTCAAAGGATCAGGTGATCTACAATGATCCGCCGATGAAGTTCGAAGCCGGGACTCCCGGCATCGTGCAGACCATCGGCCTTGGCGTTGCGCTGGATTACATGATGGGCCTCGGAATGGCGAACATCGCCGCGCATGAGGCGGGCCTGCGCGATTACGCCATGTCACGGCTCAAAGGTTTGAACTGGGTGAACATCCAGGGGCAGGCTCCGGGAAAGGCGGCGATCTTCAGCTTTACGCTGGAGGGCGCGGCCCATGCCCACGACATCTCCACCATTCTGGACAAGAAGGGCGTCGCGGTGCGCGCCGGGCACCATTGCGCCGGACCGCTGATGGACCATCTGGGGGTATCGGCGACCTGCCGGGCGTCATTTGGTCTCTACAACACCAAGGCGGAAGTCGACACGCTGATCGAAGCGCTGGAACTGGCGCATGACCTGTTCGCCTGAAACAGGCCGCGCATGATTACGGGGGCATCCCAATAGAAAGCGGCGCCCGCGAGGGCGCCGCTTTTCTGCTTCCGGGCCTCAGCCTTGCATGTGGCGGTCGACCATCCGTTGCACCATCGGGGCGAAATGCCAGAAGTCCGGTGTCTGCATGTCGGGGCGTTTGCCGGCTTCGTCCAGGTAGCGCACGGCAATGATCTGCGGCAGGTTCGGATTTGTCTCGAAGGCCGCAACTTCCTCGGGGCTCATCGGGCCGCCTTGCAGGTTCAGCGAATGGATCGACGCGTCTGACAGGCGCTTGAAATACTCGGGCCTGGTGGCACAAAGATAACGCTTGGCAGCAACGTGATACCGCACGCAATCGGTGATCACGCTGGGAAAGAACCGCTCCAGAACCTCGGCACCGGCATCCTCGTGGTGGCGATCCTCGGTGTCCTCCATGCTGAAGGTGCCGAATTCGCTGGTGAAGTGGCCGATATCATGCAGCAACGCGCCGACGATGATCTCTTCTGGCTGGCCGTTCTGCTCTGCGATGGTCGCGCCCTGCAACATATGCTCGGTCATCGTGACGGGCTCGCCGAGGTATTCCTCGTCACCCCGACGGTCAAAGATGTCACCGAGGAAGGCCACGATGTTGTCGCGGGTCAGGGTGCTGAAATCGGGCTTGCTCATGGGTCAGCCTTCCAGTTCGGCGTTCAGCACGGCGAGGGTGGACAGCAGGCCGTCCTTGTCGGCGTAGCATCCCTGCAGCCAGCGTGATCCGCTGCCGGAATAGCCCAGCCGCGCGTGCAGCACGCGGGTGTTGTCGACGATGAAGCTTTCGCCGGGCTCCAGCTTGAAGGCAATCCCCATCTCGGGGTCGTCGATGATCTCGGCCAGTTGCCGATAGGCGGCATAATAGGCGTCCATTTGCTCGAACGGAACATCCACTAGCGGTGCCGCGGAGCGGTTGTTGAAGCGTATGGCGCTCAGTTCCCCATCCGGCGAGAGTCCGATCATCGGGCGGCGCGAGTGCAGATGAACGCCGTCAGAGCCCTTGTACTCGAACCGTGCGGGGTAGCCTGCCAGCAGCGCGAACCCCTCGGGGTTCAGCTCGCGCAGGCGTTCCGCGGCGCGAAAACCGTCGACCACGATGCTGTCGCCGCCCTCGGCCGAGTTCTCAAGGCAGTAGAGGATCTGCAAGGTCGGCACCGGATCGCGGTAGGGGTTGTCGGTGTGCGCCTGCAGGCCCAGCCCGGTATAGGCGAGGTTGGTCGGGTTGACCTCGGTGCGGACCTCGAAATAGCGGCCATAGTTGGTTTCCCGGACGAAACCGAACATCGCGGCACAGTCCAGTAGCGCGCCTTCGCGCGCCGGACCGCCAGTCAGCTTGGCAAAACCCAATCGTGCCACGGCGTCAAGCCAGTCGCGCTTGGCCTTGGCGTCAGTCTGCACTTGCTGCCAGTCGAACGTCGGGGCCGCGCGGGAGCCGTCCCAGGTCTCGCAATTCTGCGGAAGACGTCCGAAGGCCGCCTTGTCGGACCGGTCATAACGATGGTCCTGCAGCCATTGCAGCGGGAAGGTGACAGTCTTCTCCTCGGGGGCAAAGCAGACTTCGAGATGATCCTCCTTCAGCGCGGCGTCGCGAATATGGCTGTTCTGCGGAATGTCGCCGAGGGTGATCAACCGCTGACCGTTGCCGGGGGCGCGTGTCTCTGCATCCAGCGCGTTGTCGCGCAGCCATATGGCATGGAAACGGCTTTGGCTTCCGTCCGCGAAGGTCAGGGTCAGGAATTTGCCTGAAGTGTCAGTGCTCAGGGTGGCGGGCATCGGGGCCTCCGGTTGTCAGGTTCCTGCTTGCTTGACTAGCCCGGTACAGTCATCAAGAGAACGACGTATTTGAGGGTGTAAGGCTAAGGAAATCTTATGTCAGACAAAGCCAAACGACCTGGGCTGCCACCGCTGGACTGGCTGCGGGTGTTCGAGGCGGCGGGGCGCCACGGGAATTTCACTGCTGCGGCGGAGGAGCTGGGCACCAGTCAGGCGGCGGTCAGTCAGCGCATCCGTAATCTGGAGACATGGCTGGGCCGCCCCTTGTTCCTGCGCATGGCGCGGGGGGTTACCCTGACGGTGGAGGGGGAAAGCTATCTGCCGCTGGTGCAGGACACGTTGCTTGCCCTGGCGCAGGGCACCCGAAATCTCTTCGACCACAGCTTCCGTGAGTTGCGCATCGCGGCGCTGCCTGGCCATCTCGAGTTGCTGGTAATGCCCCGGTTGCGGGAGCTCTCGACCGTCGATCCAGGCGTGCGGCTGGTGACCGAAACCGTGCCCAAACGTCTGGAATTCGATGCGGCGGAGGATGCCGTGCACATCCGCTATGGTCGCGGAAAATGGGAACGCCGCGACGCGGCCTTGTTGGGAAATGAAGTCCTGCGCCCGATGGTTGCGCCGCAGGTTCTGGCGGACTGGAAAGACCTCCCCGTGATCGAACTGCGGGGGGAGCGACCGGGCTGGGCGGAATGGGCCCGCGTCACAGGGGAGGATGAGCCTGCGGCTGCGAGTATTTCGGTGGACTCGATGTCCCACGCGCTGGAGCTTGCGCGGCTGGGGCAGGGCGTGGTGTTGGGGTCTTGCGTCCTGGCGTGGAAATTGTTGCAGGCCGAACAGCTGTGTTGCGTGCCAGCGCCGCAGCTTGCAGTGGTGGATGGGTATTGGCTGACCTGGCCGCCGAGCCTTGCGACGTCGCGCAGGCAATCCCGTCTTCTGGAAGCACTAGTCGCTGCCCTGACGCCGTGATCCAATGTCCGGATCCGGACAGCATCCGCGTCTTAGTCCGGGTAACGCCCGATTTGCGCAAAATAGGCATCCAGCAAGGGCCGGACGGTGCGTTTGTTGGTGAAGGAAAATCCGATGGACCCCGCCTTCCGCCAGCGGGCCAGAACCAGGAATTCGCCGATGGCGGGCACCAGGATTCCGGTCAGCGTCTTCAGGTCAAAGGTGTTCTTTTCCGCCTCCAGCCGAACCGCCAAGCCCCTGTAGCTGATGTTGTAAACGTCTGCCGAGAGCGGTCCGCCATCCAGGTGAAGGAGGCAAGGAAGGTCAATGGGGAGCCGGGGTTCCGTTGGTTCGGCCCGCCGAAAGATCGAGTTAGATTTCACCATGCTGCCGCACCACTTGTTATCACTGATCCACCTTCAGCCTATGATGGTAAGGTTAACAAAACCTTTTCGGGGCAACCGCCAACGGCTGGCGTGGACCTCCAACAGGGAAGGCGACCGAAACCGGTTTGGCATGCCCGGATGCGCAGCCTGACCGCCACGGGCCACGGCCTCCGAACTTAGGGGCAGTTGCTGCGCCGACTGTTGCTGAATTACTGCTGTAAAGATTTCATTTCGCAACTCCGGCAGGCGCGAAGGGGTTGCGCCGGGTGCATGGCTGATATGTTTTATCGTTTTAATTCAGTGTGATGAAGATCACATAGGACGCGAAATTCAGGCAAGTATTGGCCGATCGTGTAGAGCTATAGGCGTAAATCCGCCGATGAAATCACCACGGCAGGTTTGAGCGGTTTTCAACCCCTCAAACCTCAAATCCGCGCACATTACCTCTAGCAGCAACCAGCGGCTCCAGGGATGGAGGGGCCAGCTGGCCAATGGAACAGGAGACTCAGATCATGAGCACCAAATTCAAGGCACGGGCGGGCGCGGCGTCCCTGGCTGCAGCAGCCCTCGCAGCGCCGGCATTTGCCGGACCGACTTACACCAACGACACCGGCGGCAGCTTTAGCTGGTACGGTCACTTCAACCCGTCCTTCCAGTCGTTCGACGACGGTGTGGAGGACTACAACCGTCTGGTAGACAACTCCGGCTCCAGCTCGCGCATCGGCTTCTGGCTGAACCAGGAGTTCGGCGAGAACACCCTGCGTTTCCGGTTTGAAACCTCCTTTGGTTTCCGCAGCAGCGATGGCGTGAACCAGGTCACCACCGGCGACAATGTCAGCTGGGACCGCACCAACATCCGCCACGTCGACCTGCAGTTCGACACCGCGAATTACGGCCGCTTCTCGGCTGGTCAGGGTTCGATGGCCAGTGACGGAATCACCGGCGCAGATTTCTCGGGCACCGGTCTGGGCGCAAGCGTCGCGGTTGCCGACCCGGCTGGCGGCTATGCATTCCGTACCGGCACCGGCGCTCTGAGCACGGTTTCGATCGGCGATGTCTTCAATGACTACGACGGCAGCCGTCTTGGCCGCGTGCGCTATGACTCGCCGGAACTGGCCGGTTTCACCCTGTCGACCTCCTACGGTACCGACATCCTGAACGAGGACAACGATCGCGAAACCTATGACGTGGCCGTCCGATACTCCAACGATCAGGTCGGCGCTTTCGCGATTGATGCGGGTATCGGCGCCGCCTGGACCGAGCGGACCGGCGAGGAAGATCGCCGCGACATCTCCGGCTCCTTCGGCGTTCTGCACAAGGACACCGGTCTGTCGCTGAACGTCGCCGCCGGTGAGCGCGACATCGCAGGCAGCTACGCCTACGCCAAGCTGGGCTATGAAGCGAACCTGATCTCGGCCGGCTCCACCGCCTTCTCCGTGGATTACTATGACGGCTCCGATATGGTCACCAACGGTGACAGCGCGGAATCCTGGGGCGTTGCCGCGGTTCAGAAGATCGACGCCTATAACGTCGAGGCTTACCTGGGCTACCGCAACTACTCCTACGCGGATAACAGCGCGACCAGCTACCAGGATGCCGACGTGATCCTGGCGGGTGCCCGCTGGAAATTCTGATCGTCTCCTCCCTCGCGGTCAGAACGGAAACACGCCCCCTCGTGGGGCGTGTTTTTGCGTTTGCGGCAGGGAAAACAGCTGGGCGGGGAGCAAAAACCGCCATTTCGCGTCTCTGGCGGGCAATGCCCCTTGCGCCGCCGCCTCTGGGGAAATAGAAGACCGCAAATTGTCTGGGGGCGCCTGCGCGCACGCGCCCCGAATCTCTATGGGGTATAGGATGCAGGTCACCGAGACGCTGAACGAAGGTCTGAAACGCGGCTACGCCATCACCGTCACAGCTGCCGAGCTGGAGGCGAAAGTCAACGAGAAGCTGGCCGAAGCCCAGCCGGAAGTTGAAATGAAGGGCTTCCGCAAGGGCAAGGTGCCGATGGCACTGCTGAAAAAGCAGTTTGGCCAGCGCCTGATGGGCGAAGCCATGCAGGAAGCCGTCGATGGTGCGATGAACAAGCACTTCGAAGACAGCGGCGACCGCCCGGCGATGCAGCCGGAAGTCAAGATGACCAACGAGGACTGGAAAGAGGGCGACGACATCAACGTCGAGATGTCCTATGAAGCGCTGCCGGAAATCCCGGACGTCGACTTCTCCGGTATCGAGCTGGAAAAGCTGGTGGTCAAGGCGGACGAAGATGCCGTGAACGAGGCGCTGAACAACCTGGCGGAAACCGCCCAGGAATTCGAAGCCCGCGAAGAGGGCGCAGCAGCCGAAGACGGCGACCAGGTGGTCATCGACTTCGTCGGCAAGGTCGACGGCGAAGCCTTTGAAGGCGGCGCAGGCGACGACTATCCGCTGGTTCTGGGCTCCAACTCCTTCATCCCCGGCTTCGAAAAGCAGCTGGTCGGCACCAAGGCCGGTGAAGAAAAAGACGTGACCGTGACCTTCCCCGAGGAATACGGCGCCGAGCACCTGGCCGGCAAGGAAGCCGTCTTCACCTGCAAGGTGAAAGAGGTCAAAGCCCCGAAAGCGGCCGAGATCAACGACGAGCTGGCGAAGAAATTCGGCTCGGAAGACCTGGAAGGTCTGAAGGCACAGATCGCCGAACGCCTGGAAGCCGAATACGCCGGTGCCGCTCGCGCCGTGATGAAGCGCGCCCTGCTGGACAAGCTGGACGGCCTGGTCTCCTTCGACCTGCCGCCGTCGCTGGTCGAAGCCGAAGCCAAGCAGATCGCGCATCAGCTGTGGCACGAGGAAAACCCGGAAGTGCAGGGCCACGACCACGGTGAGATCGAGCCGACCGAGGAGCACACCAAGCTGGCAGAGCGCCGCGTGCGTCTGGGCCTGCTGCTGGCCGAACTGGGCCAGAAAGCCGAGGTCGAAGTGACCGACGCCGAAATGACCCAGGCAATCATGCAGCAAGCCCGTCAGTACCCGGGCCAGGAGCGCCAGTTCTTCGAATTCATCCAGAAGAACGCTCAGATGCAGCAGCAGCTGCGCGCACCGCTGTTCGAAGACAAGGTCGTTGACCACATTGTCGAGCAGGCCAAAGTCGAGGAGAAAGAAATCTCCAAGGACGACCTGCAAAAAGCGGTTGAGGCTCTGGAAGACGAGTAATCGTCCTCTTCTCATAGATTTCGGAAAGGCCGCCCCCAGGGCGGCCTTTTTCGTTGTCAGGCAGGCATGTGGCGCTCAGGCGCGCAAGGTGCAAAGGAAAAGGCCGCGTAGCAACTGCCACGCGGCCTTTGGGGTGCGGGGTGCAGAGAGCCCTTACAGCTCTATGCGGAAGCGCGCGAAACCATCCGGGCCTTCGCCTGCCGGGGTGATGTTGACGCCGGGCACCGCATCTGCGTATTGCGCGGCCTTGGGGCCGGTGTCGAACAGCACGGTGGTGCCGGGCAGGGGGGCAAAGCGCCAGTTGCCGTCCGCCTTGGGGCTGACGGTGCCTTGCTCGACGATGTAGCGCACCAGCACGTCGCGGTTGGTATCCGGGCCTTCAAAGATCACGGTGTCGCCCTTGGCACCGGGAAAATCACCACCTCCTTCAGCACGGTAGTTGTTGGTGGCGATGATGAACTCCTGCTCGGGGTCCAGTGGCTTGCCGTTGTAGGACAGGTTCACGATGCGGTTGGCATCCGGGTTGGCCAGCTCGCCCTTGGGGGTGAACATCGACGGTTGGCTCAGGTCGATTTCATAGGAAACGCCGTCGATCACATCGAAGTTATACGACGGAAACGCCGGGTTCAGCAGAACCTGATCGGGCTGGCCCGGTTCGATCTGGTTGAACATGCCGGCCGACCGTTCCAGCCAGCCTTTGACCTCGGCGCCGGTCACCTTCACCGCGCGCACGGTGTTGGGGTAAAGATACAGATCGGCGACATTCTTGATCGCCACATCGCCGACCGGCACGTCGGTGTAATACTCCGGGCCACCCCGGCCACCGGCCTTGAACGGGGCCGCGGCTGACAGGATGGGCAAGCCTTCAAACGCGCTGCCTTGCAACATCTGTTCTATATACCAGGTCTGCGCCTGCGAGACGATCTGCACCGAGGGGTCATCCGCCACCAGCGCAAAATAGCTGTGCAGCGGCGCGTCGGTTTTGCCCACGGCCCGGCGCACATAGGCGAGCGTGGCGTCATGCTCGGCCTGCACCGCGTCCAGCACCTTTTGCTGGCTGGCGACCAGTGCGGTGACGGACCGGTCCTCGTTGCGCTTGGAGATGGGGCGTGCCTCGGACGCGTGACCGACCACGCGCCAGCCCGCGCCGTCGCGTTCCAGCATCAGGTCGATCAGCCCCATGTGGCTGCCCCAAAAGCCGCCCATCACCGCGGGTTTTCCGTGGATCGTGCCCTTGTCGGCATCGACCGCGGCAAAATCCGCATAGTTGGAGGAGGGGAACACGAGGTGGCTGTGCCCTGTCATGATGGCGTCGATACCCTCCACCTCCGCCAGCGGCACCGAGGCGTTTTCCATATCCTCACCGCCGGTGGCGGCGCCGATGCCGGAATGCGACAGCGCGAGGATGATGTCGGCACCTTTCTCCTTCATCTCAGGCACATAGGCGCGGGCGCATTCGACAATGCCGCGGGCCTGCACGTTGCCTTGCAGATGGCGGCGGTCCCAGTTCATCACCTGCGGCGGAACAAAGCCGATGATGCCGATGCGAATGGGATGCGCGTTTCCGGCCCCATCGGTGACGGTGTGCTCAAGGATCTGGTAGGGCGGCAGCAGGGTCTCGTCGTCGCGCGGGGTGGCGCCCGCCTTCTTCACCACGTTTGCGCAGACCACCGGGAAGTTGGCCCCGGCCAGGGATTTCTCCAGAAAGGACAGGCCATAGTTGAACTCATGGTTGCCCAGGGTCGATGCATCAAAGCCGACAGTGTTCATCGCCGCGATCACCGGGTGCAGATCGCCCTCCTTCATGCCGCGCTCATAGGCGATGTAATCGCCCATCGGGTTCCCTTGCAGGAAATCGCCATTGTCCAGCAGCAGCGCGTTGGTGGCTTCGGCGCGGATGTCCTCGATCAGGCTGGCGGTGCGCGCCAGCCCGACCGTGTCAACCTCGCGGTCGCCGTAATAGTCATAGGGAAACACATGCACATGCAGGTCGGTGGTTTCCATCAGGCGCAGGTGGACCTGCCCTGCGGCGGCCTGAACGGAAAACGGGTGCAGGGCTATCAATCCGGCACTCCCGGCCAGAAATGAGCGGCGGTCTAGGGTGATGGGCATGGACGTCTCCTTGTCAATAATTGGATCCGCAGGGCAAAATCCTAGCCCCTGCGGTAGTCGACAGATGTAACACCTGCGTTGCGCTCGAGGGGGAGACGGCATTCCAATCGCCGTTTTCCCCGCCTCAGCCCAGACCGGTTTCCTCCAGCATTCCGCGCCGTTTGGCTTCGTAATAGTAGCCGCGCGAATAGTGCTTCACCGCTTGCGCCTCGCTGCCGTCCGCCAGCAACCAGGCCCCGCGCAGGTATTTGCCAGCGTATTTGAGGTTGGTGTCCGCATCCAGAAGATCTTTGGGCTGGCCCTTGAAGCCCATCGAGCGGGCGGTCGCGGGCAGGATCTGCAGCAGCCCGTAATAAGGGCGGTTCACGGCCCAGGGGCGATGGGTGCTCTCGCGGACGGCCAGGCGGTGGACGAGGCTGCGCGGCAGCTCGTAGTGATCTGCCCAGCGGTTGATCTTGCGTCGCAGCTCTGGCGTTTCATTGGGATAGAGCGGCGGATCATACACCGCCGGCTCCGGGGTGGCGGCAGTGCTGCCGCAGGCGGAAAGGGTTGCGGTTGCAAAAATGGAAATAAGGCAGGTCCGGCGGTTCATGCGGCCTCCGATGTTGTGGAATATCGGGGCGAGCCTAGCCAGATTGCCCGGCGTCGCAATCCGCGTGATGCAGGGCTCGCAGGCGCGGGCGACGAACCGCCCACGGCCTGCAAAAATCCGCCAAACCCGGTTTATCAAAATTTAACAATTCAACGTTTGTTAAATATGTCCAACCCCTACATATTGAGGTTGCGCATTGAGGCAATACGACCCTCAGGCAGCAAACCCCGAACGCCTGTGGGGTTGGCTGACCAGATCGGGCAGTGGGGGCCGCGGCTGTTTCCCAAATTTCGCGGTCCCCGATTTGCGTTGATCCCGGCCCTAGCTGCGGGCCGAGGGGCGGCTGTTCGGGCGGTCGGCTGAAGCGCCGAACAGGCCGAGGCCGGGCGCGATCATGCCGCTGCGCACGGTCTCCGAAATCGCTTCAGTGCGGAACTTCGGCTGGTCGAACTGATGGCCGCGCAGCAGGCGGAACAGCAGTCTGCGCCGCAGGGCCAGCTCTTCGCGTTCCAGGTTTCTGTTTCTCATGGGCTCCCCCTTCTTTCGTCTCCCGCAGCCATGCTGGCAGAGACAGGCAAAGGGAGGGTTAGGGGGAGCTGCGGAAAATGACGCGCATTTATCCCTTAGTTGCAAGCTATTGGGCCAAAAAGAAAAGGCCGCCCGGTCAGGCGGCCTTTCCAGATGTCACCGATCCGGGAAGGATCAGTTGTTTTCGTCTTCGCCAGCGGCTTCGGCGGCCGGTGCCATGTCGTCATCGTCCGACGCAGCGGAACCGATGTCGTCGAACAGTTCGGAGATCTCGAACTCGGCAGCGGCTTCCTCTTCGGCGGCCAGCTCCTGGATCGATTTGCCCGACGCCTGCAGCTCGGCCTCTTCGGCGGAACGTGCAACGTTCAGTTTGACAACGGCCATGACTTCCGGGTGCAGGTGCACTTCGGCTTCATGCAGGCCCAGGACCTTGATCGGCTCACGGATGATGACCTGCTTGCGGTCAACCGAGAAGCCGGCTTCGGTGGCCACTTCGGCGGTGTCACGCGGGGTGACCGAGCCGTAGAGGTTGCCGCCATCGGAGGCCTGGCGAATCACGACGAACTGCTGTCCGTCCAGTTTCTCTGCCAGAGCCTCGGCTTCTTTCTTGGTCTCCAGGTTGCGCGCTTCCAGCTGCGCTTTCTGGGCTTCGAAGGAAGCGATGTTGGCTTCGGAAGCGGTCTTTGCCTTGCCCTGCGGCAGCAGGAAGTTGCGGGCGAACCCGGGCTTCACGTCAACGACGTCGCCCATTTGGCCCAGCTTCGCAACGCGCTCAAGAAGGATAACTTGCATCTGCTTATCTCCTTACTTCACGGCGTAGGGCAGCAGGGCGAGGAAGCGGGCGCGCTTGATTGCACGGGCCAGCTCACGCTGCTTCTTTGCCGAAACGGCGGTGATGCGCGAAGGCACGATCTTGCCGCGCTCAGAGATGTAGCGCTGCAGCAGACGGGTGTCCTTGTAGTCGATCTTCGGCGCGTTGTCGCCCGAGAACGGGCACACCTTGCGGCGGCGGAAAAACGGTTTGGCTGCCATGATTTAGCGTCCTTTTCTCAAGCTTCGATCAGCGGCGCTCGCGACGGTTGTCGCGTTCGTCACGTTTCTGCATCTGGACCGAGGGGCCCTCGGCGTGCTCGTCGACCTTGATGGTCAGAACGCGCATCACGTCGTCATGCAGGCGCATCAGGCGCTCCATTTCCTGGATCGCCGACGACGGAGCATCGGTGCGCAGGAAGGCGTAGTGGCCCTTGCGGTTCTTGTTGATCTTGTAGGCCATGGTCTTGACGCCCCAGTACTCCTGGTCGACCAGCTTACCGCCGTTGTCGGACAGAACAGCACCGAAGTGTTCGATGAGGCCTTCAGCTTGCGAGTTGGACAGGTCCTGACGCGCAATCATGACATGCTCATAGAGTGGCATGCGAACTCCTGTTTGTGTCTAGGCGCATTTCATAGACCTGGCATCTGCTGCTTCCGCTGCCGGGTCACGAGAGGCTGCGCGGATCGAATAAAGTGCGAAAGCAGGGCCTCCTATACAGGCTGGGGCCGAAAGAGCAAGGCAAAAGGGCCGCGGCTGCCGGAGGTCGCGCGCCACGGCGCGGTCGCGGTCCAGCGCCGCAAGGGCGCTGGGAGGCACGGTCCGGGCAGCCGCAGCAAAACCCCGTCGCGGACACAATCCTGCCCGAATGTGCCGTTCATCTTGGTTAACGAAACATTAACCACCCGTCAGGCCGCCTCGGCCAGGCGGTTGGGTGGCAGAACGGGAGAGGGCAGCGCTATGGCATTGACGGATCAATTTCAGGGCTACGGCGCCGCCATGCCTCGCCGCGTCGGTTTGGGCGGTCGGGGCGGCCTGCCGGAGACGGTCTCGTTGAGCTTGCGCCTCGACGCCAACTGGACCCTCGGGCTGGTGCTCAAGCGGTTCATCGGGGCTGCGATGATGCTCAGCGCGGTTGGGCTGTGGCTCATGCCCGAGGCCGGAGAGCGCTATGACCTGACGCTGGTGCGCCTGGGGATCTCGGTCTCGCTGGTGCTGGTCGGGCTCGCTCTGCTGAGCGTGCGGGAGGCTGCCAGCCGCCCGGAGGCCTGTTTTGACCCGACCCGAAAGGAGCTGCGGCTTCTGCGTTGCGACGCCTACCGCCGCCCGCGCACGATCCTGCGACGCAGCTACGACAGGCTGGGCGGCGCGCGCTTCACCGCGGCCACGGTGCAAATCTACGAAGCCGACGGCAGCCTGCTGATGGAACTGCCGATCTGTTCGACCGCCCTGCGCAGCCAGCTGCGTGATCAGCTCAGCGGGTTGGTTCACATCCTGTCCTGATTTTCATCACGTTTTCGCGAGTTTAGGCCCGGCGCACAACTCGCCGGGTTTCGTGTTCGTGCGCTCACAGATACTGTTGGTTTTTGTGGGCTTCCCTTTGCAGGGGGGCATGCGCCACATCTGGTGGCACAAGAATTCATGAAACGGAGCCTTACGATGAAAAAGACCCTGTTTGCCGCCGCACTGGCCGCAATCGCCGCAACCGGCGCCGCCGCTGCACCGGAGAAATACGTCCTCGATTCCGGCCACAGCCAGGTCATCTTCGACTACAACCACCTCGGCTATTCGACCACTTACGGCATGTTCTCGGGCTTCGAGGGCGAGATCATGTTCGACCAGGAAGATCCGGCGGCCTCCAGCGTGTCTGTGTCCATGCCGCTGAGCAGCATGCTCACGGGCTGGCAAAAGCGCTTTGACCATTTCATGAGCAAGGATTTCTTCGACGCCACCGAGGATGAGACCATCACGTTCACCTCTACCTCGATCGAGGTGACGGGCGAGAACACCGCCAAGATCACCGGTGATCTGACCCTGAACGGCGTGACCAAGTCGGTCGTGCTGGACGCCAAGCTGAACAAGGCGGGCGAACACCCGATGGCGAAAAAGCCGTGGGCCGGCTTTGACGCCACCACCACGCTGGTGCGCTCCGAGTACAACCTCGGCCAGTTCGCGCCCTTCGTCAGCGACGAGGTCAATGTGAAGATCTCGATCGAGGCGATGAAAGCCGAAGAGTAATCGCGGCGCGTCTGATCGCATCAGATCGGTAAACACTGCACCGCCGGTTCCGTCTGGAACCGGCGGTTTCCTTTTGTCAGGATTCTCTTGTCAGGCCCCCCCCGCCGAATTCTGTTCCGCGCCGCTGTCGGCCTCCGCGCGGCCCATCCGTCCGGGGGGCGTGCAGGGCGCAGCGGCGGGGAGCAAAAAAAATCCCCCGGCCGAGGGCCGGGGGCAATCTCTGATGATTGGGATTTCGCTTACGGTTTGCGCGTCGCCTCCAGGTCGACGGATACCTCGACGGCAAAACCGAGCGAGCTTTCGTCCGGCAGGCTTTGACCGATGCCGAAGTCCATCCGGTTCAGGGTCAGCCCGCCCTGCATCCGGGCGGTGTCGCCGTCCAGGTCCAGCGTAAAGGGCAGGGTGACCGGCACCTCCTGGCCTTTCAATGTCAGCGTGCCGCGTGCCTCGTACCCGGTCTCCAGCTTGAAGATCTGCGCCGCGAAGCGGGCGGTGGGATAGCTGGCGCTGTCAAAATAATCCGCGCCCATTGCCTGCTGGGTGACAGAGCCCAGCTCAAGCGACGGAATGGCAATCGTGACCTCTACCTCGCCCGCCGGACCGGGCGTTGCGGGCTCCTCGAACTGGATCTGCGCTGACCATTCGGCAAAGCTGCCGGTGACGGCGCTGCCCATCTGGGTGACCGAGATCGCCAGCGTGCCCGACTGAACCTGCCAGTTGCTCGCCGCGGCGTCCTCCGCGGTCGCAGTCTCGAGCGCGGTGACAGGGGTTGCGATCCCCTGCGCCTGTTCGGGCGCGTGGCGATCCAGCATGCCAAGGGTTGCGCCACCACCAAGCACGCCGAGCCAGACCAGCGCAGCCACCAGCAGAGGCAGCATGCTGTGGCGTTGCGGCGGCACGGACGGCAGGCGATGTTGGCCTGGCAGCATCCGGCGCAGCGTGGCATCGCGGTCGATCACGTGATGCTTCAGCGCACCGGCAATATGCAGCGCCAGCGCTGCCGCCAGCGTCCAGACCAGCAGCCAGTGCAGGCCGCCAAAGACACCTGCCACCACGTCCGATTTCGGCACAAAGGGCAGATCCTGACCAAAGGGCCACCAGATCGGCGCAAAGCCGGTGGTCGCGGCATGGTGGATCCAGCCGGACAGCGGCACCGCCACCAGCGAGCCATACAGCAACCAGTGCACGGTTTCTGCCGCCAGCGCCTCGGCCTTGCGATCGGGGTGCAGCAGGCCCGGCTTGGGCTGGCTCAGCGCCCAGAGGATGCGCAACACGGCGGTGAAAAACACGGCGACGCCAAGAGTCTTGTGCACCGAGAACAGCAATGTGGCGCGTTCGATAACTGCGGCATCGCCGTTAAAATCGGGGCCTTGGATCTGCTGCGCCAAGTCGTTGGCGATGTAGCCCAGGGGAAAGGCCGACAGAATGAGCAGGGCGGTCAGCCAGTGAAAGGTCTTGGCGACGCTGCCATAGCTGTGTGTGGTGTTCTGGCGCGGCATTTTCCGGCAGTCCTTCTGATGTGCGTTGCTGTCTCAAACCTAGCAACCCCGCCCCGGCGCGCAACACGCGGCAGGGCCATATCCCCGCACAGTCTTGGTGCGCAGGCTGCGGCTTTGCTTGTACGCCGCGTCAAGGGCCGCTACATCAGGCAAAACGTTCAATTAGACGAGGTCATCAATGACGATCGCATTTGTGTTCCCCGGACAGGGTGCCCAGACCATCGGCATGGGCAAGGCGCTGGCCGAGGCGTATCCGGCCGCCAAGGCCATCTTCGACGAGGTCGACGAGGCCCTGGGGGAAAGCCTGAGCCAGCTGATCTGGGAGGGCGACATCGAAACCCTGACCCTGACCCAGAATGCGCAGCCCGCGCTGATGGCCACCTCGCTGGCGGCGATGCGCGCGCTGGAGGCCGAAGGTCTGGGGATCGAAAAGGCCGCCTTCGTGGCCGGGCACAGCCTGGGTGAATATTCCGCACTGGCGGCTGCCGGGGCCATCTCGGTTGCGGATACCGCGCGCCTGTTGCGGACCCGTGGGCGTGCAATGCAAAGCGCCGTGCCGGTGGGCGAAGGCGCCATGGCAGCGATCCTGGGCCTCGATCTGGAGGCCGTGCGCGCCGTCGCCGACGAGGCCGCGCAGGGAGAGGTCTGCCAGGCCGCCAATGACAACGACCCGACCCAGGTCGTGGTCTCCGGCGCCAAGGCCGCGGTCGAGCGTGCCGCCGAGATCGCCAAGGAAAAGGGCGCAAAGCGCGCGGTGATGCTGCCGGTCTCCGCCCCGTTCCACTGCGCCCTGATGCAGCCTGCCGCCGATGCCATGGCGGAGGCGCTGGCCGGTGTTGAAATCAAATCCCCCGCGGTGCCGCTGATTGCCAATGTGCGCGCCGATGCGGTGACCGATCCGGACGAGATCCGCAAGCTGCTGGTCGAGCAGGTCACCGGCTCGGTGCGCTGGCGCGAGAGCGTGCAGGCGATGGCGGCCAAGGGCGTCACCGAATTCTGGGAAATCGGCGCAGGCAAGGCGCTGTCGGGCATGATCCGAAAGATCGACCGCTCCCTGACCAGCCGCCAGGCCGGCACCCCCGAGGACGTGCAGGCGCTGGCCGCCGGGTAATCGCCCTTTTGCAAGACTTTCGGCCTGTGTCGCGCGCCGTGCAACGCGGCGTTCCACGGGCCGACCATTAACTGAGGAAATGACATGTTTGATCTGACTGGCAAGAATGCCCTGATTACCGGCGCCTCCGGCGGCATCGGCGGCGATATCGCCCGCGCCCTGCACAAGGCCGGCGCCACCGTGGCGCTGTCCGGCACCCGCGAAGAGCCGCTGAAGGCGCTGGCCGAGGAACTGGGCGAGCGCGCCCACGTGCTGCCCTGCAACCTGTCCGACGCCGAGGCGGTCGAGGCGCTGCCGAAACAGGCCGCCGAGGCGATGGGCTCGGTCGACATTCTGGTGAACAACGCGGGCATCACCCGCGACAACCTGTTCATGCGGATGAAGGACGAGGAATGGCAGAGCGTGCTGGACGTGAACCTCACCTCCACCATGCGGCTGTGCCGCGGCGTGCTGCGCGGCATGATGAAGGCGCGCTGGGGCCGCATCATCAACATCTCTTCCGTCGTCGGTGCCACCGGCAACCCGGGCCAGGGCAACTATGCCGCCTCCAAGGCCGGCATGGTCGGCATGTCCAAGTCGCTGGCCTATGAGGTCGCCAATCGCGGTATCACCGTGAACGCTGTTGCGCCGGGCTTCATCGCCACCGCGATGACCGACAAGCTCAACGACAATCAGAAAGAAGCGATCCTGAACCAGATCCCGGCCGGCCGGATGGGAGATTCGCAGGAAATCGCTTCTGCCGTGCTGTATCTGGCCAGCCCCGAGGCCGGGTATGTCACCGGCACCACGCTGCACGTGAACGGCGGCATGGCGATGATCTGATTGCTCTGAGACCAGCATCTAGCAAGGCTTCGCGGTACCGCCGCGCAGCCTGTCCATAGTGTGATGGCGTCTGGATTGGACCAGAATCCGTGGTCAACCACTTGAAAAGCTGACCATTTGGAAAAAAAGTTACCCTGCACACTTGCAAGGGCTTGATTGCAGCGCCATCTGCACGCTTCATAGCCGCCAGGTGCAGGCTGGCCGGGCAGGCGTCTCTTTGCGAAACCGTTTGCCTTGGCTGCGGTCTATGCTATAGGCGGCGCATATTCGCGGTGGACTTCCCGTTGGGGCACGCCGCACCGTTCCCGCATCGCGGGGATGACACCGCCCGCTCCGGGCAACAACCACGCCGCCCGCAGGGGCAAGGGCAGAACCGGGCAGAGTGCCCTGAAAAACGAGGAAGAGACATGAGCGACGTCGCAGATCGCGTTAAAAAGATCGTTGTTGAGCACCTGGGTGTTGAAGAAGACAAAGTCACCGAAAACGCCTCCTTCATCGACGATCTGGGCGCAGACAGCCTGGACACCGTTGAGCTGGTCATGGCCTTCGAAGAAGAGTTCGGCATCGAAATCCCGGACGACGCAGCCGAGACCATCCAGACCTTTGGCGACGCAGTCAAATTCATCTCCGAAGCGTCCTGATCGACGTTTCCGGGATACCGGTCAGACGGCGTCTTCCCTTTGGGAAGGCGCCGTTTTTCTTTTTGGGGGAAGCAGTCCCGGCGCGGCAGGTCGGCACCGCGAATCTCTGCCAGAGGTTTGACCCGCGACGGGCGTGCCGCGGTGGCCAAATCGTGGAACCTGCGCCGCAATCAGACTGCAAACGGTCAGGAAACGGCGTCAGCCAGCGCCACATCCCGTGCTAAGCTATCTCTGATACGGGCAACATCAGAGGAGACTGGTGCAATGATGATCTACCCCACGATGGAACTTCAGAATGGCCGATGCGTGACGCTGGAAAAGGGCCGCCTGGACGAACCTCAGATCTGGCACGTGGATCCCGTGGAAACCGCCCGCAGCTTTGCGGCCGCTGGCGCCGAATGGATGCACATCACCGACTTCAATGCGATCGAAGGTGATTTCAGCAACGAGGAGCTGATTGCGGAGATCATCCGTGCGGTCGGCATTCCGGTGCAGTTGGGCGGTGGCATGCGCACCCGCGAACATGTGGAGCATTGGATTGACCGCGGCGCCGGGCGCATCGTGATCGGCACCCTCGCTGCCCGCGATCCGCAGCTGGTGCAGGAACTGGCCAAACACCACCCCGATCAGATCGTGCTGGCGGTCGACGTCTACCAGGGGCAGGTGATGACCGATGGCTGGCGCCAGGCCGGGGCGATCTCGCCCGAGGATTTCATCGCCGCCTTTGATTCCGCGCCCTTGGCCGGCATCCTGGTGACCGACATCGACAGCGACATGTCCGACGTCGAAGCGCAGCTGGGCCTGATTTCCGGCCTCGCCGAACAGGCGCGGGCACCGGTTATCGCCAGCGGTGTCGTGCGGGGATCGGATGATATCTCGCGGCTGAAGTATATCTCCAACATCTCCGGTGCGCTGGTCGGGCGGGCGCTGTTCCGCAAGACCTTGACGGTCGAGGAAGCGCTGGCGGTGGCGCGCCCGGAACCCGAGCCGGTGGCGGAGTTCCAGTAAGAATACCCATTGGCGCGGGTCCGGCCCGCGCCAAAACTGTCGTCTGCGGCAGGTCTGCCTGCGGCGGCCAGACTCTCAGAACGTGGGAGCGTCGGGCGCGGCAGGTGGGATCTGGTTCGGTATGGCCTGTGCGTCGCGGTCCGAAGGGCCGCGCTTTGACCATTTGAGCAGCGTCTGCAGCGTCTCGCGGGACATCGGCTTGGTGAAGTTGACCCCGACGTAGTCGGCGCTTTGCCAGATCACCTGCGCCTGGATTTCATCCACGGCGGGAAAGGCGACGGTAACCGCGCTTCGCACTGCGGGAAGTGGGCTGCCGGACAGGTTCCAGATGCGGACCTTGGCTCCCATCCGGCTGATGTCGACCAGCTTGGCGCGCAGCAGCTGCTGGTTGGTCTGCACACTGCAGGGCAGGGAGCAGGGATAGCGTTTGCTTCTGCGCCGGTGTCGGCGGGCCAGGCGCTCTCCGATGACCAGCCCGGCCCCGCCCAGGATCAGCGCGATGAACGAGGTCGCAATGGCCGTCTCGCGCGACATCCATTGTTCGCCCCCGGCACCGTTTCCACCAGATCCCGCCCGGACCTCCCCTGCGGGCAAGTCACAGGCCAGCGGAATGATGCGCCGTGCAAACTGGTTCAGAAGCGCTGCGGTGTTCAACCGTTCGGCACTGCTCATTGCGGCGGCGGTGCCATTACGATCGTAGATCTGCAGCAGGCCTTTATGCTGGGTGATCAACCGAACCGCCAGGGGTTCGAAAGTCTCGAGCCCGGCCCGCCGCATGCTCATGCGCAAATTCACCACCGAATGTTGTTCCAGCCAATGGCGCAGCAACGTGACGTCCCCGGGCGCATTGCCGTGTTTCAGATGCTCGAGAAACCCGCGGGCGCCGTGCTGAAAGGTGACGAGATCCGATTGCAGCATGCAGGTGGCCCTTGATGCCGCGACCCTGTCCGCGCTGGCCAAGGCCACGCTGGTTGCAAGGAGTGCTGTCAGCATCAGGGACCGGAATGTCATGGCGGGGCTCTTTTTGCAGGTTGGGGCAGTCTCTCAGTCGTATTCTAGTCTCCGGAAGTGTCGCACAGGAGGGCGCAAAAGGTGTTAAAGGCTGCGAGAAAGAACCGTCAAATTGTCGTAAAAGCATTGACGGCAGGCGCGCGAGATCCCCGCCCGGTTGGGGCAGGACAGCCATTTTTTCCCGCGCGCGTTTGCCGCAGACGCCGGATGGATGACGGCGCAGGCGCGTCCGGGATGGTGTAAGTGCTGATGGGAGAAGCAGGCAGGCCAGATGGCACTCGCGCTCAGTGGGCCAGTCGGGCGCCAACTTTTACATCGCCCGTGTCGAGGGCGTCCATCGGATAGGCTTCCAGCAACCGGTGCAGCTGCATGAAATTGAAATCCTTGGTGAATTGCACGCCGATATAGTCAGCCGTCTGCCAGCGGACCTGCGCGGTCACCGTGTAGCCACCGAATTGCAGCCCGACCCGGCCCGAGACCACCAGCGGCACATCCGGGCGCAGCTTGGCGCCAGCGCGGCTGAGGTCCACCAGATGTCCCCGCAGGGTGCGGCTGCCGGCCTGAAGCGTGCAGGGCACCGCGCAGGGAAACCGCTTGGTGCGACGGATGCGGCGGATGCCGATGCGATCGAGGAAATAGAGAATGCTGCCGCCCAGAACCAGAAAGGAAACCCAGGCAATGCCCGCATTGATGATCTGCTGGCGCATGCGGGCGTCCTCGGCCGCGACCGCGACCAGCTTGCTGCCAAAGCCCTCTTCCTTGACCTGGTCACAGGGCAGGGCTTCGACCAGCAGGCCGAACTCGGCCACCAGCTCGGCGACTTTGAGATGGCGCGCACTGTCGCGCGCGGCGATACGGCCCTGGCTGGCGTAAATGTGCAGCAAGGCCTGGTGCCGTTTCAGCAGTTCCATCGCCGGGGGCGCGGCTGCGGTGATTCCGACCGCGCGCATCCGCTGCAGCAGCGGTTGCGGCGGGTGCACGCTCATCCAGCTGCGCAATCCCTGCAGGTGATAAGCCCCTTCGCCGGTCTCAAGATAGGAGAGCACGCCCCGGGAGGCGCGGTGCAAGTTGGACAGGTCCTGATGTACGGCACAGCTGGCCTCGGCGCGCAGTGGCAGCAGGCCGGTCAGCAACAGTGCGAGTATCAAAAGCCATCGTTGCATGGCGAGGGTGGTCCCTTGTTACGTGCAGCTGCAACAATGGGGCAAATTTCCGAATTTGCGGTTAACGCCGCCAGTGCGGCTGCAGCGATTTGCTTGGCTAAGGCACGGGAGAACGGCCTTTCCCTGCACAGGAAAAAAGCGGGTTGGAGACACTATTGGCCCGATGCTCCAACCCGCTGTGGCAAGCCGTCTGACCGGATGCCGAGTATTTCCTTGAAGGTGATTTCAACCTACAGGTGAAGTGTTAACGAAAACTTCCTCTTTCGCAACTTTTGCGCAAAAAACGGCCAGTTGCGCTCGAAATACGTGTCCCAGCCCGCTCTTGCGCCCATGTGCCATTCCAAGCTATCTGAACGGACGGATTGCCGAGGCATAGGAGAGCAAGGAATGCGCCGAGTAGTAGTCACCGGACTGGGCCTGGTCACCCCGCTGGCCAGCGGAGTCGAAGAAACCTGGTCCCGGTTGCTGGATGGACAGTCGGGCGCCGGCCCCATCACCCTGTTTGACGCCGAAGCCAGCGGCGTCGCCACCACTTATGCCTGCGAGGTTCCGCGCGGCGACGGGTCTGAGGGCACGTTCAACCCGGATGACTGGGTCATCAAGAAAGAACAGAAAAAGATCGACGACTTCATCCTCTATGGCATCGCCGCTGCGGACATGGCTGTCCGGGACGCAGGCTGGACGCCCGAGGACGAGGAAAGCCGCCTGCGCACCGGCGTGATGATCGGCTCCGGCATCGGCGGCCTGTCCTCGATCGCCGACACTGCCGTGATGATCAAGGAGAAAGGCCCCCGCCGGGTGTCGCCCTTCTTCATCCCCGGCGCGCTGATCAACCTGATCTCCGGTCAGGTCTCGATCCGCTTCGGCTTCAAGGGCCCGAACCACTCTGTCGTGACCGCCTGTTCGACCGGCGCCCATGCCATCGGCGACGCGGCCCGGCTGATCAAATCCGGCGACGCCGACGTGATGATCGCAGGCGGCGCCGAGGCGGCGATCTGCGAGATCGGCATTGCCGGCTTCAACGCCTGCAAGGCGCTGTCCACCAAGCGCGCCGATGACCCCAAGGCCGCCTCGCGCCCCTATGACGCCGACCGTGATGGTTTCGTCATGGGCGAAGGCGCCGGCATCGTGGTGCTGGAGGATTACGAGCACGCCAAGGCCCGCGGCGCCAAGATCTATGCCGAGGTTCTGGGCTACGGCCTCTCGGGCGACGCCTACCACATCACCGCCCCCTCCGAGGACGGCGAAGGCGGCGAGCGCTCCATGCGTGCGGCGCTGAAAAACGCCGGTCTGGAGCCGTCCGCGATCGACTACATCAATGCCCACGGCACCTCGACCATGGCCGACACGATCGAACTCGGCGCGGTGGAACGTCTGCTGGGCGATCACGCGGCCAATGTCACCATGTCCTCGACCAAATCCGCCACCGGCCACCTGTTGGGTGCGGCGGGCGCGATCGAGGCGATCTTCTCGATCCTGGCGATCCGCGACCAGGTGGCACCGCCGACCATCAACCTGGACAACCCGGCGGTGGAAACCCCGGTTGACCTCGCCCCCAACGCCAAGCGTGAGCGGGAAATCAACGTGGCGCTGTCCAACTCCTTCGGCTTTGGCGGCACCAACGCGTCGGTGATCTTCGGGAAATCCAGCTGATGTGGCGCAGCCTCGCTTCCAACATGCTGTCGATCCTCATCGTGGCGCTGTTCCTTCTGGGCGGCGTCATCCTGTGGGGCAAATCGCAGTACACCGCCGAAGGCCCGCTGGACACGGCGATCTGCCTGCGGGTGGAGCGGGGATCGAACATGACACGGGTGAGCCGCGATCTGGAAGAACAGAACGCGGTCTCCTCGGCGACCCTGTTCCGTCTCGGCGCCAAGTACAGCGAAAAGACCGGCCAGCTGAAGGCCGGCAGCTTCCTGGTGGAGCCGGGCGCCTCGATGGAGGAGATCACCAACCAGATCACCACCTCCGCGGCATCGACTTGCGGCACCGAGGTCGTCTATCGCATCGGCGTGACCCGCACCCAGGCCGAGGTACGCGAACTCGATCCGGCCACCAACAAGTTCGTCGAGAAGGCGGAGTTCATCCTTGGTGAGGGCGAAGTCCCCGAAGCCTATACCGAGACCCGTCAGGACAGTGACACCCGTTACCGCATCGCGGTGGCCGAAGGTGTGACGAGCTGGCAGGTGGTCGAGGCGCTGAAGGCGATGGATGTGCTGACTGGTGATCCTGGCGAACGTCCGGCCGAAGGGCTGCTTGCCCCGGACAGCTACGAGGTCACACCGGGCACTGAACGGGCTGCGGTGCTGGCGGAAATGCAGGAACGCCAGTTGCTGCGGATCAATGCCGCCTGGGAAGGCCGCTCGGACAAGGCCGCGGTGAAAACACCCGAGGAAATGCTGATCCTTGCCTCGATCATCGAGAAGGAAACCGGCGTTGCCGAGGAACGCGGTCTGGTCGCTTCGGTCTTCACCAACCGCCTGAACCGCGGCATGCGGCTGCAGACGGACCCGACCGTGATCTACGGCGTCACCAAGGGTGAGGGCGTTCTGGGCCGTGGTCTGCGCCAGAGCGAGCTGCGCGGGGCAACCCCGTGGAACACCTATGTGATCGAAGGCCTGCCGCCGACGCCGATTGCCAACCCCGGCATGGCCAGCCTCGAGGCGGCGGTGAACCCGGAAGAAACCGACTACGTGTTCTTCGTGGCGGACGGCACCGGCGGCCATGCCTTTGCCGAAACGCTGGAAGAGCACAACCGCAACGTCGCCAAATGGCGCCAGATCGAGGCCGAGCGGCAGCAGAACAACTGACCGCCGCAACCTCAGAGAATATGGAAAAGGGCGCCGACTGGCGCCCTTTTTTGTTGCGCATCAGAACCGTAGGGCGTTCTGTACCCGTTGCGCGTCGTTCCTGCCGAGCTTGACTTTTGCGCTATTTTCACGTAAGGGTTGTATTGCAGCTGGAAGAAACACAAGGCCGCGTCGGGTTCTGCGGCGGCCTGTCTTTCTCTCTTGTGCGGATCAAGAAACGCATAAGGCAGCCAGATTTTCATGACAGATCAGACACCGGACCAGGATGGCGGCAGCCACCTGAAGCGGCAGGTATTGTATACCTCCGATCTCTTGCGCTCGCTGCAAGAGAGCATTCACCGCCTGCGCAACGAGGCAGAGGCGCTGCGCGAACAGTTGGAGACCAACGGAATTGACGAGGTGACCGGCACCAAGGGGCAGGTCAGCAAGCTGGAGCAGCTGATCCGGGAATGCCAGAAAGTGGAGAGAGTCCTTGCAGAACAAAGCAGTGAATTCGCCGACCTGTTCAAATCCGAAAACGAGCTCGATCTCGTCGCGGCGCGCGCGGCTGTCGAACGCGGACTTTCTGGCCTGCGTGCCGCCCTCGATCCTGAGCTGGTTCTTGGATGAGCTGGACCTCCGCACGCTTTGTGCGCTGCCGCATCTGTTCGACATCTGGGCGCTGGATCACCAGCGCCCGCCGCCGGGCGATTGGCGCGCCTGGGTGATCCTGGGCGGGCGCGGCGCGGGCAAGACGCGGGCAGGGGCGGAATGGGTGCGTTCCTTGGCCGAAGGGCCGCGGCCGCGCGATCCGGGCCGGGCGCGGCGCATCGCGCTGGTGGCGGAAACCTATGACCAGGTGCGCGACGTGATGATCCACGGCGACAGCGGCATCCTCGCCTGTTCGCCGCCCGACCGGCGGCCGCAGTGGAAGGCGTCGGAGCGCAGGCTGATCTGGCCCAATGGCGCCGAGGCACAGGCTTTTTCCGCCCACGACCCGGAGGCGCTGCGCGGCCCCCAGTTCGACGCCGCCTGGGCGGATGAGCTGGCCAAGTGGAAAAAGGGGCAGGAGACATGGGACATGCTGCAATTCGCGCTGCGGCTGGGGCGGGATCCGCGCGTCTGCGTCACCACCACGCCACGCAATGCGCCCGCGCTCAAACGGCTGCTGGCCGCCCCCAGCACGGTGCAGACCCATGCCGCCACCGAGGCCAACCGCGCCAATCTCGCCCCCTCCTTCCTCGAGGAGGTGCGCGCCCGCTACGCGGGCACCCGCCTTGGTCGGCAGGAACTGGACGGCGTGATGCTGGCCGATGTGGAAGGCGCGCTGTGGACCAGCGCCACGCTGGCGGGCCAGCAGCAGGCGAACCCACCGCCCTTGGACCGGGTGGTGGTGGCGGTGGACCCTGCGGTGAGCGCAGGCAAGGCCTCAGACGCCTGCGGCATCGTGGTGGCGGGCGCCGTCACCCGCGGCCGCCCGCAGGACTGGCGCGCCTATGTGCTGGCCGACCGCACCGTGCAGGGGGTGGGGCCGCTGGCCTGGGCCAGGGCGGTGATCGCCGCCCGCGACGAATTCGGCGCCGAGCGCGTGGTGGCAGAGGTCAACCAGGGCGGCGCGCTGGTGGAAACCCTGCTGCGCCAGGCCGACCCGCTGGTGCCATTCCGCGCCTTGCACGCGGGCAAGTCCAAATCCGCCCGGGCAGAACCCGTGGCCGCGCTTTATGAACAGGGCCGGGTGCGGCATCTGCCGGGCCTGGGAGAGCTGGAGGACCAGATGTGCCAGATGACGCCGCAGGGCTATCTGGGGCAGGGCTCGCCCGACCGGCTGGACGCGCTGGTCTGGGCGCTGCACGAGCTGATCCTCGCCCCCGCCGCCTATCTGCGCCTGCCGCAAGTGCGCGTGCTGTAAGCGCCCGCTCTGGCCCTTTGGGGCCGCTGAAACCACGGAACCGCCCGTTCGTGCAACGGGCGGTTTCTGTTTTTTTTCAATGTCTTGCCATTGGGTGTTGCCCCCCCTGCGTACGCACCGCTTCGCAAATCTTCAGGGCTTTCTGGCATCAATCATCCCCAGCAAAGACGCACCGCCCGCCACCGGGCCGCCGCGTCATCCTGAACAACAAGGAGCGGATCATGGTCTTTGACCTCTTGCGGCGCAAATCACCGGAACCTCCCGAGCGGAAGGTCAGCCAGACCGCCCGCGTCGTCTCCTGGCAGGGCACCGGCCGCACCGCCTGGAGCCCGCGCGACAGTGTTTCCCTGACCCGCTCCGGCTTTGCGGGCAATCCGGTCGGCCACCGGGTGATCCGCCTGATCGCCGAGGCCGCCGCGGCGGTGCCGCTGGTGCTGCAGGACAATCACCAGCGCTATGAAAGCCACCCCTGGCTGTCGCTGCTGGCGCGCCCCAACCCGGCCCAAACCGGCGCCGAGTTCCTCGAGGCGCTTTATGGTCACCTGCTGCTGTCCGGCAATGCCTATGTCGAAATGGCCGCGGCGGAGGACGGCACCCCGGCAGAGCTGCATGTGCTGCGCTCGGACCGGATGCAAGTGGTGCCCGGCCCCGATGGCTGGCCCGCGGGCTTTGACTACGTGGTCGGCGGCCGCAAGCATCGCTTTGCGGCGGATCCGGCGCAGTCGCCGGTCTGCCACATCAAGAGCTTCCACCCGCAGGACGACCACTACGGCCTGTCGGCGCTGCAATCGGCGGCGATGGCGATCGACGTGCACAACGCCGCCTCCCGCTGGTCCAAGGCGCTGCTGGACAACGCCGCGCGCCCCTCTGGCGCGCTGGTCTGGAGCGGCTCGGACGGCCATGGCCGCATGTCCGAGGAACAGTTCCGTATCTTGAGCGACGAGATCCAGTCCAACTTCCAGGGCGCCAGGAACGCAGGCCGCCCGATGGTGCTGGAGGGCGGATTGGACTGGAAGCCGATGGGCTTTTCCCCCTCCGACATGGAATTCCAGAAAACCAAGGACGCCGCCGCGCGCGAGATCGCGCTGGCCTTCGGGGTGCCGCCGATGCTGCTGGGCATTCCGGGCGATGCGACCTACGCCAACTACCAGGAGGCCAACCGCGCCTTCTACCGGCTGACGGTGCTGCCGCTGGTCTCCAAGGTCGCGGGCGCGCTGGCGGACTGGCTGACCGGATGGAGCGGCGATGCGCTGACCTTGAAGCCCGATCTCGACCAGCTGCCCGCCCTTGCGGCCGAGCGCGAGGCGCAGTGGCGACGGGTGGCCGCGGCGGACTTCCTGACCACCGCGGAAAAACGCCAGCTGCTCGGCCTGCCGGCCGAGGCCGCCGCGCCGGTCCAGACGGAGGGCCAGCCGGATGACTGAACACCCGATGCACGCTTTTGACTGCTCGCCGGGGCTGCGCCTGTCGGCGCACGAGCGGGTCGCGCAGATCCAGCACGAGGCCGTGAACCGCCGGCTCGACCGGATCGAGCAGATGATGGAGCGGCTGGAAAAGCGCCTGTGGCTCACCGTCTACGGTGTCGCCGCGGTGATCCTGGCGCAGGCCTTCCAATCCTTCCTGGCGGTGCAGCTGCCGTGAAATCAAACCTTTATGAGGCACATGTCATGCAGGATATTCCCCCGCTCGAACATAAATTCGCCAGCTTCGGAAAGGATCTGGCGCTGACCGGCGCCGCCGCGATCAGCGGCTACGCCAGCCTGTTCGGTCGGCCCGACCGGGGCGGCGACGTGGTGCAGCCCGGCGCCTATGCGGCCTCGCTGGCGGCGCTGGCGGCCGAGGGGCGCAGCGTCAAGATGCTGTGGCAGCACGACCCGGCGCAGCCGATCGGCGTCTGGGACGAGGTGCGCGAGGACAGCCGCGGGCTGTTCGTCAAGGGCCGCATTCTGACTGCCACCGCCAAGGGGGCCGAGGTCGCCGCGCTGATCCAGGCGGGCGCCATCGATGGGCTGTCGATTGGCTACCGCACCCAGAAGGCTGCCCGCGGCGCCGACGGCTGCCGCCAGCTGTGCCAGGTGGAATTGTGGGAGGTCTCGCTGGTCACCTTCCCGATGCTGCCCGCCGCCCGCGTGAGCGGCAAATCCCGCACTGACACCCCCGGAGGCGAAGCGGCCGAGCCCGGCAGCGATGCCCTGCGCGCCCTGGCCGACGGCCTGCGCCAGATCACCCGTGACCTCAAGACAGGACAAGACACATGAGCACAGACACCCAGCCGGACCAGTCCGGCGACACCCTTCCCCTGGTCCATGAAGTCAAGCAGGCCATGTCCGGCTTTCTTCAGGAATTCAAGGGGTTCCAAACCGACGTGCAATCAAGGCTGAAACAGGCAGAAAAGCGAGTGACCATGCTGGACCGTAAGACAATCTCTCAGAACCGCCCCCCTCTGGCCGCCGCCCGCGACAGTGCGGCGCCGCATCAGAAAGCCTTCAACGCTTACCTGCGCAGCGGCGATGACGACGGCCTGCGCGGGCTGGAGCTGGAGGGCAAGGCGATGTCCACTGCCGTGGGCAGCGACGGCGGCTACCTGGTCGACCCGCAAACCGCCGAGACGGTGAAGACCGTGCTGCAATCCTCCGCCTCGATCCGCGCGGTGGCCTCGGTGGTGCATGTGGAAGCGACCTCCTACGACGTGCTGATCGACCACAGCGAGTTGGGCGCCGGCTGGGCCACCGAGACCGATCCCACGGCAGAGACCGGCACCGGCACCATCGACCGCATCACCATCCCGCTGCACGAGCTGAGCGCGCTGCCCAAGGCCTCGCAGCGGCTGCTGGATGACAGCGCCTTTGACATCGAGGGCTGGCTGGCCGGCCGCATCGCCGGCAAGTTCGCCCGGTCCGAGGCGGCGGCCTTCATCAACGGCGACGGTATCGACAAGCCCAAGGGCTTCCTGTTCCACCCCAAGGTGGACGACACCAGCTGGAGCTGGGGCAGCATCGGCTATGTGGCTTCGGGCGTGGACGGCGACGTCGGCAGCGGCGATGCGGTGATTGACCTGGTCTATGCGCTGGCGGCGGAATACCGCGCCAATGCGACCTTCATCATGAACTCCAAGACCGCGGGAATGCTGCGAAAACTGAAGGACGCCGACGGCCGATTCCTGTGGTCCGACGGTCTCGCCGCGGGGGAGCCTGCGCGGCTGATGGGCTATTCCGTGCTGGTGGCCGAGGACATGCCCGATCCGGCCAGCAACAGCTACTCCATTGCCTTTGGCGACTTTGGCGCGGGCTACACCATCGCCGAGCGCCCCGACCTGCGGGTGCTGCGTGACCCGTTCAGCGCCAAGCCGCATGTGCTGTTCTATGCCACCAAGCGGGTCGGCGGCGACGTCAGCGATTTTGCCGCGATCAAGCTGATGAAATTCGGCCTGACCTGATCGTCAGGACCGATGGCGGGGCGGCAGCCCGCTCCGCCGGCAGGCACGCCCGACTTTTCCCTTGTCGTCCAGCTGCTCCCCCTCCGACCGAGCGGCAAGGGATGGCGCGTGCCTGCCGCATCTTTCACCGCCCGCAGACCGGGACCACGACGGGGGAGGCCACAGGAGTAAGATGATGATGCTGAGCGAAGTGACTCCGGTGCCGGATACCGCGCTGCCCCTGGCCGAGTTCAAGGCGCATCTGCGCCTCGGCACCGGCTTTGGCGAGGCGGGGCTGCAGGATCCGGTGCTGTCCGGTTTCCTGCGCGCGGCCCTGGCTGCGATCGAAGGAAGGACCGGCAAGGCACTGATAAAACGTGAATTCCTGCTGGAGGTCCGGCACTGGCGCGATCGCGCGCGGATGCTGCTGCCGATTGCTCCGGTGGCGACGATCGACGCCGTACACTTGCGCGACGCCGCCGGGACGGAGACCCTGCTGGACCCGGCGTCCTATCATCTGGAGGCCGACAGCCACCGCCCGCGGCTGTGCCCGGCGGGTGCGCTGCTGCCTGCCATTCCCGCGGGCGGCAGCGCGCGGATTTCCTTGCAGGCCGGGATGGCGGCGGACTGGGGCAGCCTGTCGGCCGATCTGGGCCAGGCGGTGATGCTGCTGGCGGCGCATTACTACGAACACCGCTCCGACACCGGACTGCACGGCGGCTGCATGCCCTTTGGCGTCACCAGCCTGATCGAACGCTACCGCAGCCTGCGGCTGGTTGCAGGAGGGCTGGCATGAAACGGCTCCCCGATCTCAGCCGCGCCCTGGTGCTGGAGGACCCCCAGCGCAGCCCCGACGGCGCCGGCGGGTTTAGCGAAACCTGGGTCGCCCTCGGCACCCTTTGGGCAGAGGTGAAACCGCTGTCCGGGCGTCTCGCGGGCGATGGGCTGTCTTTGCAGAAATACCGTATCACACTGCGCGCAGCACCGGATGGCTTTGCATCCCGCCCGCGTCCGGACCAGCGGTTCCGTGACAACAACCGGATCTACCGCATTGATGCGGTTACAGAAACCGATGCCGCGGGCCGTTACCTCACCTGTTTCGCGGTCGAGGAGGTGGCAGCATGACCTATGCCCTGGCAGGCGGGCTGCAATCCGCCATCTACACCCATCTCAGCGGCGATGCGGCGCTGACAGCACTGGTCGGTAGCGCCATCTATGACGCGCTGCCCGCAGGCACGCTGCCGCAGACCTATGTGGCGCTCGGCGGCGAGGAGGTTCTGGACCGCTCCGACGTCACCGGCAGCGGCGCGGAGCACCGCTTTTTCGTGACCGTCACCAGCGATGCGGCCGGGTTTGCCGCCGCGAAATCCGCTGCCGCCGCCGTCTGCGATGCGCTGGTCGGCGCGGCAGTGCCGCTGCCGCGCGGACGGCTGGCGGGGCTGTGGTTCGACCGCGCCCGCGCCGAACGGCTGACCGGCGGCGGCAGGCAGATCACCCTGCGCTTCCGCGCCCGCCTGGAGGACGTGTGACCTCCGCGGCGATCAGCGCCCCATGACACTTCATTCGGAGAAAACCCATGACTGTACAAAACGGCAAGGACCTTCTGGTCAAGGTCGACATGAACGGCGCCGGCCTGTTCGAAACCATCGCGGGGCTGCGCGCCACGCGGATCAGCTTCAACGCCGAAAGCGTCGATGTGACCAGCCTCGAAAGCCAGGGCGGCTGGCGTGAACTGCTGGCCGGGGCCGGGGTGCGCTCGGCCAATATCTCCGGTTCCGGCATCTTCCGTGACGAGGCCACGGATGAACGCGCCCGCCAGCTGTTCTTTGACGGGGTGACGCCCGAGTTCCAGGTGATCATCCCCGATTTCGGCATCGTGCAGGGGCCGTTCCAGGTGACCGCGCTGGAATACGCGGGCAGCCACAACGGCGAGGCCACCTATGAGCTGTCGCTGGCCAGCGCCGGTGCGCTCAGCTTTGTCGCGATGTGATCCGATGGTGAACCCACAGGCAGGCGAGGCGGAATTGGTTGTGAATGGAACGCCTTACGCGCTGAAGCTGACGCTGGGCGCGCTGGCGGAGCTGGAGCAGCTACTGGGCGAGGACACTCTGATTGCGCTGGTGCAGCGGTTTGAACAAGGCCGGTTTTCCGCCCGCGACGTGCTTGCGCTCCTGGCCGCGGGCTTGCGCGGCGGCGGCCATGATCTCAGCCGTGAGACGCTGGCCGCAGCCACCATAGACGGCGGGCCGATGCAGGCGGCACGGGTCGCGGCAGAGCTGCTGACGCGCAGCTTCACCCCGCCGCAAACCCCATGACCGGGCTGGACTGGCCGGGACTGATGCGCGCCGGGATCGGCGGGCTGCGGCTGTTGCCACGCGACTTCTGGCAGCTAACCCCGGCCGAGCTCCAGCTGATGCTGGGCGCGGGCGCACAGGCGCAGCCGATGCAGCGTGCGCGGCTGGCGGATCTGATGCGCGCCTATCCCGACACGCCTGCGAAGAAGGAGGCAACAGATGACTGACACATCTTCAATGGCGGAACTGGAACTCCAGGGCGAAGCCCTGGGCGAGGCGCTGGACGGCGCCTCGGGCATGGCGGCGGGATTCGCCGAGGTGCTGGGCCGCGTCAAGCAGGGGTTTTCCGAAACCGGCCGCGACGCGCAGGTGCTGGATCGCAGTCTTTCCAAGGGTTTGCGGCGTGCTTTTGACGGGCTGGTGTTCGACGGCAACAGCCTGTCGCAGGCGATGGACACGCTGGCCCGCAGCCTGGTGCGCACCACCTACAACGCGGCGATGAAGCCGGTGACCAATCATGCCGCGGGGCTGCTCAGCGACGGGTTCGGCGCGCTCATCGGCGGGCTGCTGCCCTTTGCCGAGGGCGGCGCCTTCAGCCAGGGCCGGGTGATGCCCTTTGCCAAGGGCGGCGTGGTCAGCGGGCCGGTGGCCTTTCCGATGCGCGGCGCCACCGGGCTGATGGGCGAGGCCGGGCCAGAGGCGATCCTGCCGCTCACCCGCGGTGCCGACGGCGCGCTGGGGGTGCGTGCCCAGGGCGGCGGCGCGGTGCACGTGGTGATGAATGTCTCCACCCCGGACGTGCAGGGCTTTGAACGCAGCCGCAGCCAGATCGCCGCACAGCTGTCCCGGGCGCTGTCCCGCGGCGGGCGCAATCGTTAAGACCGGAGGGTAAGTATATGAATTTTCACGAAGTCCGATTTCCCGCCTCGCTCAGCTTCGGCTCGGTCGGCGGCCCGGAGCGGCGCACCGATGTGGTGACGCTCGCCAATGGGTTCGAGGAGCGCAACACCCCCTGGGCGCATTCGCGCCGTCGCTATGACGCCGGCTTGGGGCTTCGCGCGTTGGAGGATATCGAGACGCTGATCGCCTTCTTCGAGGCGCGTCAGGGGCAGCTCTTTGGCTTTCGCTGGAAGGATTGGAGCGACTACAAATCCGCCCGCCCCAGCGCCGAAGTGCGTTTCGACGATCAGGACATCGCCACCGGCGACGGCAGTACGGTGACCTTTCAGCTGGCCAAGACCTACCGCTCCGGCGGCCACAGTTATCAGCGCCCGATCACCAAGCCTGTGGCGGGCACCGTACAGGTGGGCATCGGCCAGGACGCGCTGCAGGAGGGCGTCGATTACATGCTCGACACCGCCACCGGCCTGATCACCCTGTCGCATCCGCCGGAGAAAGGCCTGGTGCTGCGCGCGGGGTTTGAGTTCGACGTGCCGGTGCGGTTCGACACCGCCAGCATCCAGACCAGCGTCGCCTCCTTCCAGGCGGGCGAAGCACCGGCGGTGCCGGTGGTGGAGCTGCGGGTATGAGCCGTCTTTCCGATGACTTCCGCGCTCACCTTCAGACCGGTGTAACGACCGTTTGCCGGGCCTGGGCGCTGCGGCGGCGCGATGGTTTGGAGCTGGGGTTCACCGACCATGACTGCGCTCTCAGTTTCGACGGCATCACTTTCCGTCCCGGCAGCGGGCTGACGGCGCGGGCGTTGAGCCAGGCAACCGGCCTGTCGGTCGACAATAGCGAAGCACTGGGCGTGCTGTCCGATGCCGCCGTGACCGAGGCTGACATCGAGGCGGGCCGCTATGACGGGGCCGAGCTGCGCTGCTGGCTGGTCAACTGGCGCGATGTGACGATGCGCTGGCTGCAGTTTCGCGGCACGGTGGGAGAGATCCGCCGTGCAGGCGGCGCATTCGAGGCAGAGCTGCGCGGGTTGACCGAAGCGTTGAACCAGCCGCAGGGCCGGGTCTACCAGAAGCCCTGCACCGCGGTGCTGGGCGATGCCGCCTGCGGCTTTGACCTGACCACCCCCGGCTACGCGACCGACCTGCCTGCGGCAGAGGTGCCGCGCCTCGACCGGTTCCGCTGGCAGGATCTGCCGGGGTTCCAGCCGGGCTGGTTTACCCATGGCCGCCTGACGGTCCTCAGCGGCGCGGCGGCGGGGCTGTGGGGGGCGGTCAAGGCCGACCGGCGCGAGGCCAGGGGCCGCGAGATCAGCCTGTGGGAGCCGATACGCGCCGCGGTGGCGCCGGGCGATATGATCCGCCTGCAGGCGGGCTGCGACAAGCGGCTGGAGACCTGTCGGCTGAAGTTCAACAACCTGCTGAACTTCCAGGGCTTTCCCGACATCCCCGGCGAGGATTGGGTGATGGCGGTGCCGCGCCGCTCTGGCGTTAACGGCGGCGGGAGCCGGAGATGAGCGCGGCGGCGGGCAGGGTGGTCGCGGCGGCGCGGCGCTGGATCGGCACGCCCTATGTGCATCAGGCCAGCTGCCGCGGCGCGGGCTGCGATTGCCTGGGGCTGATCCGCGGTCTGTGGCGCGAACTGCTGGGCGCCGAGCCGGAGCTGCCGCCCGCCTATACGATGGACTGGTCCGAACCCCAGGGCGCCGAGGCGCTGTGGCAGGCGGCGGCGCGGCATCTGACGGCCAAGCCGTTGCAGCAGGCTGCGCCGGGCGACGTGATCCTGTTCCGAATGCGCGCGGGATCGGTGGCCAAGCATCTGGGGGTACAGTCCATAGTGGCGAGTTCTGGCGGAAAGGGCAGCCTCCGGCCCCGGGTGGGCGTGATGCGCCCGCCCCGGGGGGCGGACGGGCGCTGCCCGGCCTTCATCCACGCCTACGCAGGCCACGGGGTGGTCGAAAGCCCGCTGACCCCGCCCTGGCAGCGCCGCATCGTGGCGCGGTTTCACTTCCCCAAGGAGCAGATCTGATGGCAACCATACTTCTATCCGCCGCCGGTGCGGCGATCGGCGGCACAATCGGCGGCACGGTTGCGGGGCTGTCCTCGGCCGTCATTGGCCGCGCGGTGGGGGCCACCTTCGGGCGGATGATCGACGAGCGGCTGCTGGGGGCGGGCTCGGACCCGGTGGAGACCGGCAAGGTCGACCGCTTCCGGCTGACCCAGGCCAGCGACGGCGCCCCGGTGGCGCAGGTCTTTGGCCGGATGCGGCTGGGCGGGCAGGTGATCTGGGCCTCCGAGTTCCTGGAAACCGCCACCACCAGCGGCGGGGGTGGCGGCAAGGGCCGCCCGGCACAGCCGCAGGTGACCAGCTACAGCTATTCGGTGTCGCTGGCCATTGCGCTGTGCGAGGGCGAGATCGCCCATGTCGCCCGCGTCTGGGCCGATGGCGAGGAAGTGTCGCCAAAGGATCTGAACATGACCGTCTACACCGGCAGTCCCGATCAGCTGCCCGACCCGGTGATGGAGGCGGTGGAGGGTGCAGGCCAGGTGCCCGCCTACCGCGGCACCGCCTATGTGGTTATGGAGAACCTGGACCTCTCCCGTTTTGGCAACCGGGTGCCGCAATTCTCCTTTGACGTGCTGCGTGCCGAACAGCCCGGCAGCAGCACGCACGCGCAGGATCTGGGCCAACTGGTGCAGGGGGTGGCGCTGATGCCCGGCACCGGTGAATACACGCTGGCGGTGGATGTGGTGCAGTATTCGGGCGGTCCGGGCGATGCCAAGCCTGCCAACCAGCACACGCCATCAGAGCTGTCGGACCTCAAGACCTCGCTGAACGCGCTGGAGGCGGAGCTGCCGGCCTGCGGCGCCGCCTCGCTGATCGTGTCCTGGTTCGGCGGCGACCTGCGCTGCGGGACGTGCAGCCTGAAGCCGAAGGTGGAACATAAGAGCGCCGAGGGCAGCATCCCCTGGCGGGTCAGCGGGCTGGACCGGGCGGCAGCCGAGGCGGTGCTGACGCAGGACGGCACGCCGCTCTATGGCGGCACACCCGCCGACGCCGCGGTGATCCAGTCGATCCGGGAAATGCAGGCGCGCGGGCTGCGGGTGATGTTCTACCCGTTCATCCTGATGGACCAGGCCGAGGGCAATGCGCTGCCCGACCCCTGGACTGGTGCCGCCAGCCAGCCGCATTTGCCGTGGCGGGGGCGGATCACCCTGTCGGCAGCGCCCGGCCAGCCCGGCTCCCCCAATGGCACGGCGGCGGCGGATGCGGAGGTGGCGACGTTCTTCGGCACCGTGACGGCGGCGGATTTCACCGTGGCCGAGGGCAGCGTGACCTATACCGGGCCACAGGAATGGAGCTTGAGCCGGTTCATCCTGCACTACGCCGCCCTGTGTGCGGCGGCGGGCGGGGTCGAGGCCTTCTGCATCAGCTCGGAAATGCGGGCGCTGACCCAGATCCGCGGCGCTGCGGGCTTTCCGGCGGTTGCCGCGCTGCAGGCGCTGGCCGCCGAGGCGCGCGCGCTGCTGGGGCCGGACACACGGATCGGCTATGCCGCCGACTGGTCCGAGTACTGGGGCTATCAGTCGCCCGAGGGCGATCGGTACTTCCACCTCGACCCGCTGTGGGCGGATGAAAACATCGATTTCATCGGCATCGACAATTACATGCCGCTCAGCGACTGGCGCGAGGGCGACGATCATCTGGACGCACAGGCGGGCGTGCCCGCGATCTACGATCCCGCCTACCTGCGCAGCAATATCGAGGGCGGCGAGGGCTATGACTGGTATTACCACTCGCCCGAGGCCGAGGCGGCACAGATCCGCACCCCGATCACCGATGGCGCGCATGACGAGCCCTGGGTGTGGCGCTACAAGGATATCCGCAACTGGTGGGCGCAGGAGCATCACGAGCGGATCGGCGGTGTGCGGCAGGTGCAGCCGACCCCTTGGGTGCCGCAATCCAAGCCCATCTGGTTCACCGAACTCGGCTGCGCCGCGATCGACAAGGGCACCAACCAGCCCAACAAGTTCCTTGACCCCAAAAGCTCGGAATCAAAGCTGCCGAAATACTCCAACGGCCAGCGCGACGACCTGATCCAGATCCACTACCTGCGGGCGGTGCTGGGCTATTGGGGCGCGGCCGCGAACAACCCGGTGTCCGAGGTATATGGCGCGCCGATGCTGGACATGGCCAACGCCTATGTCTGGGCCTGGGATGCGCGGCCCTTTCCCGCCTTCCCGAGTCGTCTGGAGATCTGGAACGACGGCGAGAATTACCTGCGCGGCCATTGGCTGAACGGGCGGGCGGGCCAGCGCACCCTGGCCTCGGTAGTAGAGGAGATCTGCCATCGCGCGGGACTGGTGGAGATCGATGTCTCGCAGCTTTATGGCGTGGTGCACGGGCAGGTGATCGCCGATCTCGGCGATGCCCGGGCCGCGCTGCAACCCCTGATGCTGCGGCACGGATTTGACGCGGTGGAACGCGACGGGGTTCTGCGCTTCGTCATGCGCAAGGGCACGGCGGCGCAGGCGCTGCCGCTGGACCAGCTGGCCGAACACGCCGAGATCGGCAGTCGGCTGGAGGCCGCCCGCGCCAGCGAGGCGGAGCTGGCAGGCCGGGTGCGACTGCGGTTTACCGAATGGGGCGGCGACCATGCCGCGGGCGCGGTTGAGGCGGTGCTGCCGGACGAGGCCACCCATGCGGTCAGCCAGAACGCGCTGCCGCTGGCGCTGACACGGGCCGAGGCGCGGCAGGTGGTGGCGCGCTGGTTGACCGAGGCGCGGATCTCGCGTGACACGCTGCGGTTCTCATTGCCGCCGTCGCTCTTGCATCTGGGTGCGGGAGACGTGGTCTCGCTGCCGCTGGAGGGCGGGGCGCAGAGCTACCGTATCGACCGGGTGGAACAGGCCGAGTCGCAGCTGGTCGAGGCGGTGCGGATCGAGCCCGGCGTCTATGACACTGCCGATGCGGCCGAAGAGCTGCCCCACGTCAGCGCCTTTGCCGCGCCGGGCCCGGTGCTGCCCTTGTTCCTGGACCTGCCGCTGATGCGCGGCGACGAGGTGCCAGAGGCGCCGCATCTGGCGCTGACCGCCGCCAGATGGCCGGGCAGCGTTGCGGTCTATGGCTCTGCCACGGATGAGAATTACGCGCTGGAGCAGGTGATCGCCGCCCGTCAGGTGATCGGCATTACTGAGACGCCGCTGGCGGCGGCGCGGGCCGGGATCTGGGATCGTGGCGAAGATCTGCAGCTGCGGCTGATCTGGGGCAGCCTGGAAAGTCGCAGCCTGGAGGCGGTGCTGAACGGGGCCAATGCCGCCGCGATCGGCGACGGCACCCCCGGCAACTGGGAGCTGTTCCAGTTTCGCGAGGCGGAGCTGATCGCGCCGCAGACCTATCTGTTGCGCGGGCGGCTGCGCGGTCAGCTCGGCACGGATGCGCTGATGCCGGATGTCTGGCCCGCGGGATCTTATGTGGTGGTGCTGGACGGCAGTGCGGTGCAGTTGGCGCTGGCGCCGGACCAGCGCCGCCGCGCCCGGCACTACCGCATCGGCCCGGCGCAGCGGGCGCCGGACGATCCCTCCTATGTGCATGAGCAGCACAGCTTCGACGGCAACGGGCTGCGCCCCTATGCGCCGGTGCATCTGCGGCTGCAGGGCGCGCTGGGCGGGGACATGGTTGCGGGCTGGATCCGCCGTACCCGGATCGAGGGCGACAGTTGGGACCTGCCGGACGTGCCGCTGGGCGAAGAGCTGGAGGCCTACCGCATCCGCGTGCTGCGCGGGGAGACGTTGCTGCGCGAGGCCACGGTTGCGGCGCCGCAGTGGGCCTATGATGCCGCGGCGCAGGTCGCCGACGGCGTGCAGCCCGGCGATGTGCTGGAGGTGGCGCAGCTGTCGGCGCGCTACGGCGCGGGGCCTGCGGCGCGGCGGGTGCTGGCATGAGGCGGCCGGTGCTGCCGGGCGATGTCTCGGCCGTGGCGCGGGCCTTGCTGCTGGTGCCTGCAGAGCGCAGGGAGGCGCTGTGCCGCCGCATTTTCGGCATGGCGGCAGAGGCGCGGGCCCATACCGATCTTCTGCACCGCCTGCATCCGTGCTGGGGCGACGGCACGCTGAGTGCGGCGGCGCGGCGGTTTGCGCTGGCGGAGGAGCCGTTCCTGGATGATCCCGCCTATCTTGCCTGCACCCGGCTGGTGCTGCGTGAACTGGACGCGGCGCTGGCGGGATCTTCCGGGGCCAAGGGGGCAGCTCCCGCCCGCTGATCCCTGCAGGAGACCTGCACGGCCTGCGGTTGGGCCGGGCGCCGCCAGCCCGGTGGGCTGGCGGCGCGGATCGCTTCGGGCCCGGCCCGAAGCGACACCGCCGAAGGCGGCGCAACCGGCTTCACCTTTGCGCGAGACGACGTATTCAGATCGGAAATATGCCCGATCACGGGTTTGCGTTTGCGCCATTCCGGCTTAGATGGCTATTCTGGGCCGAGTGAATAAAGGATGCTGAGCCATGATCGAGACGCGCCAGGCGATTACCCCGGTCGACCCCGTATGGGATCGGATCACCCGCGAAGCCGAGGAGGCCGTGGCCACCCAGCCGCTGATGGGCGGGCTGATCCATGCCTGTATCCTGCACCACAAATCGCTGGAGAAGGCGCTTTCCTACCGGATCTCGGCCAAGCTGTGCTCGAACGAGATGTCGATGATGGTGCTGCGCGAGATCGTCGATGACGCCTATGCCGCCCGCCCGGACCTGGTGGAGGCCGCGCGCGCCGATCTGGTGGCGATCAACGAGCGTGATCCGGCCAGCCACCGGTTGCTGCAGCCGATCCTCTATTTCAAGGGGTTCCAGGCGGTGCAGGCCTATCGGGTCAGCCATTGGCTGTGGAACCAGGGGCAACTGGATCTGGCCTATTTCTTCCAGATGCGGACATCGGAGATCTTCGGCATCGACATTCACCCCGGCGCGCGCATCGGCAAGGGGATCATGATCGACCACGCCCATTCCATCGTCATCGGCGAGACCGCGGTGGTGGGCGACAACGTCTCGATGCTGCATTCGGTGACGCTGGGTGGCACCGGCAAGGAAGAAGAGGACCGCCATCCCAAGATCGGCGACGGCGTTCTGATCGGGGCCGGTGCGAAGGTGCTGGGCAACATCAAGGTGGGCCATTGCAGCCGCATTGCCGCTGGCTCGGTCGTGCTGGAGGAAGTGCCGCCCTGCACCACGGTGGCGGGCGTGCCGGCCAAGATCGTGGGCGAGGCGGGCTGCGCGCAGCCGTCGATCAGCATGAACCAGGTGCTGGGCAAAGACCACGGCGGCTGATCCGCGGGCCGTTGCGCAGAGGGGCCGCGGCGGATTTTGAGTATTTGAAGAAAGGTGAGGGGGCGGGTGTGCCCCCTTTGTGCTACCGGGCTACCTGGCCGTGCGGGGATGCCAAAGGCTTGGCGCGGCGCGATGTCTTGGCTAAGGTCGGGGCACGGTCGGCAGACACCGAGGCGCCGCTGCCCCGCAACGGGGTGCTAAACCTGCCCAGCATTCGGCCCTTTCCATTTCGAAACAGGCGCCGGTTTCCGTCAAGACAGCGGCCAGCGGTTTGGCAGGCGCCAGAAATGGATATGTGATGAGCAGACTTCCCCAGAGCCTGGCGGTGGAGGATCTTTCCGCCTTTTGCCGCGCGCTTGGCCGCCAGCTGGGCGAAAGCAGCCCCGGGCATCTGAAACTGATGAACATGCTGGCGCGGGCGGGCGGCTATCAGAACCTGCAGCATCTGCGCGCGGTGCAGGCGGCGGCGGCGCGAAGCCGCCGCAGGGAGCAAGTGGCCTCCGGTGCGCAGGCGGTGCAGGCGCAGGCCGACCACCGGCTGCTGGAACGCTGTCTGAACCAGTTCGATGGCCAGGGCCAACTGCTGCGCTGGCCCTCGCGGCGCGCGGTGCAGACGCTGGCGCTGTTTGCGCTGTGGGCCGAACTGCCGGCGGGGCAGGAAATGGCGGAGCGGCAGGTCAACGCGCAGCTGAACCGGCTGCACCTGTTTGACGATCCGGCAACGCTGCGGCGCACGATGATCTCCTGCGGGCTGCTGACCCGGCGGCGCGACGGCAGCGGCTACCGCCGGGTGGAACAGGCACCGCCCGCCGAGGCGCAATTGCTGATCCGCGCGTTGCGCCGCCGCCGTGCGTCCGCGCCGCCGCCGGGACAGGCGGAAGCGCAAGGCGCCGGGCAGCCCGCCAGCTAGCCGGTGGCGCGCCAGCCCGCAGTGCGGGCCTTGGGCTGCGCGCCGTCCTGGTCCGCCTGCGCGGCGGGCAGGCGGAAGGTTGCGGCCAGCTGGCTGAGCCCTTCGGCATCGCGGCACAGGCCGGACATCGCGGTCACCGTCTGGTTCACCACATCGGTGTTGCCGCGGGTGGTGCCCTCCAGCGCGGTCAGTCGGGCGGTGAGCGCGCGCAGCGCCGCCGCCTCGTGGCTGAGCCCGCGGGCCGAGCCGCTGACGCAGCCGGAGATTTCGCCCAGATCCGCGATGATGCGGGTCAGCACCGCACCGGTCTTGCCGACTTCCTCGGCGCCCTGGCTGATGTGCTGGCTGGTGCTGGAAATCAGCGCCCGGATCTCGGTTGCGGCCTCGGAGCTGCGCTGTGCGAGTGCCTGCACTTCGCTGGCGACCACTGCGAACCCGCGCCCGGCCTCGCCCGCCCGTGCGGCCTCGACCCCGGCGTTCAGCGCCAGCAGCGTGGTCTGGAAGGCGATGTCGTCGATCACCCCGGTGATCGAGCCGATGCGGGCGGCGCTGTGCTGGATGCCCTCCATCGCGGCGGCGGCGCTGGTCATCACGGCATTGCTGGCCTCGGCCTGCTCGACCGCGCTGGCAGCGAGACCATTGGCTGCGCGGACCTCGTCCTCGGCGGCGCCAAGCGCGGTGCTGAGGTCGTTCAGCGCCTGTGACAGCTCGCCCAGGTCGGCGGCCTGGCTGGTAATGCGCCCGGCCAGGGTGGCGGAGTCGCCGCGGATGCGGCTGCTGTGGGACAGGATCATGTGGCCGGTGCCCAGCACTTGCGTCATCATCCGTGCGAGGCTGTCGAGGGCGTCGTTGAAATCGCGGCGCAACGGCTCGTAGGCGGGGGCGAGCGGCTGGCGGAGCCGGTGGCTGAGGTCGCGCCGGGCGAGTGCATCCAGCCCGCCGCGCAGCTGCTCGACGGCGTCGGCCTGGGCCTGCTGGTCGCGCGCGCGGCTGCGGGCCGCGGCGGCGGCCTCGGCCAGGGTGGTTTGCAGCATGTCGATGCGGCGGGCGATGCGGCCCAGCTCGTCCCGGCGCGTGGCAAGCGGCAGGCGCGAGCCGTAGTCGCCGGAGGTGATCCGCTCCAGCGCCCGGGTGAGCTGCTGCAGTGGCCGCCCCAGCAGGCGGCGCAGGATCACCAGGCAGCCGAGCAGCGAGACCAGCAGGATCGCCGCGCCGAGTGCCGCGTCGCGCAGCAACCCGGCCCGCAGGGCCGAGAGCGTGGCGGCGGGGTCCCAGACCATAACGAGCACGCCGCGTATCGCCCCCTTGCGCGATGTCACCGGCAGCACCAGCGTGTGGCCATCGGCGGATTGCCAGGGCTGTTCGTCGGCCATCACCCTGTCGCTGATGGCCGCCAGATCGGGCCGCGCGGACGTGGCCGCGGGGGGCTGGCCGGCCTCGGCCATGACCACCCCATCGGCGCGGACCGCGCGGGCATAGGCAAAGCTGCTGCCCGCCCGTTCGATGACATCGGCAATCTGCTGTTCGACCGAGCCGGAGAAGCCCAGCTTCATCGGCTGGGCAATTTCGCGGGCGGTGGCGGTGGTCAGCTCGCGTTGCAAGAGGCGCAGGCTGTCGAGGGCCTGGGTCTGCAGCTGCTGGGCGGCGAGGTAGGCCATCGGCAGTGCGGTCAGCAGTGCAAAGACGGTCACCAGAAGGGCGATGCGCAGGTTGAGCGACCGCCAGGCAAAGCCGCCGGACGTGTCGGCGCGGGCAGCGCCTGGGCGGCGCGACAGGCGGAACTGCGGGAGAGCGAAGGACATGACAGAATTCCTGCAAATGACAGATGTCCTTGCAGTAGGAAGCCAGAGCTGAACGCGACGTAAACACCGCCGCGGCGAGGGCCGATTGTCATGAAAGCTTCATCCAGGGCGGTATGCGGGCAGCAAAATCGACGGTTTTCCAGTCCGTTGCTGACCGCGTGTCCGGCTGCGGCGGAGGCGAGGCCCGCAACGAAGACAGGCCGGGGAAGTCCCCGGCCTGCGTCAAGGTCTTGGCCCCAAGGGGGCTGCCGGTCAGGCCAGCATCACCATCGGGTTTTCAAGGTTGTCCTTGATGACGTTCAGCAGCTCGGCGCCAAGCGCGCCGTCGATGACGCGGTGGTCGACCGACATGGTCACCGACATCACCGTGGCGACGGTCAGTTCGCCGTCCTTGCCGACCACCGGCTTCTTGACGCCGGCGCCGACGGCCAGGATGCCCGCATGCGGCGGGTTCACGATGGCGTCGAAGTCGTCGATGCCGAACATGCCGAGGTTGGAGATCGCGAAGCTGCCGCCCTGGTATTCATGCGGGGCCAGCTTGCGGTCGCGGGCGCGGGCGGCCAGATCCTTCATCTCGGTCGAGAGCGCCGAGAGGGATTTGGTGTCGCTGTCCTGCAGAACCGGGGTGAACAGGCCGCCCTCGATCGCGACGGCAACCGCCACGTCGGAGGCTTTCATCTTGAGCACCCGGTCACCGGCCCAGACCGCATTGGCGTCCGGCACCGCCTGCAGCGCCAGGGCGCAGGCCTTGATGATGAAGTCGTTGACCGACAGCTTAACGCCGCGCGGCTCGAGCTGCTTGTTCAGCTCGGCACGGAACTTCAGCAGCGCATCCAGCTGGATGTCGCGGCGCAGGTAGAAATGCGGCACCTGCTGCTTGGCCTCGGTGAGGCGGGCAGCGATGGTCTTGCGCATTCCGTCGAGCTTGACCTCTTCGAAGTCACGGCCCTCGTACATGCGGGCAACCTGATCGGCGGATGGGCCAGCGGCGGGCGCGGCAGCAGCTGCGGGGGCCGCGGCAGCAGCCGGGGCAGAAGCCTTGGCGGCCTGCGGCTGGGCGTTTTCCACGTCCACCTTGATGATGCGGCCACGCGGGCCGGAGCCCTTGATCTGCGCGAGATCCAGACCCTTGTCGGCGGCGATGCGGCGCGCCAGGGGCGAGGCAAAGATGCGGCTGCCGTCTGCGGCGGCAGGCGCTGCCGGTGCGGGCTTGGCGTCAGCCTTGGGGGCGTCGGCCTTGGCCGGAGCTGCGGCTTCGGCGGGCGCTTCGGTCTTGGCCGCGGCCGGGGCGGCACCGGCGCTGTCGATGTCATCGGCGCTTTCGCCGTCTTCCAGCAGCACGGCGATCGGCGTGTTGACCTTGACCCCTTCGGAGCCCTCGGCCACCAGGATCTTGCCGACGACACCTTCGTCCACGGCTTCGAACTCCATGGTGGCCTTGTCGGTTTCGATCTCGGCGATCAGGTCGCCGGAGGAGACGGTATCGCCCTCCTTGACCAGCCATTTCGCCAGGGTGCCTTCCTCCATCGTGGGAGACAGCGCGGGCATCAGGATTTCTGTTGGCATCTTTGCGCTCCCTTACCGGTAGGTCACTTGTTTCACCGCTTGGATCACCTCGTCGGTGGTGATCAGCGCGTGGCGTTCGAGGTTGGCGGCATAGGGCATCGGCACGTCCTTGCCGGTGCAGACCATGACCGGGGCATCGAGATAGTCGAACACCTCGCGCTGCACTTCGGACGCGATGTAGCTGCCGACGGAGCCCTGCGGCCAGCCTTCCTCAACGGTGACCAGGCGGTTGGTCTTCTTGACCGATTCCATCACCGTGGGCAGATCCATCGGGCGCAGGGTGCGCAGGTCGATGACCTCGGCGCTGACGCCGTCTTCGGCCAGCTTGTCCGCGGCTTCGAGCGCATACTGCATGCCGATGCCGAAGGAGACGATGGTGACGTCGGAGCCTTCGCGCCAGATGCGGGCCTTGCCGAAGGGTACGGTGTAGTCATCCAGCTTCGGCACGTCGAAGGCGCGACCGTAGAGGATCTCGTTCTCGAGGAAGATCACCGGGTTGTTGTCGCGGATCGCGGTCTTCATCAGACCCTTGGCATCGGCGGCGGAGTAGGGCATCGCCACTTTCAGGCCCGGGATCTGCATGTACCAGGCGGCATAGTCCTGGGAGTGCTGGGCACCCACGCGCGCGGCGGCGCCGTTGGGGCCGCGGAACACCATCGGTGCGCCCATCTGGCCGCCGGACATATACAGCGTCTTGGCCGCGGAGTTGATGATCTGGTCAATCGCCTGCATGGCGAAGTTGAAGGTCATGAACTCGACGATGGGACGCAGGCCGCCAAAGGCCGCACCGGTGGCGATGCCGGCAAAGCCGTGCTCGGTGATCGGGGTGTCGATCACGCGCTTGGAGCCGAATTCGTCCAGCAGGCCTTGCGAGACCTTGTAGGCGCCCTGGTATTCGGCGACTTCCTCGCCCATCAGGAAGACGTTTTCGTCGCGGCGCATTTCCTCGGCCATGGCGTCGCGGATCGCTTCGCGCACGGTGGTCTGCACCATCTCGGTGCCCTCGGGGTAGTCGGGTTCCAGCACCTTGGCGGGCTGGGCCGGGGCCTTTTCGGGCGCGGCGGCGGCGGGCGCGTCGCTGGCCGGAGCCTCTGCGGGGGCGCTGTCATCGCTGCTGGTGCCGCCACTGGCCTGGTAGTCGTCGGCGCTTTCGCCTTCCTCGACCAGCACGGCGATCGGGGTGTTGACCTTCACGCCCTCGGTGCCTTCCGCGATCAGGATCTTGCCGACGATGCCTTCGTCGACAGCTTCGAATTCCATCGTCGCCTTGTCGGTTTCGATCTCGGCCATGATGTCGCCGGAGTTCACGGTATCGCCTTCCTTGACCAGCCATTTGGCCAGGGTGCCTTCCTCCATGGTCGGCGACAGGGCGGGCATCAGAATTTCAGTTGCCATGTCTTGTTCTTCCCTTTCAGGTCAGCAGCTTACGCGTAGATGTCGGTCCAGAGTTCGTCGAGGGCCGGTTCCGGGCTCTCCTTGGCGAATTCTGCGGATTTGTTGACGATCTCCTTGATCTCCTTGTCGATCGCCTTGAGATCGTCTTCGCTGGCGTGGCCGCCGGTCAGCAGCATCTCGCGGACCTGCTCGATCGGGTCGCGCTCTTCGCGCATCTTCTGCACTTCCTCGCGGGTCCGGTACTTGGCCGGGTCCGACATCGAGTGGCCGCGGTAGCGGTAGGTCTTCACCTCGAGGATGTAGGGGCCTTTGCCCGCGCGGCAGTGGGCCACGGCGCGTTCACCGGCTTCCTTGACCGACAGCACGTTCATGCCGTCGACCTCTTCCCCCGCGATCCCGTAAGCCTCGCCGCGCTTCCACAGCGCCGGGGATTTGGTGGAGCGCTGGACGGAGGTGCCCATGGCGTACTGGTTGTTCTCGATCACGAACACCACCGGCAGATCCCAGAGCTGGGCCATGTTGTAGGTCTCGTAAACCTGGCCCTGGTTGGCTGCGCCATCGCCGAAATAGGTGAAGGTGACGCGGTCGTTGCCCTTGTACTTGTCGGAGAAGGCAAGGCCCGCACCCAGCGGCACCTGCGCGCCGACGATGCCGTGGCCGCCATAGAAATGCTTCTCTTTCGAGAACATGTGCATGGAGCCGCCCTTGCCCTTGGAGTAGCCACCCTCGCGCCCGGTCAGCTCGGCCATGACGCCATCGGGGTCCATGCCGCAGGCCAGCATGTGGCCGTGGTCGCGATAGGAGGTGATCCGCTTGTCACCTTCTTCCGCCACGGCCTCAAGACCGACAACAACGGCTTCCTGGCCGATATAGAGATGGCAGAAACCGCCGATCAGACCCATGCCGTACAGCTGGCCCGATTTCTCTTCGAATCGGCGGATCAGCAGCATGTCCCGATAGTACTTGGTCAGTTCCTCGGCAGAAACGTTTGGTTTCTTTGCGCTTTTTCTAGCGGCCATGGTGGTCAGCTCCTCCTGTGGGCTAGATAGTTTAGTGTTAAACAAACTGATACACGGTTTGGCTCCGGCTGAATAGTGTTATTGTGACGCGGGGTTTGCAACCGGAGAAGACAGGCAAATGCGAACGCAGTTCGCCGACCGGGTCCGTGACCCGCGCGGCGCGCAGCGGGCTTGCGGTTGCACGAGCGTGCGACCGGTCCTTGAATGTCGGGAAATACTCGGAGTGGAGCAGGGCGGTCAGCCGCGCCTGGGCCTGCGCTGGTTCAGTGCGGGGGCTTGCAGGGGATCAGTGGCAGGAGGTCAGTGAATGACGATCTCATCCGCGCGCACCAGTCCCAGCACGCTGCGGGCCTGTTCGTCGAGCAGGTCGAGATCCAGGTAGTCATCGGACAGGCGATGGGTGAGGTTTTCCATTTCTGCGGTCTGCGCCTGCAGGCGGCCGAGTTCCAGGCGCAGCTCTTCGGCTTCGGCCTGAATCTCGACCCTGCGGAACAATCCGTAATCGCCCTGCACAGCGGCAAAGGTGAAGTAGGCGCTGAGCGCGAAGGCAATCGCAAAGAATGCAATCGCCCCGATGGAAGGGCGGGCGTTACGGGTCACGTGGGAGCTGCCTGTATGCTACTGCTCAAGTCTTCTGGAGGTGCGCCGTTTGCCGACGTCTGCAACCACTATGCCACAGGCGAATCGGCTTGTGAATTCCAAAACTGTCCACAAGGCGAAATACTGGGCTGGAAATACCGGGTTGGAAATACCGGGGAAGGGTGGCCCGGCAGGCTGCCGGGCCCGAAGGGCAGAGGGTTACTGCTCCAGCGCGGCGACACCGGGCAGGGTCTTGCCTTCCATCCATTCCAGGAACGCCCCACCGGCGGTGGAAATATAGCTGAAGTCAGCCGCCGCACCGGAGGCGTTGAGCGCCGCCACGGTATCGCCGCCGCCCGCCACCGAGATCAGCGTGCCCGCGCGGGTCAGCTCAGCCGCTTTCAGCGCCGCCGCATTGGTGGCAGCGTCAAAGGGTTCCATCTCGAAGGCGCCGAGGGGGCCGTTCCAGATCAGCGTCTTGCTGTTGGCAAAGACCTCGGCAATGCGGGTGACGCTGGCGGGGCCTGCATCCAGGATCATCGCGTCATCGGGGCAGGCGTCGGCCGGCAGGACCTCATGCGGGGCGTTGGCCTCGAACTTGCGCGCAACCACGAGGTCGCTCGGCAGGATGATCTCGCAGCCCGCCGCCTTGGCCTTGGTCAGGATCTCGGAGGCGGTGTCGGTCAGGCTGGCCTCGGCCAGCGAGGAGCCGATCGCGTGGCCCTGTGCCAGCAGGAAGGTATTGGCCATGCCGCCGCCGATCACCAGGTGGTCGACCTTTTCGATCAGGTTGGAGAGCAGGTCCAGCTTGGTCGACACCTTGGCCCCGCCGACCACCGCGGTGACCGGGCGCTCGGGCTTGGCGAGCGCGGCTTCCAGCGCTTGCAACTCGGCCTGCATCAGGCGACCGGCGCAGGCGGGCAGCAGCCGGGCCAGCGCCTCGGTCGAGGCATGGGCGCGGTGCGCGGCCGAGAAGGCATCGTTGCAGTAGATGTCGCCGAGGGCGGCCATGCCAGCGGCCAGATCGGCGTCGTTCTTGGTCTCGGCGGCGTGGAAACGGGTGTTCTCCAGCAGCAGCACTTCGCCCTCTTTCAGCGCCTCGGCAGCCGCCGCGGCGCCTGCGCCCACGCAGTCGGCGGCAAACATCACCGGGCAGTCAAAGGCGGCTTCCAGCGCCGGAACCAGCTGTTGCAGCGACAGCTCGGCCTTGCGTTCGCCGCCCGGGCGGCCGAAGTGGGCCAGCAGGATCGGGCGACCGCCAGCCGCCAGGATGTCGCGCACCGTGGGGGTGATGCGCTGAATGCGGGTGTCGTCGGTGACCTTGCCATCCGCAACCGGCACGTTGATGTCCACGCGCACCAGCACGCGTTTGCCGTTCAGGTCCATGTCGTCGAGCGTCTTCCAGCCCATCTCGAGCCCCCTTATGGTGAAATAGCGGTTGAATTCGGGCGTTGTTTCGGGGGTTTTTGCTCATCAGTCAATGCTCCCTTGGCATTTGCCGACGCTGGCCTTAACAATCGGGGCAAATTTCGACGACAGGAGGGCCACATGGCCGAGATCAAGGATCCCGAAAACACCGTCATCATCGAACTGAAGGACGGCAATGTTGTTATCGAACTGCTGCCCGACGTGGCGCCGAAACATTGCGAACGAATGAAGGAACTGGCGCGCGCCGGCGAGTATGACAACGTCTGCTTTCACCGCGTGATCGACGGCTTCATGGCGCAGACCGGCGACGTGGCCAACGGCGACATGGAAGATGGGTTCAACCTTCGCATGGCGGGCACCGGTGGCTCCAGCCTGCCGAACCTGCCGGCCGAGTTCTCCAAGCTGCCGCATGATCGCGGCACCCTGGGCGCCGCGCGGTCCGCCAACCCGGATTCGGCCAACTCGCAGTTCTTCATCAACTTCAAGGACAACCACTTCCTGAACGGCCAGTACACCGTCTATGGCCGCGTCATCGAGGGCATGGAGCATGTCGACGCGATCACCCGCGGCGAGCCGCCTGCGAACCCGGACCGGATGATCTCGGTCAAGGTGGCTGCGGATGCGTAAGACGCTGGCAGCGCTGGCCCTGCTGGCGGCGGGGCCTGCCTTTGGCTTGCTGAATGGCGCGCCTGCGGGCGCGACGGGCCTGGAAGTCCAGGTCGAGGGCGAGGCCAATGGCACCATCAAGATCGACCTGTTCGAGGATGTGGCTCCCAAGCATGTCGAGCAGATCACCGCGCTGGCCGAGGAAGGCCAGTACGACGGGGTGGTGTTCCACCGCGTGATCGACGGCTTCATGGCGCAGACCGGCGATGTCGAGTTCGGCAAGCTGGGCGGCGACATGAGCATGGCGGGTCGTGGCGGCTCCGCGCGCCCGGACCTGCCGGCCGAGTTCTCCGACCTGCCGTTCGATCGCGGCGTGGTGGGGATGGCGCGGGCGCAGAACCCCAACAGCGCCAACTCGCAGTTCTTCATCATGTTCGACGCCGGTCATTTCCTGAACGGTCAGTACACGGTGGTCGGCAAGGTGACCGAAGGCATGGACGTGGTTGACGCGATCAAGCGCGGCACCGGCGGCAATGGCGCCGTGGTTGGCCAGCCCGACGTGATGACCAAGGTCAGCGTGACCGAGTAAACCATCCCGCTCGGGATGTTGAAGGGCGGCCCGTTCCTGCTTGGCAGGGGCGGGCCGTCTTACGTTTCGGTGCCTGAAGAAGGCTGCCGCGCGGCGCGGCTGAAGCTGCGTCACAAGCGCGTGTGTGCCTCTGGCGCGGGGCGGCGGGGCGCAGGTAAACTGCTGGCAAGGGGGAGGTCAGCCATGCTGAAACACCTGATAAGCCTTGCCGCGGTGGTCCTGATGCCCGTTCTCGCCGCGCCTGCCAGTGCCGAGCCGACACGGTGGGGGCAGGCCTGGCCGCAGACGGATTTCAGCCGCACCACGGTGCCCGACTGGCGGCAGATCCGCTCGGGCGGGGTGCCCAAGGATGGCATTCCGGCGCTGGATGCGCCGCGGTTCCGATCCGCTGGTGGCGTGCGGGACGTGACCCCGCGAGAGCCGGTTGTCACCCTGGAGCTGGCCGGGGCAAAGCCGCGGGCCTACCCGTTGCGCTACCTGACCTGGCACGAAATCGTCAACGACACCGTGGCGGGGGTGCCGGTGGCGGTGACCTATTGCCCGCTGTGCAATTCCGCGGTGACCTTTGATCGGCGCGTGCGCGCCGGGGGCGCAAGGCGGGTGCTGAGCTTTGGCGTCACCGGCAAGCTGCGCCATTCGGACATGGTGATGTATGATCGCGAAACCCAGAGCTGGTGGCAGCAGGCCAGCGGCGAGGGGATCGTTGGCGCGATGAGCGGCGTGCAGCTGACCGTATTGCCCAGCTGGGTCGAGAGCTGGGCGGAGTTCACCGCCCGCAACCCAGAGGGGTTGGTGATGGCGCAGCCGGGCTACAACCGCCAGTACGGGCGCAACCCCTATCGCGGCTATGACACCTCGGATTGGCCGTTTCTCTATGATGGCACGCCACCGCCGCACGGGATTGCGCCGCTGGCGCGGGTGGTCCGGGTGGGCAACCGCGCCTGGCCGCTGAGCCGACTGGCGAAGGCGGGAGAGATCCGCGAGGCGGGCGTCGTGCTGAGCTGGCGTGCCGGACAAGCCTCGGCGCTGGACACCGGGGCGTTGGCGCAGGGGCGTGACATCGGCTCGGTCCGGGTGCGCGACAGGGCCGGGCGCGACGTGGTGCATGACGTGATGTTTGCCTTTGCCTTTCACGCCTTCTGGCCGGACGGCAAGTGGATGTTGCGCTGATCCCGCTGGTCAGACTGAAAAAGGCGCGCCGCTGAGAGGCGCGCCCGTGTGGTGTTTCGCCGTGGGGGCGGGTGCTCAGAACAGGAAGTTGTCCGCATCCTGCAGTTGGGCCAGGGTGGTGTCCTCGACCAAAATCGTGACGTCGGCAAAGGCCACCAGGACGTCCTCGCCCTGCTGGGTGAAGTCCAGCTGGCCAAACCGTGAGGCACCGCGTCCGATTTCGATGTGATCCCTGCCGATCTCAAAATCGGTGATCGTGTCATTGCCGTGCCCCCGGTGGAAGACAAAGACATCGGCATGTTTGCCGCCGGTGAGCAGGTCGTCGCCCTTGTGGCCGATCAGCACGTCCTTGCCGCCGTCCCCAGCCAGCCGGTCGTTGCCATTGCCGCCGTTGAGGCTGTCGTCGCCGGACTGACCGCTGAGGGTGTCGCGGCCATTGCCGCCGCGCAGGTCATCATCGCCGCCGCCGCCCAGCAGCGCGTCCTCGTGGTTGCCGCCTGACAGGTCATCGGCGCCGCGTCCGCCCACGAGCCGGTCGCGGCCATCTTCGCCGATCAGCGTGTCGTCGCCGCTGCCGCCCTTCAGCTTGTCCCAGCCGGAACCGCCGTTGAGGTGATCGCGGCCGCTGTCGCCCAACAGCACGTCGTGGCCGTGTTCGCCCAGCAGGCGGTCATCACCGCTTCCGCCCACCAACCTGTCGGCCTCGGTTCCGCCCTTCAGGGTATCATCGTAATCGCCGCCCAGCAGCGTATCGTTGTCGGCGCCGCCAAAGAGCTGGTCATCGCCGCTGCCGCCGATCAGGACATCACTGCCAAGGTTGCCGGACAAACGGTCGGAGCCGCTGCCACCGTCAAGGGTATCGTTGCCATTGCCTCCGGTGAGGGTGTCGTTGCCGGCCGAGCCGAAGAGCAGGGCAGGGCCAGTGTGACCGGCAAAGGAGCGGTTTTCGGAACTGTAGCTTCCGACATGAAGATCGATGCTGCCGTCCAGGAACTCGATCCGCTCGATATTGCGCAGCTGGTCCTGTTCGGCGCCGGGGCCGGACAGCACAAGAGTGCCGTAATTCAGCGTGATGTCGTAAGCCGACCGGGCGCCATTGGCGACGAAAACGTCGAAGCCGCTGCCGCCGTCCACGTAATCGCTGCCGGTTCCGGTTTTGATGCGGTCATTGCCGCCAAAGGTCTCGATATAGTCATCACCGTTGTAAGCGGAAGTAAACACGTCGTCGCCTGCCATGATGCCGGACATGACGGTGTCAAAATCGCCGTAGTAAATATCGTGGAATGTGACATTGAAGCCCGAGCCGGACGCCACCAGTGAGCCTTGATAGGAGAGGTTCACGCTGTGTACCTGACTGTCGAGCGATAGGCTGCGTGCATCGGTGTAAAAAAAGCTTCCCTGCAGCGACAGGGTCAGGCCGTTGACGCTGGCGGTGAGGTGGGTGGACGTCGGAGGCGATACGTGAACGTCGTCAAGGTCTACGTTGCTGAGATCGATTGAGCCAAGCCTGTTGGCGTGGTCGAAAACTGTGATGATTGCCATGAAATATACCTAACTTTTGACCGCGATGCGCTGCTTCGGGTTGTGACCGCAGCATCGGTACCCGTTGAGGGAGTAGAGGTAAAGGGATGGCGTGCTGTTGAATTTCCAGTTTTGCCAAAACGAAGAACCGCCGCAGTAGAGCACTGCGGCGGTTTCATACTTCGTGTCCGGTGGCGTTCGCTGCGCCAATCGCGCGGCCTCGGCAGTCGATTTTACCGTCGACTGCGGGCGTCTTAGCCTTCGGCCTTGTGCGCGGCGGTTGCGGCCTGAACGGCGGCGGAGGGGGCCTGCGCGGGGGCGGCTGCCGGTGCGGCCGACGCCGGGGCGGATTTGCGGCCGCCGGGGTTCAGCGGGTCGTCCTGACGCTGCACCGAGCCTTCGAAATGGGCGCCGGATTCGATTGCGATGGTCTTGTGGATGATGTCGCCTTCGACCCGTGCGGTGGAGGTCAGGCGCACCTTCAGACCGCGCACGCGGCCGACGATGCGACCGTTGATGACCACGTCATCGGCGGTCACTTCGCCCTTGATGGTGGCGGTCTCACCCACGGTCAGCAGATGCGCGCGGATGTCGCCTTCGACGGTGCCCTCGACCTGGATGTCGCCGGTGGTCTTGACGTTGCCGGTGACGTGCAGATCCGAGCTCAGCAGCGATGCGGCCGGCTTGGGCTTGGGAGCGCTGCTCTTGTAGTCGCTGACAGGCGCCGCAGGCGCGGCAGAGGGAGCCGGGTTGGTTTCGGCCTGTTTCGGTCCGGGCTCGTTGATTTTGCTCTTAGAAAACATTTCTCGCAGCCTTGATATAGATCATGGGGTTTACGGGTTGCCCGTTGACCCTGACCTCGTAATGGAGGTGGGTCCCGGTGGACCGTCCGGTGTTACCCATATCAGCAATGTGATCGCCGCGCGAGACCCTTTGGCCGACCTTCACGCGGAGTTTCGAGTTATGGGCGTATCTGGTTTCAATGCCGAAGGCATGGCGGATGGTGACCATCTTGCCGTAGCCGGACTGCCAGCCGGCATGTGTCACGACGCCATCGGCGGTGGCAAGAATGTCGGTGCCGGTGCGGCCGGCAAAATCGGCGCCCTTGTGCAGCCGCCGACCGCCGGTCTTGGGGTCGCGCCGATAGCCGAAGCCCGAGGATTGGCGCACCTGGCTCAGATTGACGGGCGTTGCAAAGGGGGCCTGCTCCGCGGCGAGGCGGTAGAGGTTCAGCTGGTCCAGCTTGGCAAGGATGCTGTTGGCGCGGCGCTCCTCGGGGGTGGGCTGTTCGCCGCGGGTGGACATCGCCAGCGGCTCCAGCGGGCCGCCCTGGCCATTGTAGCCGCGCCGCACCTGCTCGAGGATCCGGTCAGTGGGCATGCCGGCGCTGCGGAACATCTTGTCCAGCGGTGTGACGGAGACCGCGACCGCTTCCTCCAGCTGGCGGAAGATCTGGTCGTTGCGCTCGTCCATCAGCTGCAGTTCGAGTTCCAGGGCGTCGCGTTCATCCAGCGCGGTTTCCGCATCGGCGCGGATCTGGTCGCGCTCGGCGGCGGTATCGTCCAGCGCGGCCGCCATCAGCTCCATCTGCGTTGCGGCGCTGGCAATCACGGCGGGGGCGGTGTTTTCGCTGCTGGTTTCCTGTTTCAGCGCGGCCAATTCGCGGCGCGCCTGATCGCGTTCGGTCATGGTGTCGCGCAGGGTCGACTGGATGACCTCGATGCCGGTCTCCAGCTCGCGACGGCGGGTTTCCGAGGCCAGCAGTTCGGACTGCATGATGGAAATCTGGGTCAGGGCGGCGTTGAAACGTTCCTGTGCCGCCAGCGCCTCTTCGGCGCGGGCGTCGCGCTCGGCGGAAATGGCGTTCAGCCGCTCGCGGTAGGTTTGCTGGTCGCGTTTGGCCAGTTCCCGGAAGTTGCCCGAGCCGATGCTGTCCATCAGCACAATGGCGGTGGCGACGATGCTCCAGGCGGTGAACAGCGTGATGCCGGCAACCGCCACCAGCTGGGTTTCAGATCGGAGCCGAATGAAGCGCGTGTCGGTGTCGGACTTCAGAAAGACCCGCCGTTCCGGGAAACGACGTTCGAGAAAGCTGTGAATTCTGACCGCGAGCAATGTGCGCAAAAGACGGTTCCCTCATTCCGTTCCCTGTCGGCAGCGCGCGGGCCTGCCGAATACTGGCGACGTGAATAGACAGGGTGACGCTATTGGGCAAGTGTGTTGACCCGATGCGCCGCCCGGCGGGCCGGAAGCGGCGTGGATAGGCGGGTTTCTGCCGAAAACGGCTGTCTTCAGCTGCCCGGCAACGGGCGCTCCTGGTCGGACAGCGGCCAGTAGAAGTCCGGCGGCAGGCCTGCATCGGCGCGTTTTTCCTCGTTGAACGGGGGCTTCAAGGCGCCGTGGAAGTATTTGCGGACGAGGCCGTGGAAGACTTCCTTGGGGTCGAGGTTGTCGCGGCCGCACAGGAAGTTGAACCATTTCGAGCCATAGGCGACGTGGCTGACTTCCTCGGCATAGATGATCTCCAGGGCGTCCACGGCCTGGGGCAGGTCCGCCTTGCGGAAGATCTCGATCATGCCGGGGGTCACGTCGAGGCCGCGCGCCTCCAGCACCATCGGCACCACGGCCAGCCGCCCCATCAGGTCATTGGCGGTGTCCTCGGCGGCGCGCCACATGCCCGCATGTGCAGGCAGCGCGCCGTAATGGCTGCCGAGCGCCTCAAGACAGTCGCACATCAGGTTGAAATGCTTGGATTCCTCGTCCGCGGCCTGCACCCAGTCGTCAAAGAACCCCATGGGCATCGGCACATGCGAGAACCGCGCGATGATGTCCCAGTGCAGGTCGACGGCGTTGAGCTCGATATGGGCGACGGCGTGCAGAAGCGCGATGCGCCCCTGCGGCGAGCCGGGTTTGCGTTTGGGCACGTCGCGCGGGTCGCGCAGTTCCGGTTCGGCCGGGCGGGCGGGGTGCAGCGGCGGGCTGGCGGTGCCGATGGCGATCTCGGGAGCCTCACCACGCCGATAGGCCTTCCATTCGGCGGCGTGCCGACGCGACAGGGCAGTCTTGGCGCGTCCGTCTGCGGTGGTCAGCACCTCGGCGGCGCGTTGGGCAAGCGTCAGGGGCGGGTTGGACATGCGGACTCCTTGTGGCGGCGAGGCGGCGGGTTTGCAGCGTGTTTTTGGGCGGGTTCACCCGATTTGGCAGCGAATGTCCAGACGGTGCGCCGTCAAGGCGGGCGGTGCGCTCCCGCCTGCGCGGCGGATCAGCGGGCTGATCCCCCTGGCGCAGTTGGGCATGGCAGCGCGCCTGCGGCGCGCTGCGCGCCGGGCCGCTGGCCCGGCGCCCGGCCCAACGGCTGGGGCTGCCCCTGACCAGGGGCGGCGGCAGCGGGCGGGAGCCTCCAGCTGCGCTGCGCTGCCGGACGGACAGGCTGTCGGGGCGGGCGGTCACAGCGCTTTGACCGCCTCCAGCACCTCCTCGACATGGCCGGGCACCTTGACCTTGCGCCAGATGCGGGCGATGTGGCCCTCTGCATCGATCAGGAAGGTGGAGCGTTCGATGCCCCAGTGCTTCTTGCCGTAGAGGTTCTTTTCCTTCCACACGCCATAATCTTCGCAGACGGTGCTGTCGGCATCGGACAGCAGTGGCGTCGTCAGCCCATGTTTCGCGGTGAATTTCTCGTGCTTGGCCATGGTGTCGCGGGAGATCCCGTAGACCTTGGCCCCGGCATCGGCAAAGGCTTGCAGCGCCTCGGAAAAGCCGATGGATTCTTTGGTGCAGCCGGGAGTATCATCGCGGGGATAGAAAAACAGGACCACGGCGGAACCGCGCAGGCTGTCGAGGCTGACCTCGCCGCCTTCGGTGCTGGGCAGAGTAAAGGAAGGGGCAGGGTCTGATACGTCTAACATCTGTCTGTCTCCGGCAAACTTTGCGTGCTACTGGCGGCCAACATAACCCATGAGCAGCAAAGGGAAAGCCGAGATCGACCCCTTGGGTGACACCGACCGGAACGCCGCCGCCGCGGTGCCAGTGCCGGGGCCAGAGGCCGAGCGGTCCGCAGAGGCCGTGCCGGTCGCGCCGCCACAGCGCCGCCGCCGTCGCCGCTGGCGCGTGCTGCGTGCGGTGGTCTGGCTGTTGGCGGTGCTGTGCTTCCTGGCCGCCGGTGCGATCTATTTCGGCATTGGCACCCGGCTTGATGCGCCGGAGTGGGTGCGCCAGCGGGTGGAAACCCGGATCGAGCGACATCTGAACGGGTTGCAGATTGAGTTCGGGGCCATCCACCTGGTGGTCAACCGGGGCTGGCGGCCCCGGATCAGCCTTCGCGACGTGGTGTTGCGCCATGCGGATGGTGCTCCGTTTGCGCAGCTGGCGGATGCCCAGGCCAGCCTTGCGATGAAGCCGTTGCTGCGGGGGCAGATCCAGCCGAAACAGATCACGCTCAATGGGTTGTTCGCGACCCTTCGGCGCAACAAGGATGGCTCGCTTGCCTTGAGCCTAGCCAGTGACGCGGCTCCGACACGTCGGGCCGAAACCCTGGTGGAGCTGATCCAGCAGTGGGACAGCCAGTTGCAGAAGCCGGTGCTGGCCGCCCTGACGGAGCTGGAGACCACGGCGCTGACGCTGTCCTATACCGATGATCGGCTGGGCCGCGGCTGGACGCTGGACGGTGGCCAGATCCGCCTGAACCGGCAGGGCAACGCGCTGTCCGTGGCGGCCGGTTTTTCGGTGCTCAGCGGGCGCGGCGAAGTGGGTCAGCTGGAAGCAAACTATACCTCGGTTCTGGGCAGCCCAGCGGCCGAATTCGGCATTCTGATTTCCGGTATCCCGAGCCAGGACATCGCCTTGCAAAGCCCGGCTCTTGGCTGGCTGGGGGTTCTGCGCGCCCCGATTTCCGGCGCCTTGCGGGGGGCGGTGGCCGCTGATGGCGCGCTGGAGCCGATCCAGGCGAGCCTGCGCATCGGCGAGGGCGTGATCCAGCCAGCGGTGCAGACGCGCCCGGTGCCGATCAGCGGGGCCCGCAGCTACTTCACCTACGATCCCAAGGGGCAGAGGATCACCTTCAGCGAGTTGAGCGTGCAAAGCGGCTGGGGCTCGGGCGTGATGCGGGGGCAGGCCAGCCTGTCGGGGATCGAGAACGGTCAGTTGACGGGGCTGGTGGGGCAGTTGCGGTTTTCGGATCTGGATCTGAACCCGCGACGGATGTTCGAGGCGCCGGTGCGCCTGCCGGGCGTGGATGCGGATTTTGACCTGCAGCTGCAGCCGTTCCGGCTGAGGCTGGGGGAAATGCTGGTGCGCGACGGCGACAGCCGCATTCACCTGGACGGTGAAATTGCGGTGGGGGCTGAGGGATGGGACTACGATCTGAACGGTCGGGTCGATCAGGTCAGTGTGGCCCGGATCAAGGCGCTCTGGCCCGAGGCGGTGGCCCCCAAGCCGCGCCAGTGGCTGCGGGAGAACCTGCATTCGGGCGTGGTGCGGGACGCGGGCGTCTACATGCGGGGGCGTGGCAGTGGCAAACCGTTCATCGGGCTGGACCTGAGTTTCGCCGAGGTCGAGGCGCGGTTTCAGAAGCATATGCCGCTTTTGCGGCAGGCCGAAGGTCAGCTGAGCCTTTACGGCAACCGGCTGGTGGCGACGGCCTCCAAGGGCGTGGTGACAGCGGACGAAGGCGGCGACATCGATGTGACCGGCACCGCTTTCATCATCCCCGACATCACCGTGAAGGAGGGGACACCCGGGATTGTCCGGGCGGTGGCCAGCGGGTCCGTCACGGCGGCGCTGTCCTTGCTGAACCGGCCGCCCTTGCAGGTGATGGACAAGGCCAATCTGCCGGTTGCCCTGGCGGACGGGCGGGTCGCTGCAGCGGGCACGTTGTCCCTGCCGCTCAAGAAGAAAGTGCCGGTGGAGGAAATCCGCTATCACTACCAGGCCGAGCTGCGGGATGTGCAAAGCGACAGGCTGGTGCCGGGGCACGAGGTGGTTGCAGAGGTGTTGACGGTCGAGGGCGATCAGGGCCAGGTGCGGATCTATGGCGATGGCCAGTTGTCGGGTGTGCCGCTGAGCGCCAGCTGGCAGCAGGCTGTCGGCAAGGGCGCTGCAGCGGGCAGCCGGGTCGACGGGACGATCGAACTCTCGGCAGAGGCGGTGGAGGCTTTCAATCTGGGTCTGCCGCCCGGCGCGATCTTCGGCCGCGGCGCGGGGCAGTATCATGTGGAGTTGCGCCCGGACACGCCGCCGCGCTTGCATCTGCAGTCGGATTTGCAGGGCGTGGGCCTGCGCATCGCGGAAATCGGGTGGCAGAAGGGCGAAGCCGCCACCGGGCGACTGGACCTTGAAGCGGTGCTGAAGGCGCCCGCCATGGTCGAGCGGCTGGAGCTGGAGGCGCCGGGCTTGCAAGCCTCGGGGCGGATCACGACGCGCACAGGCGGTGGGCTGGACGCGGCGGAGTTCACTTCGGTGCAGGTTGGCAACTGGTTCCGTGGTGCAGTGACCTTCCGTGGGCGAGAGGGCGCCGCGCCAGCGATCGAGGTGCCGTCTGGACGGCTGGCCTTGAACCGGTCACCCTTTTCAGCCTCAGGCAGTGCCGGGTCTGTGGGCTCCGGCGCGGGTGCGGCAGTGCCGGTCTCGCTGCAACTGGGCACTTTGCAGGTGACGGACAGCATTGCCTTGCAGAACTTTCGGGGGCGTCTTTCGACGCAGGGCGGCGTGAACGGTGAATTTACCGCGCGACTGAACGGGCAGACGGCGGTGGAAGGCACGCTGGTGCCGCGAAATGGCGGCACCGCCGCCCGGATCCGCTCCAGCGATGCCGGTGGAGTGTTCCGCTCTGCCGGGGTGTTTGCCCATGGCCGGGGCGGCAGCTTTGACATGACGCTGGTTCCGACAGGAGAGGCAGGCCAGTACGACGGTCGGGTGGATGTTCGCAACATCCGGGTGCGCAATGCGCCGTCGATGGCGGCGTTGCTGAATGCGATCAGCCTGGTTGGGCTGCTCGACGAAATGACCGGGCAGGGCATCCTGTTCACCAATATGCAGGCGCGGTTCCGGCTGAGCGAAAATCACCTTGTGCTGCATGAAAGCAGCGCGGTTGGCCCGTCGATGGGCTTGTCGCTGGATGGGGTCTATGACCTTGCCAGTACGCGATTGAACATGCGCGGGGTGCTGTCGCCGATCTACCTGCTGAATGCCATCGGCCGCATCCTGTCGCCGCGGGATGGCGAAGGGTTGATCGGCTTTACCTTCACGCTGCGCGGAACGGCCCAGGATCCCTCGGTTTCGGTGAACCCGCTGGCGGGGCTGGCCCCCGGCTTCCTGCGCGAGATCTTCCGTGGTCCGGCCCCGTCTGCGCCGGGGCAATCGCAGGACAACGGCGCAAGTGGCGCACAAGGCGAACAGAGGCGCAATCCGCGTCCGCTGACAGGGAGTGAACGCTAGGATCGCGCCCATCTATTTCTGTAGCTCCGTGCGTTGTCAGATGTGAAAACAGTCTGACCGGCGGCGCAGCTGCAAGGGGGGCTGACTCGGGCGAAACCGCGAAAAATCCCCATGGATTTTCCCGCCGTGAAGGCTTATAGCGCGGCCATGAAACTCAGTGATTTCGACTTCGATCTGCCCGACGACCTGATCGCCACCCGCCCTGTGAGCCCGCGCAGCGCGGCCCGTCTGCTGGTGGCCGAAGGCGACACCCTGCATGACGGCCGCGTGACCGATCTGGTGCAGTGGCTCAATCCCGGCGACCGGCTGGTTCTGAACGACACCCGCGTGATCCCGGCCCGGCTGAGCGGCCAGCGTCACCGCGACAGTGCGCAGGGTCCCGTTGCCGCCCGCATCGAGGCCACCCTGCTCGAGCCGCGCGCCGATGGGACATGGGCGGCGTTGCTGAAACCGTTGAAGAAGATCAGGCCGGGCGAGGAGATCATCTTCTCCGACGCATTGAGCGCAACGCTGGAAGAAGTGGCCGAGGGCCAGGGACACCTGCGGTTCAACCTTTCCGGCACCGATTTCGACGCTGCCCTGGCCGAGGCCGGGGCCATGCCGCTGCCGCCGTATATCGCTGCGAAACGGCCCGCGGACGAGCGCGACAAGACCGACTACCAGACCGTCTGGGCGCGCAACAGCGGCGCCGTTGCGGCGCCGACCGCCTCGCTGCATTTCGACGAACCGTTGCTGGAGGCGCTGGCGGCGCGGGGGATCGAGATCTCCTATGTCACGCTGCATGTGGGGGCAGGGACCTTCCTTCCGGTCAAGGTCGAGGATGTGACCACCCACCGGATGCACGCCGAATGGGGCCGCGTGAGCGAGCAGGCCGCGGCGGAAATCGCGGCGACCAAGGCGGCGGGAGGCCGGGTGATACCCGTTGGCACCACGGCGCTGCGGTTGATCGAAAGCGCGGCGCGCGACGGGCAGATCCACCCGTGGGAAGGCGATACGGATATCTTTATCTACCCCGGCTTCACCTTTCAGGTGGCCGATGCCTTGATGACCAATTTCCACCTTCCCAAATCAACGCTGATGATGTTGGTCTCGGCGTTGATGGGGCAGGAGCGCATCCGGCGGATCTATGCCCATGCGGTTGCTGAGCGGTACCGGTTCTTTTCTTATGGGGATGCGTCGCTTTTGATCCCCGGCAAGGCGGTTACGCCTTAGAAAACGGACGCGAATCCGCGCAAAAGCGCCGCATTGTCCCGCTGCCGCCTGTTGCGCCAGCGGGCAATACGTCATTCTGCGACCGCGTCTCGCGGGCGTAGGGCCGCCACGGGCGGTACATCGAGATGAAACCAGACCCGGCCCGTCCCGCGTGGAGGGCCGTGTTGCATTGGTCAGGAGGCATGCGAATGCTGCAAGTGCTGTCGAGCGCCTGGGCGCTTCTCTTGGGGGTCTGCCTGCTGATGGTGGGCAACGGGTTGCAGGGCACCATGCTGGGTGTGCGTGGGGACCTTGAGGGGTTCAGCTCGTTCGAGATGTCGCTGGTGATGGCGGCCTATTTCGTCGGCTTCCTTGGCGGGTCGCGTCTGGCCCCCGAGATGATCCGCCGGGTTGGTCACGTGCGGGTCTTTGCTGCGCTTGCGTCCTTCATCTCGGCCGTGATGATCCTCTATCCGATCCTGCCCAACACGATTGCCTGGGGACTGGGGCGGGTCATCATCGGCTTTTGCTTTTCCGGCGTGTATGTCACCGCCGAAAGCTGGCTGAACAACGCCGCTGACAATACCAACCGCGGCAAGGCGCTGTCGCTGTACATGATCGTGATGATGGTGGGGATCATCGCCGCGCAGGGGCTTATCCTGGTGGGGGATCCGGGCGGCTACGAGGCCTTCATCATCGCCTCGATCCTCGTTTCGATCTCCTTCGGGCCGATCCTGCTGTCAATTTCGCCGACCCCGGCCTTTGACACCACCAAGCCGATGACCCTGAAACAGCTGATGAATATTTCACCGCTGGGCTGCGTCGGCATGTTCCTTCTTGGTGGCGTGTTCTCGGCCCAGTTCGGCATGAGCGCGGTTTACGGCACCGCGGCCGGGCTGAGCCTGAGCCAGCTGTCCGTCTTCATTGCCGCGTTCTATGTTGGCGCGACGGTGATGCAATATCCGCTGGGCTGGATCTCGGACCGGATGGACCGGCGGGTGCTGATCATGTTCGTCGCACTTGGCGGCGGCATTGGCGCGGTGGCCGGGTTCGTCTTTGGCGGCGATTTCTACATGCTGCTGCTGTCGGCCTTCTTCATCGGTGGCCTGTCGAACCCGCTCTATTCGCTGCTGATCGCCTATACCAATGACTACCTCGAGCATGACGACATGGCGGCGGCCTCGGGCGGTCTGGTGTTCATCAACGGTCTGGGCGCCATCGCCGGTCCGGTGATCACCGGTTGGCTGATGAGCGATGCGGTTTTCGGACCTCCGGGCTTCTTCGCGCTGCTGGCGGCGCTGATGTTCCTGACCGCCGCCTATGCGTTGTACCGCACGACTCAGCGTGCCTCGATCCCTGTCGAGGAGACCGGTACCTTCACCGCGATGTCGCCCGCCGCGACACCGGTGGCGGTGGAATTTGCCCAAGAATATGCCATCGAGACCGAACTGGAAGAGCAAGAAACCGCCGCTGGCGAAAATTGATTGCGCTAACCCGCCGGGATTGTGAGGTTTATTTCAGCAGCTGCCCTTGCCTGTTGCAAATTGTGACCCAAGGTTACTTGTAAAGGCAGCAGAAAATGTCCTGTTGTGGGCGTCAGGAAAACACTTGGAGAAAAGACCGATGGCTGGTCCCGAAGAGATACTTTCATTCTGGCTCGATGAGGTGGGAGAAAAGGGATGGTATCTGCAGGATGAGGAGTTGGATCAGAAGATCCGCGACAAGTTTCTCAACACCTGGGAGGCGGCCTGCGACGGGCGGTTTTCCTTCTGGCTGACCTATCCCAGTGGCACGCTGGCCTATATCATCCTGCTGGACCAGTTCCCGCGCAACATGTTCCGAGGCGAGGCGCGCGCCTTCGCTTCCGACCAGGCGGCGCTGGCTGCGGCCAAGGTCGCGATCAACAAGAAATGGGATCTGAAGATCGATGAGCCGGCGCGGCAGTTCTTCTACCTGCCGCTGATGCATTCCGAGAACCTCTGCGACCAGGAACGCTGCATCCGCCTGATGATGGAGCGGATGCCGGAGACCGGCGGCAGCAACCTGCTGCACGCGCGCGCGCACCGCGAGGTGATCCGCCAGTTCGGGCGCTTTCCCTACCGCAATGAGGCGCTGCACCGGCCCAGCACCGCGCCGGAGCGGGACTATGTGATGTCGGGGGGCTACGGGGAAACCGTGCGCCAGGTGCAGGCCGCGGGCTGACGCCAGCCGCCTGATGATTTTGACCGCCGTGTCCGGGATCGGGCGCGGCGGTTTTTGATTCCGGGCCGGTAGGGTGCAGGCGATTTCCACACGGCAGGATTGTGTCGGGCCGCCGACTGTTGCATTGCTGGGGCGGCAAAGACTCTTGCCCATTTTTTTTCAATTGATTGTTGAGGTCCGAATATGTCCAAACCGCCCCTGCCGCTGACCGGCAGCTGCCGTTGCGGTGCCACCGTGATTGAAGCCTCCGCCGCCCCGGTGCTGACCGCCGCCTGTCACTGCCGCGGCTGCCAGAAAATGACCGCCAGCGCGTTTTCCCTGACTGCGATGTTTCCGTCTGCGGCCTTCAGGGTGGTGCAGGGGGACCCGGTGCCGGGCGGCGCAAAGGGCGAGGAGTTGACCCATTTCTGCTGCCCGGAGTGCCTGAGCTGGATGTTCACGCGCATTACCGGCTTTGACGACTTCGTCAATGTCCGGCCGGTGATGTTCGAGGACAGCAGCTGGTTCACGCCCTTCATCGAGACCTGGACCGCGACGCGCTTGCCGTCGGTCTCGGTCGCGGTCGAGCACAGCTATGACGCCTTCCCCCCGATGGAGGAATTCGGCGCGCTTCTGGAAGCCTACGCGGCGCAGGGCTGAGCCGTGTCAGCTGCCGGGGGGCAAGCAGCCGGTCTCTGCCGCGCCAAGACCGGGTGTGGCGGCGATCAGCCGGGCTGCCAGCTCGGAGGCCCCGGCACGGGCCGCGCTGGCGGCGGCCTGCTGCGGCAGCGTCAGGATGTCTGCGAGCCGGTCCTGCACCTCTGACAGCTGCTGTTCAAGCCGCGCCAGTCGGGCAGAGGGCGGCGGGCCGTCGCCCACACGCATGTCACCGCGCAACCCGGCCACATCCTGTTGCAGGTTGAGGACCGCATCGCGCATCGGCTGCAGCTGTTGCGCGATTTCGGCGGCATTGGCGCTGACACCCTCGGTGGCGGTCAGCAGCTTCCAGCCCAGGAACAGGCACAGCGCCAGCAGGATCAAGGTGGCGTTGAGGCAGGCCTTGAGAAGATCAAAAAGGATTCGGGCCATGAAAATTTAGTGTCCATCTGTGGATTGCCGGAAAAAATTGTGCCTATGCTGTCCCGCAAATGTAGGTCTGCCAAGCGCAAACTGGGGCATTCTTGCCCTGCTGCAATGCCGCAGTACTGGGTGATTGCAGTGTGCTGGCAATTAGTTTAACGGTAAACTAGTTTTTTGAACCTGTTCAGGGGCGAGGGAGCACCATGGCCGCACAAACCTATGACGTGATCGTAATCGGGGCAGGACCGGGGGGCTATGTTGCCGCCATTCGGGCTGCACAGTTGGGGCTGAAAACCTGCGTGGTCGAGCGCGAGCACCTGGGGGGCATCTGTCTGAACTGGGGCTGTATCCCGACCAAGGCGCTGCTGCGCTCTTCGGAAGTGTTCCACCTGATGGAGCGGGCCAAGGATTTCGGCCTGAAGGCCGAGAACATCGGCTATGACCTTGACGCGGTGGTGAAGCGCTCGCGCGGGGTGGCCAAGCAGCTGTCCTCGGGCATCGGCCACCTGATGAAGAAGAACAAGATCGACGTCGTCATGGGCGAGGCCACGATCCCCGCCAAGGGCAAGGTCAGCGTCAAGACCGACAAGGGCAGCCAGGAGCTGACCGCCAAGAACATCGTGCTGGCCACCGGTGCGCGGGCGCGGGAACTTCCGGGACTGGAGGCCGACGGCGATCTGGTCTGGACCTACAAGCACGCGCTGGATCCGGTGCGGATGCCGAAGAAGCTGCTGGTCATCGGCTCTGGTGCCATCGGCATCGAATTTGCCAGCTTCTACAACACGCTGGGTGCCGACACGACCGTGGTCGAGGTGATGGACCGGGTGCTGCCGGTGGAAGACGCGGAAATCTCCGCCTTTGCCAAGAAGGCCTTTGTCAAACAGGGCATGAAGATCATGGAGAAAGCCATGGTCAAGCAGCTGGACCGCGGCAAGGGCAAGGTGACCGCCCATATCGAGACCGGCGGCAAGGTGGAGAAGCAGGAGTTCGACACCGTGATCTCGGCCGTGGGCATCGTCGGCAACGTCGAAGGGCTGGGGCTGGAAGAGCTCGGCGTCAAGATTGACCGCACCCATGTTGTCACCGACGAATACTGCCGCACCGGCGTTGATGGGCTTTATGCCATTGGCGACATTGCCGGGGCGCCCTGGCTGGCGCACAAGGCGTCGCACGAGGGCGTGATGGTGGCAGAGCTGATCGCGGGCAAGCACGCGCATCCGGTGAAACCCGAAAGCATCGCGGGCTGCACCTATTGTCACCCGCAGGTGGCCTCGGTCGGCTATACCGAGGCAAAGGCCAAGGAGCTGGGCTACGACATCAAGGTCGGCCGCTTCCCCTTCATCGGCAACGGCAAGGCGATCGCGCTGGGAGAGGCCGAGGGCATGGTGAAGACCATCTTCGACGCCAAGACCGGTGAGCTGCTGGGCGCACATATGGTCGGCGCCGAGGTGACCGAGATGATTCAGGGCTACGTGGTGGGCCGCCAGCTGGAAACCACCGAGGAAGACCTGATGAACACCGTCTTTCCGCATCCGACCCTGTCGGAAATGATGCACGAAAGCGTTCTGGATGCCTTTGATCGCGTGATCCACATGTGATCCGTGCAATCCCCGCTTGCGGACGCGGCGGGGACGCGAGAAAAGTTCTGCAAGGCAGGCGCGGGCTGCGCCTGCCTTTTGCTGTTTTCGGGAGGCGCTGCACATGGCCGGTTTGGCAAATACCCGGTGGGGGCTGGTCCTGGCGGTCTGGGCCGCTGGCCTAGGCGCGGCGGCGCAATACGGCAAGGTCTCGGTGGTCTTCGACCGGATCGCCGCCCTGTACCCGGGTGCCGAGACATGGCTCAGCCTGAGTGTGTCGATGACCGGGTTGATGGGGATCCTGCTGGGCGTCGTGGCTGGTTTGTTCGTGGCGTCCTTGGGGTTTCGGCGCACGCTTGTGTGGTCGCTGGCGGTGGGGGCGGCCATGTCCGCGTTGCAGGCGCTGCATCTGCCCTATGGTCTGTTCCTGCTGACCCGCGTGATCGAGGGGATGTCGCATCTTGGCATCGTGGTGGCCGGGCCGACGCTGATGGCGCTGTTGGCCAGCCCGGGCCACCGGGGCACGGCGTTGACGATCTGGAGCACCTTTTTCGGCGTCTCCTTTGCGGTGTTGAACTGGGTGGGGCTGCCACTGGTGGCAGAGCATGGCGTGCTTGCGCTGTTCGGGGCCCATGCCGGGGTGATGGCGGCGCTGGCGCTGCTGTTGCATCGTGCGCTGCGGGATCTGCCGGTGCCGTCCCGCCAGCCGTTGCCCGCGCTGGCGGCCTTGCCTGGCTTGCATCTGCGGATCTACCGATCGCCGTTCAAACTGGCACCTGCAGCGGGTTGGTTGTTCTACACCTGTTGTTTCGTTGCGCTGATGACCGTTCTGCCGCCGCATCTGCCCGAGGCGCAGCGGGCGCTCGTGATGGGAGCGTTCCCGCTGGTCTCCATCCTGTCGTCGATGTTGCTGGGGGTGGCGCTGCTGCGCTGGCGCATGCCGCCCGTGCATTTGGCGCAGCTGGGGTTTGGCCTGTGTCTGCTCGCCGGGCTGTGGTTGTGGTGGATGCCGGGTGACTGGCTGGCCTGCCTTGCGCTCGCCTTGGCGTTTGGTCTCGTGCAGAGCGGAAGCTTTGCGGCAGTGCCGCATCTGAACGACAGCGCCGTCGACCAGGCCGAGGCCAACGGAGCCATGTCGCAAGCTGGAAATGCCGGAAACGTGATCGGCACCCCGCTGCTGCTGGGTGCGGTCGGGATGGCGGGTTATGGCGGCATGATGCTGGTGGTCTGCGGGCTGTTTTTGGCCGGTATCCTTGCGCATCAGCTGCTGGCAGCGCAGCGCAGGCGGTCAGTCGCGTAACGCCGCGGTGCGGGGATGCAGGCGGAAACTGTCAGTTGATGGCGGCAAACTTTTGCGAGTTCGTGAAATGTTCTCATTTGGGGCTTGGCGTTTATAATTGCTTTGCCTATCTGTAGGGCGGACGTCCGCCGCAGGTTTGGCGGGCGCGGGTACGGGGGCACTATGGCTGAGTTGAAATCCATCGAAGTGCGCGGCGCGCGCGAGCACAATCTGAAGAGCATCGACGTGGATATTCCGCGCGATGAGCTGGTGGTGATCACCGGCCTTTCGGGCTCGGGCAAATCCAGCCTCGCGTTTGACACGATCTATGCCGAGGGCCAGCGCCGTTATGTCGAAAGCCTGAGTGCCTATGCGCGGCAGTTCCTCGACATGATGGAAAAGCCGGATGTGGATCACATCAGCGGGTTGTCTCCGGCGATTTCGATCGAGCAGAAGACCACCTCGAAGAACCCGCGCTCGACCGTTGGCACGGTTACCGAGATCTACGACTACCTGCGCCTGCTGTTTGCCCGCGCAGGCACCCCCTACAGCCCCGCCACCGGCCAGCCGATCGAGGCGCAGCAGGTGCAGGACATGGTCGACCGGATCATGACGCTGGAGGAGGGCACCCGCGGCTATCTGTTGGCGCCGATCGTGCGCGACCGCAAGGGCGAGTACAAGAAAGAGATGCTGGAGCTGCGCAAGCAGGGCTTCCAGCGGGTGAAAGTGGACGGCGAGTTCTACGAGCTGGACGAGCCGCCGACGCTGGACAAGAAGTTCCGCCATGACATCGACGTTGTGGTCGACCGCCTGGTGGTGCGCGAGGGGCTGGAGACGCGGCTGGCGGACAGCTTGCGCACCGCGCTGGATCTGGCCGACGGCATCGCCATCCTGGAGACCGCCCCGCGCGAGGGCGAGCCTGAGCGGATTACCTTCAGCGAGAATTTTGCTTGTCCGGTCAGCGGCTTCACCATCCCGGAGATAGAGCCGCGGCTGTTTTCCTTCAACGCGCCCTTCGGGGCCTGCCCGGAGTGCGATGGCCTCGGCGTCGAGCTGTTCTTTGACGAGCGGCTGGTGGTGCCGGACCAGAGCCTCAAGGTCTATGACGGCGCGCTGGCGCCCTGGCGCAAGGGCAAGTCGCCCTATTTCCTGCAGACCATCGAAGCCATCGCGCGGCACTACGAGTTTGACAAGAACACTGCCTGGAAAGACCTGCCAAAGCATGTGCAGCAGGTGTTCCTTTACGGCTCCGGTGATGAGGAAATCCAGTTCCGCTACGACGAGGGGGGGCGCGTTTACCAGGTTGAACGCAGCTTCGAAGGTGTGATCCCAAACATGGAGCGCCGCTACCGCGAGACGGATTCCAACTGGATCCGCGAGGAGTTCGAGCGCTACCAGAACAACCGTCCCTGCCATCACTGCGAGGGCTACCGTCTGCGCGACGAGGCGCTGGCGGTGAAGATCGCGGGCGTGCATATCGGGCAGGTGGTGCAGCTGTCGATCCGCGAGGCGCTGGCCTGGATCGAGGATGTGCCGAACCACCTGAGTCAGCAGAAGCAAGAGATCGCCCGCGCCATCGTAAAGGAAATCCGCGAGCGTCTCGGTTTCCTGAATAACGTGGGACTTGAATACCTTACGCTGTCACGTTCATCCGGCACCCTGTCGGGCGGCGAAAGCCAGCGGATCCGTCTGGCCAGCCAGATCGGCTCGGGTCTGACGGGCGTGCTCTATGTGCTGGACGAACCGTCCATCGGTCTGCACCAGCGCGACAATGACCGCCTGATCACCACGCTGAAGAACCTGCGGGACCAGGGCAACACGGTGATCGTGGTCGAGCATGACGAGGACATGATCCGCCAGGCGGATTACGTGTTTGACATCGGGCCCGGCGCCGGGGTGCACGGCGGCGAGGTCGTGAGTCACGGCACGCCGCAGCAGATCGCCTCCGACAGCAACTCGATCACCGGGCAGTATCTGGCGGGCACTCGCGAGATCCCGGTGCCCAGCAAGCGTCGCAAGGGCAACAAGAAGAAGATCAAGGTGGTGAAGGCCACCGGCAACAACCTGAAGGATGTCACGGCGGAATTCCCGCTGGGCAAGTTCGTCTGCGTCACCGGGGTTTCCGGTGGTGGCAAGTCGACGCTGACGATCGAAACCCTGTTCAAGACCGCCTCGATGCGGCTGAACGGTGCCCGCCAGACGCCTGCGCCCTGCGAAAGCATCAAGGGGCTGGAGCACCTGGACAAGGTGATCGACATCGACCAGCGCCCGATCGGGCGCACGCCGCGGTCGAACCCCGCGACCTATACCGGCGCCTTCACCCCGATCCGGGAATGGTTTGCCGGCCTGCCGGAGGCCAAGACCCGCGGCTACAAGCCGGGGCGGTTCAGCTTCAACGTCAAGGGCGGCCGCTGCGAGGCCTGCCAGGGTGACGGCGTGCTGAAAGTGGAAATGCATTTCCTGCCCGACGTTTACGTCACCTGCGAGACCTGCAACGGTGCCCGCTACAACCGCGAAACGCTGGAGATCAAGTTCAAGGGCAAGAGCATCGCCGATGTGCTGGACATGACGGTGGAGGATGCGCAGGCGTTCTTCCAGGCGGTGCCCGCGATCCGGGACAAGATGGATGCGCTGATGCGGGTGGGCCTTGGTTATATCAAGGTCGGCCAGCAGGCGACGACGCTGTCGGGCGGCGAGGCGCAGCGGGTGAAGCTGTCCAAGGAACTGTCGAAACGCTCGACCGGGCGGACGCTCTACATTCTGGACGAGCCGACGACCGGCCTGCATTTCGAGGATGTGAAGAAGCTGCTGGAGGTGCTGCACGAGCTGGTCGAGCAGGGCAATTCGGTCGTGGTGATCGAGCATAACCTGGATGTGATCAAGACCGCGGACTGGATCATCGATATCGGTCCCGAGGGCGGCGACGGCGGCGGTGAGATCGTCGCGGCGGGCACGCCGGAAGCGGTGGCAGAGGAGCCGCGCAGCCACACCGGGCGCTATCTCAAGGATATCCTCGCGGCCCGAAAGGTCGCGGCGGAGTAGCGGTCGGGGCCTGCGCGTAGGTCGGGCCAGTGGGGTGAAGGTAGAGGGGCGCTGCCCCTCTTGGCCTTCGGCCAATTCACCCCGGAGTATTTTTCCAAAGGTGAACAGGGGGCGGCGCAGTTTCCTGCGCGGCTCGGGGCTGTGCTGTACCGGGGTGTGCAAGCTGCCGCGGGGGCGGCAGCTTGGCGTCGTTGGGTGCGCGCCCGGGACGCGGGCAGGGGCGGTGTCAGTTCGACAGCTTGTCCATGGCACCGACCAGTCGCAGCACGTTCTGGGTCTCGCGGTTGACCTGGTACACATAGCCACCGGCCTGCACGTAGCTGCCGTAGGGGTCCGGCGCCCAGTCGCCGGGGCTGCGGATCCACAGGTAGTCTTCGACGATGCGGTCGCCGCGGCGGTAGAACTTGCGGATCTGGCCGTGCGGCGCGCAGCGTCCGCCCTGGCGTTGCAGGCCACCGGGGCAGGCGGTGGCGACGGCCTGGTCGGTGGCCGCGATGGGCTGGGCACTGGGCTTCGCGGCGCGGGTGTCGGCATCCGAGCCGGAGCCATATCCCGCGGTCAGGGGAACGATCACGGCCGAGGCCGCAGCGAGGAGGAGAAGGGAAACAAAATGACGGGCTACCATGAACAACGGTTCCTTGTTGCACTGCCCTTCACATATCCGGGCCTGCGCAATTTCCAAGGGGAAGAATTTGACGCCGGCGGCACGCCGCCGGTTGCTGGTCAGGCGGCGGCAAGAAGCCGCGCTTCGAAGCTGCGCAGGGCCGGGCGCACAGAGGGGCCATAGCCACGTCCGGTGTCTGGGCAGAGCTCGGGGAAAAGGGTCTGGATTTCGCCCAAGGTGGCCGCATCAAAGCCTGTCGCGCTTTCGGGTCCGGGTTGGTAGCTCTCGCTGAGTGCGCCGTTGGCCCACAGCAGCTGGTGGCATCCGAACAGGAGGTGGAAATATTCGACCTCGGCCAGATCCGTGGCCGGGCGAATGGCATGATCGTCAACCATGTCCTTCGCCTTGACGAGGACCTCCGGCGTGCCGAACAGCATTTCCGCGCGATTGCCACGCAGCAACATCCGGTGTTGCGGCGACACGAGCAGCGGGCGGTCGTTGCCGCAGCTGCCGGGGGCAAAGCGGATCGGGGTGGTGTCCGGCGTGCAGGTGACGCGTCTGCGGCCGATCCACCGCAGGGTTTGCGGGCCGTGGTCATAGGTCATGACCTGCATGCCCGGACGCAGGTCCTGCACCGGGACTTCGCCGCCGGGGACGCGGATCATGGTGCCGTGCAGAAAGCAGGGGACGGTCTGTGTCAGCTTGACCAGGCCGGTGTCGGAATTGCCCTGATCGTTTTCGGCGGTGTAGGTGAAATGGACGGTTTCGAGATCCGCATCGGTGACCACTGTGAAGGTGCCATCCGCGTTCAGCGTGATCTCCTGACCGGTTGAAAGGGTGACGGTGTCACCGGCTGCGACCGGCTGGCCGTTGATATGGGTGATGGTGAGCACGCCGCCGGAGGCATCGCTGTCGTTTTCCAGAACATCGAGGGTCCGGGTCTTGCCGACTGCGAATTCGGCCTCGTCGTCCTGCGCCACCACGCCGGTTTGCACGGAACCGCCCGCGACCAGAAGATTGGTGTCGTAATTGCTGTCGGCGACATCGGCGACACCGATCTTGAGCGAGTTGACCTCGCCGACGTTCACCGGGGCGACGAACGTGAGGGTGATGGTGAAGCCGTCCATCTCGGTGTTGTACTGATCGCTCGTATTGTCGACATAGACGTTTTCGGCGGTCCCTTGGTTGATATTGCCGATCGAGGCCTTGCCGTTGCCGATGGACACCTGCGCCTCGACGCCGTTGACCCAGACGCCGATCACGTCGTTGTACTGGGAATTGGCAAATTCCGGGTATTCCTCGGAGGACAGCACGAAGTCGAGCGTCAGCAGGTCGCCTTCGGGAATGAAGTCCACTTCGAGGAAGGCGGCGTCCCGGGTTCTGACACCGGCGAGCGCATTGAAATCGGCGTCATTGTCGACGCCGTTGGTGTTGGTGCTGGTGTTGTCGCTCTCGTTGGTGTTGCTGGTGCCGGAATTGTTGGTGAAGTCGCGTGCATGGCCGGTGGAGAGGATTACACCGGTATCGGCTGGCGCGACGCCGGGCGTGGCGCTGTCGGCGCCGCTGTAGATCCCCGAGGACTGCGCGTCGCCGCGGTAGGTGGCATCCTCGATCTGGACACCCGCACCGAAGATTTCCTCCGCCATCTGGAGGGCGGTGGCGTTCGTGTTGATGTCAAGCTCGGTTGCCGTTGCCATGCCGTTACTCCTTCCCGGATAGGCCAAAATGTCGGGCCTATGTAGTAAGGAATATTAAAGATTCTAGTCGAAATTGTGGCAACTTGCGGCCCGTCCCGCCTGCCGAGGGGCGGGACGTGGCGTCAACTTTGGCCAAGGCAACCGAAAACCGGTGCCTTGGCTGTTGGGTCAGTGTCGTTGAGTGTCAGCTCCGGCCGCGCTCGGAAAAGCGGGGCAGCATGGCCGAGAAGTCCTTGCCCTTGCCGCCTTCGTCTTCGACGAAGCGCTTGTAGAGTTCCATCGCCAGCTGGCCCATCGGGGTGTCGGCATCGGCGCTTTCGGCGGCCTGCTGGCTGAGGCCCAGGTCCTTCAGCATCAGCTCGGCGGCGAAACCTGGCTGATAGCCGTTGTCGGCGGGCGACTGCGGGCCGACGCCCGGGGCCGGGCAATAGGCATTCATCGACCAGCTGTAACCGGAGGAGGTGGAGACCACGTCGAACATCTTCTGGCGGTCGAGACCCAGCTTGTCGGCCAGCGCAAAGGCCTCGCAGGTGGCGATCATGGTGACGCCAAGGATCATGTTGTTGCAGATCTTGGCGGCCTGGCCTGCGCCCGCCTCGCCGCAATGCACGGCCTTCTGGCCCATGATGTCGAATAGCGGTTCCGCTGCGGCAAAGGCTTCGGCGGTGCCGCCGGCCATGAAGGTCAGCGTGCCGCCTGCCGCGCCGCCGATGCCGCCGGAGACCGGCGCGTCGACAAACAGCAGCCCGGCGTCTGCCGCCTGCTGCGCCACTGCGCGGGCGGAGTCGACGTCGACGGTGGAGCAATCGACCAGCGCCGCGCCCTTGGTCATCGCCGGGATGACTTCTGCCGCGACATGCCGCAGGATGGCGCCGTTGGGCAGCATGGTGATGACAACGTCGGCACCGGTGGCGGCTGCCGCCCCGGAATCGGCCATTGTGACGCCATCGATCTCGACCGCGGCCATGTCAAAGCCGGTGACCTCATGGCCCGCCTTGGCGAGGTTCGCCGCCATCGGGCCGCCCATGTTGCCCAGGCCGATGAATCCGATCTTCATGTGTTGTCCTCCTCAAATGTCAGCTCATCCGCCCCCAGGGGCGCCAGCAGCGCCTGAACCTCGGCGGCGGGCACCTCCAGCCCCTCGTGCCGCCAGTTCGGGTTGCGGTCCTTGTCGATGATCTGGGCGCGGACGCCCTCGAGAAAATCGCTGTGTTCCATGGCGCGGTAAGTATAGCGGTATTCCAGGTCCAGCGCGCGGCGGATCGCCGGGCCTTCGGCGCGCAGACGGTGCAGCATCTCAAGCGTGCAGGCCATCGACAAGGGCGCGTTGCGGTTCAGCGATTTCAGTGCCGCTTGCGCAAGGCCGCTGTCCGCGGCGCTGAGGCTTTCGTGAATCTCCGCCAGGCTGGCGTGGGAGAAATGCGTCGCGATCTCGACGCGCTGCTCGCGCAGCTTGCCTGCCGGGGCCGGTTGGGCGGCGGCCTCCACTGCGGCGGCGCGACCGGTTTCTTCGAGCGTGGCGATCAGGGCAGGCCATTGCTCCTGCGGAATGAAATAGTCGGCAAAGCCTGCGAGGATCGCATCATCCGCCCCCATGCGCGCCGCCGTCAGGCCGAGGTATTCGCCCAGATGGTCGGGCGCCAGCGCCAGCATCAGCGAGCCGCCCACGTCCGGGACCAGGCCGATGCCGGTTTCGGGCATGGCGATCTGGCTGCTTTCGCCCACCACCCGGTGGGTGCCGTGGCAGCCGATGCCGACACCGCCGCCCATGGTGAACCCCTGCATGAAGCTGATGATCGGCTTCTTGTATTCAAAGATGCGCGCGTTGACCCGGTATTCGTCGCGCCAGAACCGGCGGCCGTAGTCGAAATCGCCCTTGGTGCCGGTCTCGTAGAGTTCGGCAATGTCGCCGCCTGCGCAGAAGGCTTTCTCGCCCTCTGCGTCGATCACCACCAGTTTTACGCTCTCATCCCCGGCCCAGTCGCGCAGGGCGGTGTCGATCGCCATGCACATATCATAGCTCAGCGCATTGAGGGCCTTGGGGCGGGTGAAGGTGATGCGGCCCGCGCAGCCCTGCTTGCGGATGTGGATGTCACTCACGGTGAGGCTCTCCCCTTGGCTGGCCCGGCGGCAGGCCGGGCAGGATGTGCTGTTTGCCCTTGGTGGCGCGGATCACTCCGCGATCATCTGGCGCGCCACGATCAACCGCATGATTTCATTGGTGCCTTCGAGGATCTGATGCACCCGCAGGTCGCGCACGATCTTTTCGATGCCGTAATCCGCAAGGTAGCCATAGCCGCCGTGGAGCTGCAGACAGCCGTTGGCGACATCAAAGGCTGTGTCGGTGACCATGAGCTTGGCCATCGCGCAGAACTTGGTCGCATCATGCGCGCCGTTGTCCAGTTTCCACGCCGCCTGGCGCAGGAAGGTGCGGGCCGCCTGCAGCCTGGTTTCATATTCGGCCAGCCGGAACTGCAGTGCCTGAAACTGGTTGATGGATTTGCCAAAGGCCTTGCGCTCGGACATGTATTGCACGGTCTGGTCCAGCGCCGCCTGGGCGCCGCCCAGGGCACCGGCGGAAATGTTCAGCCGACCTCCGTCAAGACCTGCCATCGCGTAGGTAAAGCCCTTGCCCTCTTCGCCGATCAGGTTGTCGGCGGGAATGGCGCAATCGTCGAACTGCACCTGCGAGGTGGGCTGGGCCTTCCAGCCCATCTTGTCCTCCAGCGCGCCAAAGCTGAGACCTGGTGTGCCATCCTCGACCACCACGGTTGAGATGCCCTTGGGGCCATCGCCGCCGGTGCGGCACATCACGACGTAGGCGTCCGAATAGGAGCCGCCGGAGATGAACGCCTTGGTGCCGTTCAGCACGTAGCCTTCGTTGGTCCGCTCGGCGCGGGTTTTCAGCGCCGCGGCGTCAGAGCCGGAGCCGGGTTCGGTCAGGCAGTAGGAAAAGACCTTTTCCATCGAGCACAAGGCGGGCAGCCATTTCTGCTTGGTCTCTTCCGAGCCGAACTTGTCGATCATGCCGCCGCACATGTTGTGGATCGACAGGAAGGAGCCAACCGCTGGATCGGCCATTGCCAGCGCTTGGAAGACCAGCGCGGCATCCAGCCGTGACAAGCCTGTTCCGCCGTAGTCCTCGGACACGTAAAGCCCGCCAAAACCGAGTTCGGCCAGCTGCGGCCACAGCGATTTGGGGATGGTTCCGTCCTTCTCCCACTGGCGGGAATGGGGGGCGATGTTTTCCTGGCCAAAGGCCAGCGCCATGTCAAAGATGGCCTGTTGTTCCTCCGTCAGCGCGAAATCCATGTGCAGCTCCTCCCCTGGGCCTGATGAATTGAACGGTTGTTAATTTAATAGCTGTCGCAGCGAGGTGAAGCAACCTGCGCAAATGCAAAGCCGCCGTGCAGCAATACCACAGCAGGGCAGGCAAGTGGGGCGAAGTTGGTGAGGGGAAAATTAACCCCTTTACGCGACAGTCGGCTGCAAACGGACCACGCGCAGGGGAATCCTGCCAAGACATTCCAAAAGGAGTAGACGCAGTGTCGAATTCTGGGGCGCAGCATTTTCTGGCAACCGCGGGCGCTGGCGGCAGGGACAAAACCAAGCAGGCCTTTGCAGAGGCGGTCGCGGGCAACGCGCGGGCGGACCTGGCGCTGTCGATGCGGTGCGGTATGGTAAAGCAGACCGCCGGCTCGCCAAGGGAACAGGCGCTGGCCTTGCACCGGCGCGCGCGGGAACTGGGCTTGAAACGTCAGTACAAGGATGCCGAGTACCTCCTGCGTGAAGCGCTGAAACTGGATGACAAGAACCGGCTGCTCTATGCCTCCCTCGGCGAAGTGCTCGAGATGATGGGCAAACACGAGCAGGCCATTCTGGCGCATATCGACGCGTTGAAGCTGGACCCGTCCAACTCGCAAAGCCTGTCTTACATCGGCAGCTATCTGAAGAGGCTGGGGCAGGATGAAGAGGCGATCAACTATTTCGCGGCGGCGGTGCAGTTTGACCCGAACAATGCCACGGCCCTCGCGCGCCTGATCTACCTGCGGCGTCGCAGCTGTGACTGGACCGATCTTGGCAACCGGGAAAAACGCATTCGGGTGTTCCGCAAGACCGAGGTCTGCATCGACCCGTTCTCCTTTCTGTCGATGACCGATGACCCCGGCCTGCAAAAGAAGTTTTCCGTCAAGGTGGCGCAGCTGGAAAAGACCACTGCGGATCAATGCGAGTTCGAGAGGCCGCGGGCCGAGGGGCGCAAGATCCGGCTTGGTTATTTCTCCAACGACTTTTTCGATCACGCCACCATGTTCCTGATGGGACGCCAGCTGGAGCTTCATGACCGCGAGCGTTTTGAAATCTTCATCTACGACTACGGCGATCCCAACCAGCAGGAGGGCCGTCTGCGGGCGGAGAAGGCCGCGGATGTCTACCGCCAGGTGGCCAGCCTGCAGAACGACGACATCGCCCGGCTTGCACGTGAAGACGGGCTGGACATCGCCATCGACCTGAAGGGCTATACCAAGGGCAACCGGCTCAATATCTTCAACAACCGCCTCGCACCGGTCCATGTGAGCTATCTGGGCTATCCGGGCACGACCGGCATGGACGAGATGGACTATCTCGTCGCGGATCCGCACATCATCCCGGAGTCGCTGCGCAAGTACTACAGCGAAAAGATCCTCTACATGCCGGACTGTTATCAGCCCAATGACGACCTGCGCGAGGCCTCCGGGCAGAGGCCCACGCGGGCGGACGTCGGCTTGCCCGAGGAAGCCTTTGTGTTCTGTTCCTTCAACAGCCCGTACAAGGTCTCGCCCGACGAATTCGATGTCTGGATGAAGTTGCTGGATCGAGTGCCGGGCAGCGTGTTGTGGTTCTACGCGCCGGTTGAAAAGACCCGGAAGAACATCCTGAAAGAGGCCAAGCGGCGCGGTATCGGTCCCGAACGTATCGTGTTTGCAGGGTTTGCCGCGCAAAAGGATCACCTGGCGCGTCTGGCGCTGGCGGATGTCTTCCTGGATGCCTTTGCGGTCAACGCCCATACCACCGCGAGTGACGCGCTGTGGGCCGGGGTGCCGGTGGTGACAAAGACGGGCAAGCAGTTCGCCGCACGGGTGGCGACCAGCCTCGTGAACGCGGTGGGGCTTCCGGAAGTGGCGGCACCGACCACCCAGCAGTACCAGGCACTGGCCCTGAAGCTGGCCCGTGATCCCGACTACCTGGCGGACGTGAAGGCCCGCCTGAAGCAGGGGATCGAGACCGGCCCGCTGTATGACACCGAGACATTCACCCGGAATTTCGAGGCGCTCATGGAAAAAGCGCTGCAGCGGTTCAATGTGGGACTGAAGCCGGACCACCTGAGCCTGCGCTGATGGCCTCCTTGGCGGCGGAATGGCAGTTTAACTAATAAAAAGGGGGGCGTGCAGCCGATGCACGCCCCCTTATTTGACTTCACTTGCGCCGCACGGATGGGCGCCGTTCGTGGCGATCTATGACCAGTGCGTCGAGGTTACAGCAGCCGCACCTGGGTGCCGATCTGGACCAGCTCGTAGAGTTCCTCGACATGCTGGTTGTAAAGGCCGATGCAGCCCGAGGAGCTTTGCCGCCCGATCTTGCGGGTGTCATGGGTGCCATGCACCAGGTAGGCCGGCCAGTCGAGATACATGGCCCGCGTTCCCAGCGGGTTGCCCGGCACGCCGCCTTCGATGCGCTGCGGCAGGGTGGGATCGCGTTCTCGCATGTTCTGGGTCGGGGTCCAGCTTGGGTTTTCGCGTTTGCGCACGATGCGGGAATATCCGCGGCGGGTCAGCTCCTCGCTCATCGGGACCGACGACGGGTACAGGCGATATGTGACGCCATCGCCGCCCCAGTAGTGCAGCGCACGGGAGGAGATGTCGGCCAGCAGACAGCCGACGCCCAGCTCGTCAAAGTGGTCGCGCCAGTCCTGCTGCTTGAAGGCGGAAATATTGCGCTGTACCGGGATCTCCTCGCGGATTGCCGGTTCGTTCTGCGGGAAGGCATCGGTCGATTGTGCCCGCAGCAGCGCCGGGGTGGCCAGGGTGGCGCCCAACCCCAGAAGGGTGGCGCGGCGGGTGATGGGAGATCTGCTCATGGTGTCCTCAACCCTCAGTCATTCGTTCACGTTCATCGCCGCAAGATAGCCATGTGCGCGGAATTTCCTAGCCCGTGCGAAGGGCTAAAAAGGGGTGATCACGTGTATGTGTTTGCGTGTGTGTGCCGTTTCTGGCGGCTTTCTGCCGACGCGGCGGTGTCGCGTCGGCAGTGGTGTGATGTCAGCTGTAAAGCTGGCGCGCCTGGGCAAAGGACAGCAGGCGCTTGCTGTCTTCGTCCCAAAGATGCAGGCGGGCGTTCGCCAGGCTTTCACGGATGGTCATCCGGTTGCCCTCGGCCAGTTCCCCATGGTCGCGCAGCACCTCGGTCAGGCGGTAGAACGGGATCCGGCTGTAGAGGTGGTGCACATGGTGGATACCGATGTTGGCGCTCAGCCACTGCAGGACCGGCGGCAGCACGTAATGCGAGCTGCCGTGCAGCGCCGCATCATGCAGCTGCCAGTCCGCGTCCTGCTCCCACTGGGTGGTTTCGAACTGGTGCTGCACATAGAACAGCCACAGACCGGCGGTGGCGGCCAGGAGGGTTGCGGGCAGGAAGATCAGCAGGATCGGGGCAAGGCCACCAAAATACCAGATCAGCGACAGGGCCGAGAGGATGGCCAGATTGGTTCCCATGGCGCTGATCCAGTAGCGGCTTTGTCCCATCAGCCCGTAGGGCAGGCGGTTCTGCAGGAAGAACAGATAGCCCGGCCCGATGCCGAACAGGGTGACGGGATGGCGGTACAGCCGGTACATCAGCCGCCCCCAGCGCCCTTCGGCCCGGTATTCCGCGACGGTCATGGTGTGAATATCGCCCATGCCGCGCTTGCCGAGGTTGCCGTGGGTGCTGTGGTGGATCGAATGGGTGCGGCGCCAGACGTCATAGGGCGTCAGCGTCAGAACCCCGATGGTGCGGCCCACCCAATCGCTGAGGTGGCGGTTGGAAAAGAACGAGCCGTGGCCGCAGTCGTGCTGGATGGTGAACAGGCGCAACAGGAAAGCGGCGATCAGCACCGAGATTGCCAGTGTCAGCCAGTAGCTGACTGACAGGGACCACCAGGCCAGGGCCCACAGCAGCAGGAATGGCACCACGGTGACCAACAGTTCAAAGGCGCTGCGCCAGGGGTTCGGGTCCCGGTACTTGGCCAGGATCTTGACCCAGTCGCGTGCGGATTTGGTGGCCGGGGTGGCCTGTTTCGTGGTCGTGGAAATGCTCATGCGCCTGCCGTTATAGTTCTGTTACCGTCCGGATAGACGAGTTGCCGCGTGGAGCAAGTAAAAAAGACGGAATTTCTGACAAAAGCGGCGCACGTGCGCGGGATGTTGCAGGTGCCCGGATCGCGCCTGTGGGGTGGGAGCCAGCCCAAAGAAACAGGGCCCCGCCATGGCGGGACCCTGAAGATTTTCGCAATATCGGACGGTTAGTCCATGGCCTTGAAGTTGAACTCGCCGCCTTCCTTGATGCCCGAGGGCCAGCGGGAGGTCACGGTCTTGGTGCGCGAGTAGAACTTGAAGCTGTCCGGGCCGTGCTGGTTCAGGTCACCAAACATCGATTTCTTCCAGCCGCCAAAGGTGTGGTAGGCCAGCGGCACCGGGATCGGGACGTTGATGCCGACCATGCCGATGTTCACTCGGTGGGCGAAATCGCGCGCGGTGTCGCCGTCGCGGGTGAAGATCGCGGTGCCGTTGCCGTACTCGTGATCCATTGCCAGTTTCAGCGCGTCCTCATAGGTCGCGGCGCGGACGGTCGACAGCACCGGGCCGAAGATCTCCTGCTTGTAGATGTCCATGTCGGGGGTGACATGGTCGAACAGGTGGGCGCCGACAAAGAAGCCGTCCTCGTAGCCCTGCAGTTTGAAGTCGCGGTTGTCGACCACCAGCTTGGCGCCCTGGTCGACGCCGGACTGGATCAGACCCAGGATGCGCTCCTTGGCGGCGGCGGTCACCACCGGGCCGAGGTCGACGTCATCGCCCGCGGTGTAGGGGCCGACCTTCAGTTTCTCGATGCGCGGCACCAGTTTCTCGATCAGCTTGTCAGCGGTTTCCTCACCCACCGGCACGGCGACCGAGATCGCCATGCAACGTTCGCCTGCCGCGCCAAAACCTGCGCCGACCAGCGCGTCGGCGGCCTGATCCAGATCCGCGTCGGGCATGATGATCATGTGGTTCTTGGCGCCGCCAAAGCACTGGGCGCGCTTGCCGTTGGCGGTGGCGCGGGAATAGATGTACTGGGCGATCGGGGTGGAGCCGACAAATGACACCGCCTGGATGGTCTCGTTGTCGAGCAGGGTGTCAACCGCTTCCTTGTCGCCGTTGACGACCTGGAACACGCCTTCGGGCAGACCGGCCTCGACGAACAGTTCGGCCAGCATCAGCGGCACGGAGGGATCGCGCTCGGAGGGCTTCAGCACCACGGCGTTGCCGCAGGCCAGCGCCGGGCCGACGTGCCACAGCGGCATCATGGCCGGGAAGTTGAAGGGCATGATCGCTGCCACGACACCCAGCGGCTGGCGCATGGAGTACATGTCGATGCCGGGGCCGGCGCTGTCGGTGAACTCGCCCTTCATCATCTGCGGCGCAGCGATGCAGTATTCGATCACTTCCAGACCGCGCTGCAGGTCACCCTTGGCGTCGGGGATGGTCTTGCCGTGCTCGCGGCTCAGCGCCTCGGCCAGCTTGTCCATGTCGCGGTTCATCAGGCTGACCATCGCCATCATCACGCGGGCGCGTTTCTGCGGGTTGGTGGCGCCCCACTTGGGCTGTGCCGCCGCCGCCTTGTTGATGGCGTCAGTGGTTTCTTCGGCGCTGGCCATCGGGCATTTGTACTGCACTTCGCCGGTGGCAGGGTTGAAGACATCGTCGAAACGACCAGACGTGCCGGACACGATCTTGCCGTTGATAAAATGACCGAGCTCTTTCATCGGATCCTCCTCTATTCATTTGAGGTCAATCCTAGGCTTGCAAAAAACGTCGCAAAAGGGGAAAGATTTCAAAGAGGCTTTGCAGTAACGCAATAGGTTAACAGCTGTCACAACGCCGCAAAGCGGCGGTCGAATGGCAGCCTGTACGGAGGATCCGGCGCGATGGACCCGCAATGGGATGATATGAAGGTGTTTTTGGCGGTCGCCCGCGAGGCGAGCCTGTCGGGGGCAGGGCGGACATTGAAGATGGACCCTGCCACGGTGGGGCGCCGGGTGGCGCGGTTCGAGGCTGCGCTGGAGACGCCTTTGTTCGTGAAATCGCCGCAAGGCTATGCGCTGAGCGCCGCTGGCGACCGGCTGCTGGTCCATGCCGAAGCGGCGGAACAGGCGATGCGCGCGGGCACCGAGGCGCTGACCGGCCCCAGCGATACCTTGTCGGGGCAGATCCGCATCGGGGCACCGGACGGGGCGGCCAACTACCTGTTGCCGCAGGTCTGCGCCCAGATCTCCGAGGATAACCCGGACCTCGATATCCAGATCGTCGCGCTGCCGCGTGTCATCAACCTCAGCCGTCGCGAAGCGGACATGGCGGTGACGGTCAGCGCGCCGACCGCGGGCAAGCTGCTGGTCCAGAAGATCTGTGATTACAAGCTGCACCTGGTGGCCTCGCGTCACTACCTGAAGAACCACCCGCCGATTCAGACGCTGGAGGATCTGAAAGGGCACAAGATGATCGGGTACATCCCCGACATGATCTTCGACAAGGAGCTCGACTATCTGAACGACATCGGCGTCGAGCGGGTGGCGCTGGCGTCCAATTCGGTATCGGTGCAGATCAAGATGGCGGCCGAGGGTACGGCAATCTGTATCGCCCATGACTTCAGCCTGCCATCGCATCGGATGCTGCGTAAAATCCTGACCGACAAGGTGAGCCTGACACGGGGGTTCCACCTGGTGCGGCACCAGGGGGATCAGCGCAGCGAGCGGCTGAACCGCTTTGCCGCAGCCCTGTCGCGGGGGATTCGCGATGAAGTGGCGCGGCTGGAGGCGCTGACCTGAACTGGGCAGATGGCCGAGCGCGCGGACACCTTGACTTGTAGCTGCATTGCGGCAAACCTTGTTTACACGCAAGAAAATTTCGAAGAGGTGCAGAATGCTCATTCAGGCCATCTTGAAGTCCAAGGCCACCACCGGCGTTGTGACCGTCAAACCGGATGCCACCGTTGCCGAGGCTGCCAAGCTGCTGGCGGAAAAGAAATTCGGCTCCGTCGTGATCTCTGCCGACGGGGAAACCGCGGAAGGAATCCTGTCGGAGCGGGACATCGTGCGGGAGCTGGCGGCCAGCGGTTCGGGGTGCCTCGACAAGCCGGTGCGCGACTACATGACTCGTGAACTGGTCACCTGCACCAGCCATGAGAACGTCGAAGAGATCCTGACCAAGATGACCCATGGTCGCTTTCGCCACATGCCGGTGGTGGAGAATGGCAAGCTGATCGGCATTGTCACGCTGGGCGATGCGGTCAAGGCGCAGCTGGCGGAAGTGGCGATGGAAAAAGACGCGCTCCAAGACATGATCATGGGCCATTGAGCTCCGCTGCCGCCTGAGGAGGCCGTAGCGAAAAATTCCGTATTTCTGCGCTCTTGCAATCGCGTGGTCAAACGTGTTTGCGTGTGCGAAATTTGACTAGGCAGGAGGCCGCAGATGCGCGTAGGTCTGTATCCCGGCACTTTCGACCCGATCACGCTCGGGCATATCGACATCATCCGCCGTGCCAGTGCGCTGGTGGACAAACTGGTGATCGGCGTTGCGATCAACCGCGACAAGGGGCCACTGTTCTCGCTCGAGGAGCGGGTCGAGATGATCGAGGCCGAATGCGCCAAGCTGAGCGCAGAGACCGGCACCGAAATTGTTGCACATCCCTTCGAGAACTTGTTGATCGACTGCGCCCGCGACGTTGGCGCGCAGATCATCGTCCGAGGCCTGCGGGCTGTTGCCGATTTTGAATATGAATTCCAGATGGTTGGCATGAACCGGGCATTGGACAGCTCGGTTGAGACGGTGTTTCTGATGGCCGAGGCGCGCCATCAGGCGATCGCGTCCAAGCTGGTGAAGGAAATCGCCCGGCTGGATGGCGATGTGTCCAAATTTGTCACCCCACTTGTGCGGGAGAAGCTGTTGCAGCAGTTGGGAAAATCCGCCTGAACTAACGCTTTGGATTGCACCTGAAACAAAGCCGGGCTCATTGGGCCCGGCTTTGTGCTGTCAGGGGGCGGGACGTGCCCTGCGGGCTCAGCGCCAGAAGGCGAGCCAGTGGATTAGGGCAAACAGCTTTTTCCCGAGGAAAACCATGTGCTGGTTTCCAAACAGGGCGATGTCCACCACGGCGGCGAGGGTCAGGAGCACGCCGAGGGCAATGGCAATCCGGTTGGTCATGAAAACTCCGCCGCAAATGAAAACGCCTGCCCAGATAACCTGAGCAGGCGTGAAATCTCAAGCTGTTGGACTGCGATCAGCCCAGCTTGCCCATGGCGACGGCGACATCGGCCATGCGGACCGAGAAGCCCCATTCGTTGTCGTACCAGGCCAGGACGCGCACCATGCGATCATCGACGACGCGGGTCTGGTCCGGCGCAAAGATCGAGCTCTCGGGCGAGTGGTTGAAGTCAACCGAGACCAGCGGCGCGGGCTCATACCCCAGAACGCCTTTCATCGGGCCGGTGGCGGCCTCCTTGACGGCGGCGTTGATCTGCTCGGCGGTCACGTCGCGGCTGGCGCGGAAGGTCAGGTCCACGGCGGAGACATTCGGGGTCGGCACGCGGATCGCGGAGCCGTCGAGACGGCCTTTGAGGTTCGGCAGCACTTCACCCAGGGCCTTGGCGGCGCCGGTCGAGGTCGGGATCATCGACATGGCGGCCGCGCGGGCGCGGTACAGGTCGCCATGGCGGCGGTCCAGCGTCGGCTGGTCGCCGGTATAGGCGTGGATGGTGGTCATGATGCCGTGTTCGATGCCAAAGGCCTCATCCAGCACTTTTGCCAGCGGCGCCAGGCAGTTGGTGGTGCAGGAGCCGTTCGAGATCATCTTGTCGCCGACTTCCAGCTGGTCATGGTTGACACCGTAGACGATGGTCTTGTCGACGTTCTTGCCGGGGGCGGACAGCAGCACCTTGCCGGCGCCGCGCTCCAGATGCGCCTTGGCCTTTTCACCGTCGTTGAATTTGCCGGTGCATTCCAGAACCACGTCGCAGCCGGACCAGTCCAGCTCGTTCATGTCGTAGGTGGAGAACATCTGCATGTCGCCGCGGCCCAGGTTCATGGTGCCGTCGCCGATGGTCACCTCACCCGGGAAACGGCCATGTACGGAGTCGTATTTGATCAGATGCGCTGCGGTCTCCAGCGGGCCGGTTGCATTGACCTTGATCACCTCGATGTCGTCGCGGCCCGAGGCGGCGATATGCGACAGGGTGCAGCGGCCGATGCGGCCAAATCCGTTGATCCCGACTTTGATGGTCATCTGAGTGTCTCCAAGCGAGCAAAAACCTTTGGCTGCCATATAGCCCGCTGCCTATGTGGTCTAAAGGGGTAAAAGCGCCACAATATGAAACTGTTAGCGCAAAAAATGCATGTTGGCGATAACGGCTGGCGCCGGTGGCGTTAACGAAAATCGCGGCTTGCCGGGCGGTGGCGCTAACGCTTGTGCTGCGGCGCGGAAGCAGGCAGATTGCGGATCAACTGCGGGCTGAGATTTGAGGGATTTGGCATGAGCGGATTGCTGGCGCTTCTGGATGATGTTGCGGGGATTGCCAAGGTTGCGGCTGCCTCGGTCGACGATGTGGCGGCGGCTGCGGGCAAGGCAGGGGCCAAGACCGCCGGCGTGATCATCGACGATGCCGCGGTTACGCCCAAGTACCTGCAAGGTTTCGCGCCTGCGCGCGAGCTGCCGATCATCTGGCGCATCACCCGCGGCTCCGTGTTCAACAAGCTGATCCTGCTGTTGCCGGTCGCCATGCTGCTGGCCAATTTTGCGCCCTGGGCGATCACGCCCTTGTTGATGCTGGGCGGCTGCTACCTGTGTTTCGAGGGCGCGGAGAAGATCTTTCACGTGCTGTTCCCCCACGCGAGCCACGCGATTGACGAGGATATGAGCGTGAAGGACCCCGGCCACCTCGAGGAAGAGAAGATCAAGGGGGCGATCAAGACCGACTTCATCCTGTCGGCCGAGATCATGACCATTTCGCTGGCCGCGATCGAGGCGCCGAATGTCTGGATGCAGGCGGCCACGCTGGCAGTGGTGGCGATCGGCGTCACGCTGGCGGTTTACGGCTCTGTCGCGCTGATCGTGAAGATGGACGACGTCGGTCTGTATCTGGCCGAGAATGCCCGCACCGGGCTGGGCCGCGGGCTGGGGCGCGGGCTGGTCAAGTTCATGCCGGTGCTGATGAAGATCCTGTCAGTGGTTGGCACCGCGGCGATGCTGTGGGTCGGCGGCTCGATCATCATCCACGGGCTGGAGGTGCTGGGCTTTGGCTGGCTGGGGTACCACATCCACGACTGGGCCTATGCGGTGGGCCACGCGGTGCCTGCCGCCTGGGAGGGCTTTGCCGAGTGGGTGGCCAAGGCGGCGATGGACGGGGTGTTGGGCCTCGCGCTGGGGCTGGTGCTGATCCCGCTGGCGACCAAGGTCATCATGCCGACGATTGCGGCGGTATCGGGGAAACAGGCAGGTCACTGAAGTCAACGCTCTGCGAACGTCCAGCGGGTCAGCACAAGCTGTTCCGCTGCCTTTTGCTTCCCATGTGCAGCGGCGGTGCCAAATTTCCCGCTTTTGTGATACACTGGCGTGTGCCCGTGCCTCTTGGCAAACAGGCATCCCAGCCGCGCGGGCTAAGCGCATCACAAAATCATGGAGGATCACATGGCCCTGTTCATGTGGCTGGCCCGGTATACGCCGCAGGCCGTTAAATCAATTGTGGAAAGCGGATCCAACCGGGAGGAAATGGCTCGCCAAACCGTCGAAGCGGCTGGAGGTAAACTGCTCGGCTTTTACGGGCTGGTTGGGCAAGAGCATCATATCGCGCTGATCTGCGACGTTCCCAAGCAAAGCGACTTTATAGGGATCGTGCTGCGGGCAAACCTTGGCGGTGCCATAGAAAGTTTCAAGACAGTGCCAATGTTTGACTGGCCTGAATTTGAGCAAGCGCTGAAGACATATAGCAGCCTCGGCGGGGTCTACGCGCCGCCCAGTTGAAAGGCAGGCCAAAACGAAAGACGCCGACAGCTGGGAGCTGCCGGCGTCCTGATTGTGGATGAACCGTGGGGTTAGCCCAGCAGCTCTTTCACCTTGGCGACGGTACCCTCGGCGGTGATGCCGAAGCGCTCGAAGAGCTCACCGGCCGGGGCGGAGGCGCCGAAGCGGTCCATGCCGACGAAACCGGCTTTCTTCTCCTGGCCGCGCTCGCCCAGCAGCCAGCGGTCCCAGCCGCCGTCGCGCACGGCGGCTTCGATGCCGACGCGGATCGGGCCTGCGGGCAGCACCTTGCGGCGGTAGGCTTCGTCCTGCTCGGCGAACAGCTCCATGCAGGGCATGGAGACCACGCGGGTGCCGATGCCCATGCCTTCGAGCTGGGCCTTGGCTTCCAGCGCGACCGACACTTCGGAGCCGGTGGCGATCAGGATCACCTGGCGCTTGCTTTCGGCCTCGGCCAGCACGTAGGCACCCTTTTCGACCAGGTTGGTCAGCTTGTGCTCGGTGCGCACGGTGGGCAGGTTCTGGCGGGTCAGCGCCATCACCGACGGCGTCTCCTTGGAGGTCAGCGCGATCTCCCAGGCCTCGGCGGTTTCAACCGAATCTGCGGGGCGGAACACATAGGTGTTCGGGGTGGCGCGGCAGATCGCCAGGTGCTCGACCGGCTGGTGGGTCGGGCCGTCTTCGCCGACACCGATCGAGTCGTGGGTCATCACGAACACGGTCGGGATCTTCGACAGGGCCGCCAGGCGCATCGCTGGGCGGGCATAGTCGGTGAAGCAGAAGAAGGTGCCACCATAGGGGCGGATGCCGCCGTGCAGCGCCATGCCGTTCATCGCCGCGGCCATGCCGTGCTCGCGGATGCCCCAGTAGACGTAGCGGCCCTTGCGGTTGTCGGTGTCAAAGACGCCCAGATCGCCGGTCTTGGTGTTGTTGGAGCCGGTGAGGTCAGCCGAGCCGCCGACGGTTTCCGGCATGATCGGGTTGATCACTTCCAGCGCCATTTCCGAGGATTTGCGGGTCGCAACCTTGGGCTGGGTTTCCGAGATCTGCTTTTTCAGCGCCTTGATGGTGGCGGACAGCTTCTTCGGTGCCTCGAGGTTGTAGGCGCGGTTGAAACGGTCCTGCTTCTGCTGCGACAGCTCGGCAAAGCGGGCTTCCCAGGCTTCGCGCTCGGTTTTGCCGCGCGCGCCGATCTCTTCCCACTGGGATTTGATCTCGGCCGGGACTTCGAACGGGCCGCCGGTCCAGCCGTAGGCGTCCTTGGCGGCCTTCAGCTGATCGGGATCGGTCAACGCGCCGTGGCCCTTGGAGGTGTCCTGCGCGGCGTGGCCCAGGGCGATGTGGGTCTTGCAGGCGATCATCGACGGCTTCTTCGACTTCTTTGCGGCGGTAATCGCCTCGTCGATGGCCTTGGGGTCGTGACCGTCGATTTCCAGCACCTGCCAGCCCGAGGCCTTGAAGCGCTGCACCTGGTTGGTGCGGTCGGACAGCTCGACCGTGCCGTCAATGGTGATGTTGTTGTTGTCCCAGAACACGATCAGCTTGCCCAGCTGATGGCGGCCCGCAAGGCCGATGGCCTCCTGGCTGATGCCTTCCATCAGGCAGCCGTCACCGGCGATCACATAGGTGTGGTGATCCACGACCTTCTTGCCGTAATGCGCGCGCTGCATTTCTTCTGCCATGGCAAAGCCGACGGCGTTGGAGATGCCCTGGCCCAGCGGGCCGGTGGTGACTTCGACCGCATCCAGCAGGAAGTTCTCCGGGTGGCCGGCGGTCAGCGCGCCGGACTGGCGGAAGTTCTTGATCTGCTCCAGGGTGACCTGCTTGTCACCGACAAGATACAGCAGCGCATAGATCAGCATCGAACCGTGGCCCGCGGACAGGATGAACCGGTCGCGATCCGGCCACTTCGGGTTGGATGCGTCGAATTTTAGGTGCTTTTCGAACAGGACCGTGGCCACATCTGCCATGCCGATCGGCATTCCGGTATGTCCGGAGTTGGCGGCGGCGACGGCGTCGAGGGCCAGCGCGCGAATGGCGGCGGCCTTGTTCCAATGGTCTGGATTGGCGGTGCGCAGGGCTGTCAGGTCCACTTGGTATGTCCTTTGGCGTTAACAGGCATTAGGTGCGCTCAATACCAGCGATGCCACAAAGATCAAGCGGGGTTGCGCATATGTCCGCCGCGCCGCACGAAGTTGTCGTGGCAAGTGGTTGAAACGCAAAGGGCGGTGTTTTATTCGTAGACTGGAGAAACATGGCCCATGTCAACCGCGCCCGGCGCGATTCGTGCAGGCGGCGGCGTAAAATCGAACAGATGTGGACGGCTGAGGAAGCAGGCATGACCCAGATCGAAGAGTTGCAAGGCCGCATCCAGGCTGCGCTGGTGCGGATCAGCGATGGCGCTGCCGCGTTGCAGGAGGCGCGTCTGGCGGACCGCCAGCAGGCTGCGGAAGCCGCGGCCGAAGCCGCGCGGCTGGCCGAAACAGCCGCCGCGAATGAGGCCAGCAAGGTGCTGGAGCAGGAGCTCGACGAGGAGCGCCTGGCCAATGCTCAGCTGACCGAGCGTGTGCGTGTCCTGAACGCTCGCCTGAAGGAGGCCGGTGGTGGTCGCCCCGGTGACGCGGGTGAGCTGGAGGCGCTGCGGGCCGAGGTCCAGTTGCTGCGCAATGAAGCCGGCGACCCGGCCGAAAAGGAAGCGTTGCGGGCCGAAGTTGCCCGTCTGAAGCGCGAGTTGGAAGTGGCGGCCAATACCGCGGCCAGCGAACACGATGCGTTGAAGGCTGAACTGGCGGAACTGGCCGCTCAGAACGAGGCCCTGACGGCCCAGTTGCAGCAGGCCCAGTCCGGGGCGTCCGGTGGATCGGACCATGCGGACGTCAGCGCGCAGCCCGAAGATCCGTCCGCGGCCCTGGTGCGGCTTGACGCCGAACATCAGCAGCTGCGTCAGGCCAATGACGAGTTGCGTGCCGTCAATGCGGCGCTGCGCGATGCCAATGCCCAGGGCGTGGCTGATGCGTCATTGATCAATTCCGCGATGGAGGCGGAAATCAGTGGGTTGCGCGCGGCGCAGGCCAGCGACAAGGCGCAGGTGAACGCTGTGTTGGCCAAGCTGGAGCCGCTGCTCGCCAATGCCCGCAGCCTGCCCGCCGCCAAACTGCCCGAAGGGGAGGAAGTCTGATGCCGGAAGTAACCATCATGATCGGTGGCCGTGGCTTTGAGGTCTCGTGCCAGGAGGGCGAGGAAAGCTATCTGCATTCCGCCGCCAAGATGCTCGACGACGAGGCGCAGGTCCTGTCGGACCAGATCGGCCGGATGCCCGAGGCGCGGATGCTCCTGATGGCCGGCCTGATGCTTGCGGACAAGACCGCCGCGGTCGAGGATCGGATCAAGGAAGTCGAAGCGAAACTGGCCGAGCGTGAGCAGGAGCTGGAAGCGCTGAAATCGGCCCCTCCGCCCGAGCCCGAGCGCATCGAGATTCCCGTGGTCCCGCCGCAGGTCGAAGAAACCCTGATGGATATTGCCGCACGCACCGAAGCGCTGGCGCTGGACATCGAGGCAAAGGCAAGCGGCGCTGCCTGACGTCCGGCGGGGCTGACCGCATGGGCGGCAAGCAGGCGAGCGGGTAAACGACGACCCTATAAGCCACACATCATGCAGAAGCGTTGGCTTGCAACCCGTTGTGCGCCAACGCTTTTTTCTTTGTTTCCGGATCGAAGACAGAGCATGCACGCAGGGCGCCCGATAAAATCTAAGCAAATTCTGGAAAAACTGTTCCTATTGAGTTAATTCGGTTGCGTGCAGTTTTTTCTTGCTACTTTTAGGGGACTTTTATGATTGGGGCGTTTATTCTGGGCAGCCTTGCGATTGCCGGCCTGGCCATCAACCTTGATGACGACGAAAACGAAACACTGGTGGAAGACACTGGTGAGCCGGACACCGGCTCCGGGCCGACCGAGTACCTGCTGACAGATGGTCCCGACGATATTGTTTCTGGGGACGAAGATGATGTCATCGACGCGGGAAGCGGTTTTGATCGGATCAACGCGGGTGCTGGCAACGACTTGATCTCTGCCGGGGCAGGTCAGGATACCGTGCTGGCCGGTGACGGCGACGATACGGTTTCCGGCGGCGACTACCACGATGTCCTTTATGGCGGTGCTGGCAACGATTCCCTGTCCGGTGACGGTGGCCTCGACCGGTTGTTCGGCGATGAAGGCAACGACACGCTGGACGGTGGCGCCTGGAACGACACGCTGACCGGTGGCTCCGGCTACGATTCCCTGTCTGGCGGTGCCGGGAATGACATGCTCGCCGGTGAGGCCGGCAAGGATGTTCTGTTCGGCGATGATGGCGACGATACCGTAATGGGCGGCGATTATCATGACATCGCCTATGGCGGTGCCGGCGATGATTCCATGCAGGGCGACGGTGGCATTGACGTGCTGTTCGGCGGCGATGGCGACGATACGCTGGAAGGTGGCGCCTGGAATGACGACCTGATCGGCGGCAACGGCGACGACCTGCTGGATGGCGGTGACGGGAACGATGCCCTGAGCGGTGTGAACCTGAGCCGTGAACTGTCACCCGAAGAGGTCGCCGCCGTGCGGGACCAAGGGGACGCGGGAGGCGCCGAGGACGGCCAGCTCAGCAATGTCGAGTTCATAAACGATGCCGATGGCGCGGACACGCTGATTGGCGGCGCGGGTGATGATTTCCTGCTGATGGGCGCGGGTGATACCGGCACAGGTGGTCTGGGCGAAGACAATTTCGCGCTGTTCATGTCGCAGGACGCGGAGGGCGTCATCGCGGTGACCGATTACACTCCGGGCGAAGACATGATCCAGCTCATCGTCAACAATGGCGGCGGTAGCCTCGGAGCAGAGGACTTCGCGGTCGAGGCCGACGCCGAAACCGGCGATGCGCTGATCCTGCAGCAGGGGCAGCTCGTCGCCCGTGTCGAAGGGGCTGCGGCGACATTTACCACCGCGGATCTGGTGCTGATCGACGCAGCCTGACCAGGCCAGAGTCAAAACAAAAGCCTGCTGCAGATCGCTCTGCAGCAGGCTTTTCATTTTTCAGGGCAGGCGGATCAGGCGTTGGCTTCGCGGATCTTGTCTGCGGCATCCTTGTCGAATGCAATATTGTTGCTTTCAAACAGGCCGTCGAGCTCGGCCGACAGCGCCATTTCGGTGATGATGTCGCAGCCACCGACGAACTCGCCCTTCACGTAAAGCTGCGGGATGGTCGGCCAGTCGGAATATTCCTTGATCCCGGCGCGCAGCTCTTCGTCTGCCAGCACGTTCACGTCGGTGTAGTCTACACCGATGTAGTTCAGCACCGCGGCCACGCGCGAGGAAAATCCGCACTGGGGCATTTCCTTGGTGCCTTTCATGAACAGCACCACGTCGTTGGCTTTGACGGTTTCGTCGATGCGGGTTTTTACGTCGGTCATTTATCCATTTCCTCTTGGCGTTTCCGCCGGTCGCGGTTTGTTTCGATATAGGGGAGAAGCGCGAAAAAGGTAAGCCCCGCAAGCGCAGCTCTTGCAACGAGGGCCGCCAGGGCATCCCGGATGGTCTTGGCAATGCCTGCGGTTCCGACCTTTGGTCACAAATGCCTCCGGCTTCGGCGGCGGTTTTCGCGCTCAATTTTCTGGTTCTTTGCATGGGTCTTGTTGACCAGCTCGATGTCGATGGCTTCCTGCCCAAATTCAACCTCGTCAGTTTTGAGGACGGGTCGTGTGCTGGAGAGGCTCCGCCGCCGGTTTCGTTTCAGGTAAGCTTCCACGGCGATAGCGGCAGCAACCAACGCGACAATTCCAATGAGGATATAGGCGGCTGTGCTCATCAACACGGGCCACAGTGGCGGATCAGGGATGTGTCAGCGGCAGCTGTGACCATTGTTACCACCTGCGTTCTGTTCTCCCATTCCCGGTCGGGTTCCAGCTCCGGATGCTGGTCAACCGACCGCAGGAAAGGGAATACGCGAGTCAAAGGCTTGTCATTACGTTTCAAAAACAACCCCTCTCGTGTCGATATCGGGCCAAGTTACCAGTCCTCCCCAAAGGGGGCTGAGCGCGTCCCGTTTTCTTACTCCGGCGCTTTGGTGGTCAGCGCCAGCGCGTGAAGTTCGCCGTCGGGGCCGTCCATCTTGCCTTTCAGTGCGGCGTAGACGGCGCGTTGCTGCTGAACGCGGTTCTTGCCGCGAAAGCTCTCGTCGATCACCATCGCCGACATGTGAACACCATCGGTGCCGCCGACCTGGATCTCGGCATTCGGAAAAGATTCGCGCAGCAGTTCTTCGATTTCGTGGGCTTGCATGGGCATCCGCAGAAGTCCTTTGTCTTGTTTGGTAAAAATGTAGGTGGCCGCGCGGAGCGGTGCAAGCAGGATTAGTCGCGCGGCGTTGCGAAGGGGGCCAGCAGTTCGACAAAGCCGGGCAGTTCTTCCAAGGCGCCCTGCACGTGCTCCTCGGTGAAGTCCCAGACACTACTGGCAGCTTCCGGACATAGGGCGTCCGTCAGTTCGGCGCATTTGCGCGACAGGTAGTTGGGCAGCGGCAGCGCTGCGGCCTCCTGCAGGATCAGCAAGGCCTCGTGGATCGGGCGCAGGACCCGCAAGGCGCGTGTCATATGGGGCAGCAGGTCCGGATCATCGCGCCATGTCTCGCCGCCAAACAGCTCTTGGGTGACGCGTTGGCCGGCACCGGCGCAGGAATAGGCGACGCAGCCGCCGAACCCCTGTGGTTTCAGCTCTGCATGGATCGAGCAGCGAAAATCCTCGCCCAGGTTGGGGCAGGGCGTGTCCGCCGATTTGAGGATGGCGAAATCTTCGTGCTCCGCAAAGGAATAGGCGACGCAGCACAAGGCCGCGCAGCGACTGCAGTCTTCGGACAGCTCCGGTAGTTTCATGATCCTAGGCTCTCCCCCTCAGGCCAAGGAAAAAGGCGGAACGGCGTTTGCCATTCCGCCCGTGTGTGAAGTGCCCGGAGCGCCTCCGGGCAGGATCGTCAAGCGACAGCGGCGGCAAAGCTGCTGCGGAAAATCTCCTTGAGCTCGGACAGAGGTGCCTCCGAATTGCCGAACTTCACGCTGTCGCCACCGAACTTGCCGACCGTGGTCAGGGTCACGCCGGCCTGACCGGCTGCCAGCATCAGCGCCTCGGCCTGGTCGAAGTTGCAGGCGATCAGATAGCGGGCCTGATCTTCGCCGAACAGGGTCTGGGTGTCACCGGCATCGATCTGCACGCCCACTCCGGCTTCCTCGGCCAGCTCGAACGCTGCGAGTGCGAGACCGCCATCGCCGAGGTCGGTACAGGCCTTGATGAAGTCGCGGTTCGCGCGGATGAATTCACCGTTGCGCTTCTCGGCGTCCAGATCCACATGCGGGGCATCACCGTCTTCGCGGTTGAAGACCTCGGCCAGCAGGGCCGATTGACCCAGATGACCGGTGGTTTCGCCAACCAGCAGGGCGACGTGGCCTTCACGGGCCTCGCCGATGATCGGCTCTTCGCCCGCGGCAATCAGGCCAACCGCGCCGATGGTCGGGGTCGGCAGGATGCCCTTGCCGTCGGTTTCATTGTAGAGCGACACGTTGCCGGAAACGATCGGCATGTCGAGCGCGGCAACCGCCTCGCCGATGCCCTTGATGGCGCCTACGAACTGGCCCATGATCTCGGGCTTTTCGGGGTTGCCGAAGTTCAGGTTGTCGGTGGTGGCCAGCGGCTTGGCACCCACGGCGGTCAGGTTGCGGTAGGCCTCGGCCACCGCCTGCTTGCCGCCCTCGAAGGGGTTTGCCTTGACGTAGCGCGGGGTCACGTCGGAGGTGAAGGCCAGCTTCTTGTCGGTGCCATGCACCCGCACGATGCCGGAGCCCGCACCCGGACGGCGCTGGGTGTCACCCATCACGGTGGTGTCGTACTGCTCGTAAACCCATTGCTTGCCGGCGTAGTTCGGCGAGGAGATCAGCGCCTTCAGGCCATCGATCGGGTCGATGGTCGGCACGTCCTCATCCGCCAGCGGATCGGGGGTCGGGGTCGGAACCCAGGGGCGGTCGTATTCCGGTGCGGTGGAGGACAGTTTCGACAGGACCAGATCGGCCTTCACTTCGCCGTTGTGCATGATCAGGAAGCGGTCTTCGGAGATGGTTTCACCAACGATCGCGAAATCGAGGTCCCATTTCTCGAATACGGCGCGGGCCTCGGCTTCGAGTTCCGGCTTCAGCACCATCAGCATCCGCTCCTGGGATTCCGACAGCATCATCTCGTAGGCGGTCATGTTCTCTTCGCGCTGCGGCACGTTTTCGAGATCCAGACGCACGCCCAGCTTGCCCTTGTCGCCCATTTCCACGGCCGAGCAGGTGAGGCCCGCGGCGCCCATGTCCTGAATCGAAATCACCGCGCCGGTCTGCATCAGCTCCAGCGTGGCCTCCATCAGGCGCTTTTCGGTGAAGGGGTCGCCGACCTGCACGGTGGGACGCTTTTCCTCGATCGTGTCGTCGAATTCGGCCGACGCCATGGTCGCGCCGCCGACACCGTCACGGCCGGTCTTGGCGCCGAGGTAGACCACCGGCATGCCGACGCCGGAGGCCGCGGAGTAGAAGATGCTGTCGGTCTTGGCCAGGCCAGCGGCAAAGGCGTTGACCAGACAGTTGCCGTTGTAGGCCGGATGGAAGCGCACTTCGCCGCCAACGCAGGGCACACCAAAGCAGTTGCCGTAGCCACCGATGCCTTCAACCACGCCGTTGACCAGCTGCCGGGTCTTGGGGTGGGACGGTTCGCCAAACGACAGCGAGTTCATCGAGGCGATGGGCCGTGCGCCCATGGTGAACACATCACGCAGAATGCCGCCAACGCCGGTTGCGGCGCCCTGGTAGGGTTCGATGTAGGAAGGGTGGTTGTGGCTTTCCATCTTGAAAACCACCGCGTCGCCGTCACCGATGTCGACGATACCGGCGTTCTCGCCGGGGCCGCAGATCACCTGCGGGCCTTCGGTGGGCAGGGTGCGGAGCCATTTCTTGGAGGACTTGTAGGAACAGTGCTCGTTCCACATCGCCGAGAAGATGCCCAGCTCGGTAAAGGTTGGCTCCCGCCCGATGATTTCGAGGATCAGATCGTATTCCTCGGGCTTCAGCCCGTGGTTTGCAATCAGTTCAGGCGTGATGGCGGGTTCCTGCATCCGTAAACGTCCCCAATGGCTGCGGTTGCGCGCCTTTTAGAGTAAGCTTTGCCGTTGGGAAAGAGGGGTTGCGCATTCACCGCCCCGCCTGCGCCGTTGTGACCGGGCATCTGGGGCGTCACAGAGCAGAAAACGTGCCGATTTGGGTGACTTCCTGCAAGAGGATCCCATGCCCGGGCTGGCCGGGACATGGGGGATGGGTGATCTGCCGGGCAGGCGGTCCGTCTATCCGGTCTTGCCGCCCTTGCCGTCGCTCTCTGTCTGCGTTTGGGATGACACGGCGGAGCTGGCCGCGGCCGCGACGGCTGCCTTTTGCGAATCGTTCAGATGGTCGGCGTCCTCCAGCCCGGGAATCGCGACACGGACCTCGCGGCGGGCAAAATCAATCCCGTTCTCCGCAAAAGCCGCCTTCACCCGGTTGTAGATCTCCTTGCGGATGGTGAACTGGGTGCCCGGCTTGGCCATGAACTTGCCCCGTATGATCATGCCGACATCGTCAAAGTCGAAGACCCCCTGGCTCTTGAACGGTTGCAGGAAATCCTCCTTGTAGAGGTCGTCCTGCATCATCTCGGCGCCGATCTTCTTGAAGATCTTCTTCACCTTGTTGGGATCGGTATCGAAGGGCACGGTGAAGCGAAGCTTCATGATCACCCAGTCGCGACTGTAATTGGTCAGCTTCGGGATTTCGCCGTAGGGGATGGTGTTGACCGGCCCGCGGTGGTGACGCAGCTGCATCGAGCGGATCGAGATCTTTTCGACTGTGCCGCGGGTGCCTTCGACTTCGACATATTCGCCGACCCGGAACGCATCGTCGATCAGGAAGAACACGCCAGAGACGACATCCGACACCAGTTTCTGCGCGCCAAAGCCAATGGCCAGCCCGAGAATACCCGCGCCAGCCAGAAGCGGCGTGATGTCGATGCCAAGGGCTCCGATTGCCAGCAGGGCAAAGATGATGGCGATGGCGATCTGCGCGCTGACCCGCAGCAATGGCAGTACCGTCGCCAGGCGTGAGCCGCCAGCGCCGCCCCCTTCGCCACCCGGTTCGGTGTCATCGGGGGTGGTCTGCTCACGCGCGAGGCGGCGGTTGATCCACAGCGAAACTGCCTCGTAGACCACATAGCCCACGCCGATCGTCACCAGGAAACCGACGATGTTGTCGGCTATCCCATCCGCATTGGTGGCAATGCCCATCAGGTTCACGTCCCAGGCGTTCGAGATGACCATCAGAACAAGCCCGGCGACCGCGACCCGGCCGATGCGAATGTAGCTGCGTTTGGTCGAACGATAGGCCTGTGCGGCGACGTGCCCGTCGCCGGACATCGGGGGCACCAGATGTCTGACGAGACCGCGGATCGCGGTGTCGAGTGCGGGCGCGGCCAGCAGCCAGAACATGGTGACATAATGTGCACCCTGCGCCAAATGCCGGGTTTTGCCCAACCCGACCAGCGTGCCCACGGAAACCCACGTCAGCGCCGCCACAGCCATGGCGAAATAGGGGTAATAGCGCGCCGCGGCCTCGTCAAAGCGGCTGCGGTCCGGGTCGCTGCCCCGCATGATGTCCGTCAGCCCCGTGCGCGCCGTCCAGGCGATCCAGATGATGTAGGCATAAACAAGGGTGTCGAGCCAATAGCTCAGCCGGATCGCCTCGGGGTCGATGCCGTTTGCCTTGTTGAAATGCGCGGAAAAGATCGTCAGCCCCGAAAGAAAGGCCAGGCCGATGATGTGCAGATGCAGAAAATCAGCCCATTGGGTGGAGGCGTTCACCAGCCGGTGGTCCGGCCGTTGCGGCGCCATGACAAAGCGCGAGACGGCTGCTGCGACTCGGGGGAGCCAGACCAGATAGGTGACCATCGGCGCGGCGAACGCGATCATCTGCTCTTCGAGCAAGGCGTGTCCAAGGGTGCGGATCACCACGTAGAAAACGGCAAGACCGATTATTTCCCGCAGGAAGCGGCGTGCCAGAAAGATCAGCGTTTCGGCAAGGGACGCGCTAGGGCTGGTCGAGGCACCGGGGGCAGCCTCCAGCAAGCGCGAGCGTGCGAGGATCTTGCGCACGGCGAATTCCGCCAGAAAGCCAAGGCCGAGAACGACCGCGATCCAGGCGAACAGTTCCAGCACGCCGGTGAGGCCACCATGGCGTTCGCCAAAGACCCGGAAAGACTGGCCCTGCGCGGCGGGCAGCGCAGGTAACTTGCGGACTGCGTCGCTCACCGGTTCGGTGAAAGCGGTCCAGAGCTGGGCAACACGCCCCGACAGCGTCTGCGGCTCGTCCGGCTGCCCGGATGCAGCGGCAACCGCGTCGAGCCGTTCCAGCAGCAGGGCGCGCACCTCGTTGTCGGACATCCGGGCGACCATCTCGTGCACCGCAGCTGGCGGAAGATCGGCCGTTGTCGCCTCCTGTTGCGCACGGGCCGCGCTGCCTCCGGCGGCGACGATGATGGTCAAGGCGATGAAGAAACCGCCCAAATAGCGGGCAAGCTGCTGAAATAAAGGTGCCATAAATCTCTTTGCCCCTGAATGAGACTGAAAATTGGAACAGAAGTCTCGTCCAGTTGACCCGATGGGCCTTATGCAGGTCAAAGAAAAAGCTCACGGTGCCGGACTGTACCGCACCTGCTGCGCGCACCGAAGGGATGCGGCTGGCAAAGAACGGGGATCTTGCGGGTAGCGACCGGCCAAAAAAAAGGCCGAGCACTAAGCTCGGCCGAAGTCCAACAGGGAGGTATGAAGGAGGGCGTCAGCGCCGCCTTCATGAGGGTCATTTAGGGCTGCGCGCCGAACCCTTCAAGAGGCGAGATGCGAAATGAACGTCAAAGCTGCTATGCGGTTTCTGCATGGCTTTGATTTCGCGAGAACAACCCTGCCATCCGATACCCAAAGACGCAGGCGCGCGCGGCGCTTTCCCCGGTCTGTGCACCGGTAGACGGGCGCGCGCACAGAGCAGCGCAGCCAGTGCCGCGCGGCAAGGCTGTGGCGGGTGTGCGGCAGCAGATGAGGCGTCTAACCGATGTCGGTGCTGGTTACAGCTTGCCCAGTTCTTTCATGTGCTTGCGGTGCGCCATGATCTCGGATTGGACAAAGTCCCGGAAGGCACCAACGCGTTGCGAATGGCGCAGCTCTTCGGGATAGGCAAGGTAAACCGGGACAGTGTTCTGTCCTTCGTCAGGCAGAACCTCGACCAGTTCCGGGAACTCTTCGGTCACGTAGTCCGGCAGGATGCCGATGCCCATGTCGTGCACCACACTTTGCAGCACACCAAAGTAGTTGTTCACCGTCAGCAGCGACTTCGGTTCGTAGGACATCAGTTTGCGGATGACGACGGCCGCCGAACTGACCTGCGCGGCGCGCTGGTTCTGGCAGATCAACCGGTGATCCGAAATGTCCTCGATCGTTTCCGGCACACCGTATTTTTCAAGGTAACGGGGCGAGGCGAACAGGGCCATCCGCACCGTCATGAGGCGCTTGCGTACCAGGTCGGCCTGGCTCGGCTCCTTCATGCGGATGGCGACATCGGCCTCGCGCATCGGCAGGTCCAGCACCCGCTCTTCCAACATCAGATCGATTTTCAGGTTCGGATACTGCTCGTACAGCTTGGTCAGGCGCGGCGCCAGCCAGAGGGTGCCAAAGCCGGTGGCCGTGGTCACCCTGAGTTCCCCAAAGACCTCTTCTTCACTGTCGCGGATGCGCGCCGCGGCCGCGTCAAGGCGGCTGGTCATCGACTGCGTCGCGTCGAACAGCAATTCCCCCTGTTCGGTCAGAATCAGTCCGCGTGCATGGCGGTGAAACAGGGTTGCGTTCAGGCTCTCCTCCAACGCGCGGATCTGGCGGCTGACGGCCGACTGTGACAGGTTCAGCTTGTCACCGGCATGGGTGAGACTGCCCGCATCCGCGACCGCGTGAAAGATTCTGAGCTTGTCCCAATCCATATCCGTTACTTTCCGTGCATTTCGGGGTCAGTAGATGAAACCTTAGTTATGTATCAGTTTTCGCGGTGCAAGCGAGTAAAATCGAAAAAAAAGCGGCTACACAGGTCAGTATTTCTGACCTATTATCGAAACGGGAGAGAGCAAGCTATTCTTTGGGCGGGAGGCCAAGATGAGCACGCAGAAGATTTCACTGAACGACAAATACGATCTGACCAAATCGCCGGTGCTGCTGAACGGCACCCAGGCGCTGGTGCGGCTGATGCTGATGCAAAAGCACCGCGACAAGGCGGCAGGTCTGAACACGGCCGGTCTGGTCACCGGGTATCGGGGATCGCCCCTGGGTGCGGTCGACATCCAGATGAGCCGCGCCGCCAAGCAGCTGAGTGCCGCTGATGTCAAGTTCCAGTACGGGCTGAACGAGGACCTGGCGGTCACCGCGCTCTGGGGGGCGCAGCAGGCGGAACTGCGTGGGGAGGGTAAATTCGACGGTGTCTTCGGCCTGTGGTATGGTAAGGGACCGGGGGTGGACCGCTCGGGCGATGCGATCCGTCATGCCAATATGGCGGGCACCTCGAAACATGGCGGCGTGCTGCTGGCCATGGGGGACGACCACACCGGCGAAAGCTCCACGGTGCTGCACCAGTCGGAATGGTCGCTGCTGGATTGTTATCTGCCCATCGTCAGCCCCGCCGGAGTGCAGGAGATTCTCGACTACGGCATCTATGGCTATGCGCTCAGCCGGTTCTCCGGGCTTTGGGTTGGTCTGAAAACCATGAAGGACACGATCGAGGTCACCTCGGTTGTCGATGCCCGCCCGGACCGGGTGCAGCTGGTGACGCCCAAGTTCGACATGCCGCCCGACGGACTGAACATCCGGCTGGACGATGATCGTTTCCGCCAGGAAAACAGAATCATCGACTATCGCCGCTTTGCCGCGGAGGCCTTCAGCCATGCCAACAAGATGGACAAGCGCGTCTGGGGCAAGCCCGGCGCCAAGATCGGGCTGGTTGCCGCGGGCAAGAACTGGCTGGACCTGGTGCATGCGCTGAAGCTTCTGAACATCGACGAGGCGATGGCCGAACGGCTTGGCATCACCACCTACAAGGTGGGTCAGACCTGGCCGATGGACATGAAGGGCTTCAACGACTGGGCCGAAGGGCTGGACCTGATCGTTGTGGTCGAGGAAAAGCGCAAGCTGATCGAGATCCAGATCAAGGAAGCGTTGTTCGACAACCGCCGCGGCCGCCGGGTGTATGGCTGGTACAAGGGCGGCGCCGGTGCGCTGCACCGCGAGGAACTATTCCCGACCAAATACGCGCTGGACCCGATCATGATCGCCGAAAAGCTCGGCGGCATCCTGATCGAAGAGGGTCGCGACACCGAGGCCATCCGCGCAGGCATGGCCAAGCTCGACGAGGCCCGATGCGCCGACAACGCCGAGGAAATCGCCAGCCGGTTGCCCTATTTCTGCTCGGGCTGCCCGCACAACACCTCGACCAAGCTGCCCGAGGGCGCGCGCGCCTATGCCGGTATCGGCTGCCACTTCATGGTGCAGTGGATGGACCGCGAGACCACCGGCTTTACCCATATGGGCGGCGAGGGCGCGAACTGGATCGGCGAAGCGCCGTTCTCGACGCGCAAGCACGTGTTCCAGAACCTCGGCGACGGTACCTACAACCACTCGGGCGTGATGGCGATCCGGGCCGCGTTGGCCGAGGGCACCAACATCACCTACAAGATCCTCTACAATGATGCCGTGGCGATGACCGGCGGGCAGGCGGCCGAGGGCGGTCTGACAGCGCATCAGATCGCGCATGAGCTGACCGCGATGGGGGTGAAAACTATCGCCGTGGTCTATGACGAGAAGGAGGACGTCGATCCGTCCTTGTTCCCGGCGGGCATGCGGATGCACGAACGTGCCGAGATGATGAAGATCCAGCGCGAGTTCGAAGAGATCGAGGGCGTCTCGGCCATCATCTACATCCAGACCTGCGCCGCCGAGAAACGCCGCCGCCGCAAGCGCGGGCAGTTCCCGGATCCCGACCAGCGGGTGTTCATCAACCCCGACATCTGCGAGGGCTGCGGTGATTGCGGCGTTCAGTCCAACTGCGTCTCCATCGTGCCCAAGGACACCGAACTGGGCCGCAAGCGTGCCATAGACCAATCCTCCTGCAACAAGGATTTTTCGTGCCTGAACGGCTTCTGTCCCTCGTTCGTGACGGTTGAGGGCGCAAAGATCCGCAAGGAGGCGACTGCCACGCTGGAACTGCCGGACCTGCCGCAACCGGACCTGCCTGCGATCAACGGCACCCACAACGTGGTGATCACCGGCGTCGGCGGCACCGGCGTCGTGACCATAGGCGCGGTGCTGGCGCAGGCTGCGCAGATCGACGGCAAGGGTGCAGGGTTGATGGAGATGGCTGGTCTCGCCCAGAAAGGCGGCGCGGTGCACATCCATTGCCGGATCGCCAACCGCCCCGAGGACATCTCGGCGATCCGGGTGGCCACCGGCGAAGCAGACGCGCTGATCGGCGGTGACCTGGTGGTGAGTTCCGGTGCCAAGACGCTGGGGCTGACGACGGCGGGGCGCACCGGGGCCGTGGTCAACAGCCACGAGATCATCACCGGGGAATTCACCCGCAACACCGACTTTGCGATTCCGTCCGACAGGCTTGAGGTTGCCCTGCAGGCGCGTCTGCGCGAGCGCCTGGACCTGTTTGACGCCTCGGAACTGGCCCGTGTCACTATGGGCGACTCGATCTTTTCCAACATGATGGTCTTTGGCGCGGCCTGGCAGCGCGGGCTGGTGCCGGTTGGGCATGCGGCGCTGATGCAGGCGATCGAGATGAACGGCGCCGCGGTGGAGGCCAACAAGCGCGCGTTTGATATTGGCCGCTGGGCAGTTCTTTATCCCGCCGATGCCGCCGCGCTGAGCCAGCCGAAAGTGGTGGCAAAGCCCAAGTCTCTGGACGAGAAAATCGCCTTCCGCGTCGACCATCTGATCGCTTATCAGGGCAAGGGGCTGGCAAAGCGTTACACGCGCCTGCTGGAGGGCATCAGTGATCCGGCACTCAAGGAGGCCGTGGCCAAGGGCTATCACAAGCTCCTTTCCTACAAGGATGAGTACGAAGTCGCGCGGCTGCTGCTGAACAGTCGCAGCCAGGCGGAGGCGGAATTCGAGGGCGACCTGAAACTGTCCTATCATCTGGCGCCGCCGATGCTGGGCGGAGTGGATCCCAATGGGCGGCCGAAGAAACGCAAGTTCAGCCAGGGGCTGGATCGCTGGCTGCGGCTGCTGACCCGTTTCAAACGCCTGCGCGGCACGCCGCTGGATGTCTTTGGCTATACGGCGGAGCGCAAGATGGAGCGCGCGCTGATCGCGCAATATGAGCGCGACATGCGGGAATGGCTGCCGAAAGCCGCGCCGGAGACCATGGATGCCCTTATCGCGCTGGCCGAGTTGCCGTTGCAGATCCGGGGATTTGGCCCGGTGAAGCAAACCAACGAACAAAAGGCTGCCAAGCGCCGCGAGGAGCTGCTTGCGGTCCTTCGTGAGGGAGGGACGGCTGTGAAGCAGGCGGCGGAGTAACCGCCGACGAAGCGCTCCCGCCCGGTGCAGGTCCGGCCCTGCGGGCGCTGGCCCTACGCCGGTTGGGCCCGGCGCCGCGCTGTCGCGCGGCGCGGTGGCGCCATTCCGTCACGGCAGTGTCATGTCGCTTGAATATGGTGCGCTTCCGGCCCTAATTGGCCGGGAGCCGCCGTTCAGGACGACACAGAAGATGCAGTACGATCGTCAGATTGCCCGAGATATATCCTATGCCCATTCCGCGGCGACGCGTCCGGGTCGCGCGCTGATCCGCTTGATGGAAAACGCCACGGGGCGGCTGCACTTGATGCGTCGGGCGGAAGGATATGAACGCGACATCGCGGCCGGGCGCAGCTTCTGGTCGGTGATGGCCGAACGCTATGGTCTGACGCTGGACGTGGTGGGGGGAGGCCTTGGCAATATCCCGCGGGACCGGCCACTGATCCTGATTGCCAACCACCCCTATGGCATCCTTGATGGGCTGATGATGGGGTATATCCTGTCCCAGACCCGCAGCGACTTCCGGATTCTCGCGCATCAGGTCTTTCGCAAGGCCGAGGATCTGAACCGCGTGATCCTGCCGGTCGATTTTGCTGAAACCAAGGAAGCGCTGCGCACCAACCTTGCCACCCGCAAGGCGGCGCTGGAGTTTCTGGGGCAGGGAGGGGCGATTGGGATTTTCCCCGGCGGCACCGTCTCGACGGCTGCGCGGCCGTTTGAACACCCGATGGACCCCGGATGGCGCGCCTTCACCGCGCGGATGATCGCCAAATCCGACGCGGTGGTGGTTCCGGTGTTCTTCGACGGGCACACATCGCGCCTGTTCCAGATCGCCAGTCACCTGCACGTGAACCTGCGGATGGGGCTGCTGTTGCAGGAGTTTCGCAAACGGGTCGACACCCCGGTCCGGGTGGTGATCGGCGAACCGATTGCGCGCCGCGACCTGGCGCCACTTGCGGGCGATGCACAAGCGCTTATGGATTTCCTGCGCAAAGCCACGTATGACCTGTCTCCAGTACCGCTCAGATCTTATGCCCACGGGTATGAGTTTGAGGACAAACACCGCGCCTGAGAGAGCATTATGGCAGTTGGCATCTTTGATTCAGGTCTTGGCGGCCTGACCGTTCTGAACGCGGCCCAAGCGCGGCTGCCGGACGTGGAATTTCTGTATTACGGCGATAATGCCCACGCCCCGTACGGCGTGCGGGATGCCGAGGACATCTATCAGCTGACGCGCGCGGCGGTGCACAGCATGTGGGACCAGGGCTGCAACCTGGTCATTCTCGCCTGCAACACCGCCTCGGCGGCGGCACTGCGTCGCATGCAGGAGGGCGGTCTGCCCAAGGGGAAACGGGTGCTTGGCGTCTTCGTACCGTTGATCGAGGCCCTGACCGAACGCCAATGGGGGGACAATTCGCCGCCGCGTGAGGTTGCGGTGCAGCATGTGGCGCTGTTTGCCACCCCTGCCACCGTTGCCAGCCGGGCGTTCCAGCGCGAACTGGCTTTCCGCGCCATCGGGGTAGATGTCGAAGCGCAAAGCTGTGGTGGCGTGGTCGATGCCATCGAGGATGGCGACATGATTCTGGCCGAAGCCCTGGTCCGCAGCCATGTCGATGCGCTGAAGCGCAAAATGCCGCAGCCGCAGGCCGCGATTCTGGGCTGCACGCATTATCCGCTGATGCAGGATGTGTTCCAGGCTGCGCTGGGGCCCGAGGTGAAGGTGTTCAGCCAGGGGACCCTGGTGGCAGAGAGCCTTGCGGACTACCTCGAACGCCACCCGGATATGCTTGGCTCCGGCCCCGGCGGTTTCGTAACCACCGGCAACCCGGCCCGTGTCAGCGATCGTGCAACGCAATTTCTCCGACGAGAAATCACCTTTCGCTCGGCGTGACGGTCGGCGGCTGCAAAAATCCTGCGGCCAGTCTGGCCTGCGCGGCAGCCCTCCTTCGTTACATGTTCCGCAGAAGGCTGCGGATATGGCTCATCACATTTGAAAGACGAGGTCTGACATGACCCATAAAGTGGCTATTCTGGGCGCTTCCGGCTATACCGGCGCCGAACTGGTGCGGCTGATCGCGCAGCACCCGAACATCGAGATCGCGGCCCTCGCGGCAGAGCGCAAGGCTGGCATGACCATGGCCGAGGTGTTCCCGCACCTGCGTCACATGTCCCTGCCAACCCTCTGCAAGATCGAGGAAATCGACTTCTCCGCCATTGACCTGTGCTTCTGCGCGCTGCCGCACAAGACCAGCCAGGAGGTGATCGCGGCGCTGCCCAAGAACCTGAAGATCGTCGATCTGTCGGCGGACTTCCGGCTGCGCGATCCGGCCGAGTATGAAAAGTGGTACGGCAATGCCCATGCCGCGCTGGAACAGCAGCAGGAGGCGGTCTATGGCCTCACCGAATTCTACCGCGAAGACATCAAGGCCGCGCGCCTTGTGGCCGGCACCGGCTGCAACGCCGCTACCGGGCAGTTTGCCCTGCGGCCGCTGATCGCGGCGGGCGTCATCGATCTGGATGACATCATTTTGGATCTGAAATGCGCGGTGTCGGGCGCTGGCCGGGCTTTGAAGGAAAATTTGCTGCACGCGGAGCTGAGCGAGGGCTACAACCCCTATGCCATCGGCGGCACCCACCGGCACCTTGGCGAATTCGACCAGGAGTTCAGCAAGATTGCCGGTCGACCGGTCAAGGTGCAGTTCACGCCGCACCTGTTGCCGGTGAACCGGGGCATCCTGGCCACCACCTATGTCAAAGGGGACGCGCAGGCGATCTATGACACCTTCGCCAAGGCCTATGCCGATGAACCTTTCATCGAATTGCTGCCCTTCGGCGAGGCACCCAGCACGCATCACGTGCGCGGTTCGAACTTCTGCCATATCGGGGTTGCCAAGGACCGTATCGATGGCCGCGCCATCGTGTTCGCGGCACTGGATAACCTGACAAAAGGTAGCAGCGGCCAGGCCTTGCAGAACGCAAACCTGATGTTAGGTGAGGAGGAAACCTGTGGCCTGATGATGGCGCCGCTGTTCCCCTGACGGGGCGGCGCTGTCAGCCCGGCTCCTGGGTCTTGACCAGAGGACACCATGAAGAACCTGAAGAAACAGCGCCGTATACAGGTCATCGCCCTTGCGGCGGTGGCGCTGATCGTCGCCACCGCGCTGATCGGCTACGCGATGCGGGATGGCATCAACTATTTCCGCTCCCCCAGTCAGGTCGTCGAGGCACCGCCGGAGCCGACCGAGGTCTTCCGCATCGGCGGGCTGGTTGCCGAGGGGTCCTTGGTACGGGGGCAGGGTGAGACGGTGCGTTTCGCAGTGACCGATGGGGGGGGCACCGTTGATGTCACCTACACCGGTGTGCTGCCCGATCTGTTCGAGGAGAACCAGGGTATGGTCGGCACCGGTCGCTACGTGAACGGTGTGTTCGAAGCATCTGAAATTCTTGCGAAACACGATGAGACCTACATGCCCAAGGAGGTCGTGGACGCGCTGAAGGAACAGGGTGTCTACCAAGAGCCCGAGAGTTGACCGCCTAAACTGGCCGGTGCGCTCCCACCCCAAAGACGCCTCCCTTTCGGGAGGCGTTTTGCGTTGGGCCGGGCGCCGCGCGGCGCGCGGCGCGGCGGCGCCTCACCGGGGTGTTGCGCAAGCAGCGCACGCCGGTCTCAGCGGATCTTAGCAGATTTTCGGCAGTCTCATCGCGTCCGGCAAACCGGAAAAGGGTGAGGTGCAATGCAGACAGTTCAGGACATCGCGGCAGAGATCGTCGCCCGCGAAGGCGGCTTTGTGAATGACCCGGATGATCCTGGCGGCGCTACCAAATACGGCGTCACCATCGGTACCCTGCGGCGGCTGGGGCTGGATCTGACCGGCGACGGGCGGATCGGTGTGGATGACGTGCGCGCCTTCAGCCCCGAAGACGCTGAGCGGATCTTCATCCGCCATTATTTCGATGCGCCGGGCATCGGCGCGCTGCCACAGTCGGTGCAGGCGTCGGTGTTCGACATGTATGTGAACGCGGGCAGCAATGCGGTGCGGATCCTGCAGCAGCTACTGGTTCAGATGGGCTACCAAGTGACGGTGGACGGCGTGATCGGCCGACAGACCGCAGGTGCCGCGCGACAGGCGGCAGAGGTGGATGCGCAGGCCTTCCGCGATGCCTACGGGATTGCACGGCGCAATTATTACTTCCGCCTTGCCGACAGGCGCCCGGCCAGCCGCAAATATGCGCGCACCCGTGCGGGCACAAAGGGTGGCTGGATCCGACGGGCCGAGGCCTTCCTGTCCCCCGAGTACCACCTCAGCCAGCAGGCATTTCAGCAAAGGACCGCAGCATGGGAATGATTACAGATATCTTGGCGCTGGTGTTCGGCAGCCGTCGCAATCTTGTGCGCGAAACCGCAGAGGTGTTCCGCGAAAACGCCGAAGGCAGCGCGCAGCGCGCCCATGCGGTGCAGGTCGCGGCGCTGTCACAGCTGGGGGCCGAGTTCCAGCGGGCGCAAAAGGGCAGCTTTGACCGTTTCATGGACGGGGTGAACCGCCTGCCGCGCCCCATGCTGGCGCTGGGGACGCTGGGGCTGATGGTCTCGGCGCTGGCGGACCCGGTGTGGTTTGCCGCCCGCATGCAGGGCCTTGCGCTGGTGCCGGAGCCGCTGTGGTGGCTGCTGGGCGTGGTGGTCTCCTTCTACTTCGGCGCGCGGCATCAGGTGAAAACCCAGGAATTTCAGCAGGGTCTGGCGGCCAGCATGGCGCGTCTGCCGCAGGCTGTTGAAAACATTGCCGCGCTGAATGGCCTTCGCGCAGACAGTCCCGGCAGTGCCGCCACCGGCACGGATGCGGCCGCCCGGCTGGACACGGTAACAGCCGTCGAAAACCCGGCGCTTGAGGCGTGGAAAGCGCGGCGTGGCTGATCACATTTGCGCGGCTGCGGCGGCGTGGCGCGCCGATTGCCATTGGCCCCGCAGGCAGAGCGGCGTATAGCAGACAGGCGAATAGGAGACCCCATGATTACAGAGCTCGGCCACTTTGCCCTGATCCTCGCCTTCATGATCGCCATCGTGCAGATGGTGGTGCCCCTGATCGGCGCCCAGAAACGCTGGCCCGGATGGATGGCCGTCGCGGAGCCGGCAGCACAGGCGCAGTTCCTGTTCACCGCCTTTGCCTTCGGCGCGCTGATGTGGGCCTTTGTGACCTCGGATTTCTCGCTGAAGCTGGTGGTGCTGAACAGCCATTCGGCCAAGCCGTTGCTCTACAAGATCTCCGGCACCTGGGGCAATCACGAGGGCTCCATGCTGCTCTGGGTGCTGATCGTGGCGCTGTTCGGGGCGCTGGCCTCCGTATTCGGCGGCGGGTTGCCCCCGACGCTGAAGGCGCGAGTGCTGGCGGTGCAGGCCGCCATTGGCGTGGCGTTCTTTGCCTTCATCCTGTTCACCTCCAACCCGTTCCTGCGGCTGGTGGTGCCGCCCTTTGACGGGCAGGACCTGAACCCCTTGCTGCAGGATCCCGGTCTCGCCTTCCATCCGCCGTTCCTGTACCTCGGCTATGTCGGCCTCAGCATGGCGTTTTCCTTTGCCGTGGCCGCCCTGATCGAGGGGCGCGTGGATGCGGCCTGGGGGCGCTGGGTGCGGCCCTGGACGCTGGCGGCCTGGATCTTCCTGACCATCGGCATCGCGCTGGGATCCTGGTGGGCCTATTACGAGCTGGGCTGGGGCGGCTTCTGGTTCTGGGATCCGGTCGAAAACGCGTCCTTCATGCCGTGGCTGCTGGCGGCGGCGCTGTTGCATTCGGCCATCGTGGTGGAAAAGCGCGAGGCGTTGAAGAGCTGGACCATCCTGCTGGCGATCCTGGCGTTCGGCTTCTCGCTGATCGGCACCTTCATCGTGCGATCCGGCATCATCACCAGCGTTCACGCCTTTGCCAACGACCCGGAGCGCGGCGTTTTCATCCTGATGATCCTTGCCTTCTTCACGGGCGGCGCGCTGACGCTGTTTGCCGCGCGCGCCCAGGCGATGGAGGCCAAGGGCGTGTTTGGCGTGCTCAGCCGTGAAAGCGCGCTGGTGGCGAACAACATCCTGCTGGCGGTCAGCTGCTTCGTGGTGTTCTTCGGTACCATCTGGCCGATCGTTGCGGAGATGCTGTTCGACCGCAAGCTCAGCGTTGGCCCGCCGTTCTTCAACTCGGCCTTCACCCCCTTCATGGTGGTTCTGGGGCTGCTGCTGCCGGTGGGCGCGATGCTGCCGTGGAAGCGGGGCAAGATCGCGCGGGCCGCCTGGCAGCTGCGCTTCGTGTTCGTCCTCGCGGTGTCACTGGGCGTGCTGGCCTGGGCGGTGCAGACCGGGCGCAGTGCGCTGGGGCCTGTGGGGCTGTTCCTCGGCGCCTGGGTGGTGTTCGGCGCGCTGGCGGACCTGTGGCTGCGCAGCGGCAAAAGCGGACGCTTGCAGCGGATCGCACGCCTGCCGAGGGCCGATTGGGGCAAGGCGGTGGCGCATGCGGGACTTGGCATCACGATTTTTGCCGTCGCGGGGCTGACCGCCTGGGAGCAGGAAGACATCCGCGTTGCCAATCTGGGCGAGCCTTTCACCGTCGGTGGGTATGAGCTGGTGCTGAAGGACGTCAGCCGCGAGCAGGGGCCGAATTACTTCAGCACCAAGGGCCATGTCGAGGTGCTGCGCAACGGACGCCTCGAGGCGGTTCTATACCCGGAAAAGCGCGACTACCCGGTGGCGCGGATGCCGACCACCGAAGCGGCGATCGACTATCGGTTCACCCGAGACCTCTACGTGGTACTCGGTGCTCGTCAGGAGAATGGCGGCTGGACCATGCGTACCTACATCAAGCCTTTCGCGAACTGGATCTGGGGCGGGTCCATCCTGATGGCGCTGGGTGGTCTGCTGAGCCTGAGTGACCGGCGCTTCCGCGTTGCGGCTGGCGCACGCAAGACCGCGGCAACAGGAGTGGCGGCAGAATGAGGTTGGCAGGTCTGAAATCCCTGATCGTTATTGGGCTGACCACGCTCAGCCTTCTGGCAGCAGCGCCGGGCGGGGCTGTTGAACCGGACGAGGTTCTGGACGATCCGGTTCTGGAACAGCGGGCGAGGCACCTGTCAGAGGGCCTGCGCTGCCTGGTGTGCCGCAACGAGAGCATTGACGATTCAAATGCCGAATTGGCGCGGGATCTGCGCATTCTTGTGCGGGAACGTCTGCTGGCCGGCGACAGCGACACCGAGGCGCTCGATTTCATTGTTGACCGCTACGGTGAATACGTGCTGCTGCGCCCGGCGATCAGCGGCGCGAACTGGCTGTTGTGGGCGGCGGGACCATTGATGCTGCTGATGGCGCTGGTCATCGGGGTGCTCTACGTGCGCGGTCGCGCGCGTGCCCCCAAAGTTGCGGAGCAGTCGCTGAGCCCCGAAGAGCAGGAACGCCTGCGCAAAATCCTCGAGGAGTGACGCCGGGTTGGGCTTTCCCGTAGGCGGGCTTTGGGCCAACATGGCGGCAAAAGGGCGGGCCGTTTCGCGGCCGCTGCCAGGCTCCAACAGATGAGGCGCGCCGATGGACTATAAGGAAATCCTGTTTTCGCTGGAGAACGGGTTGGCCGTTGTGACCCTGAACCGGGAGGCGCGCAAGAACGCGCTGAACAGTCGCATGCGGCTGGAGATCACCCATGCGATGCAGCAGGCCGCGGCCCAGGCCCGTGCGGTGGTCTTGACCGGGGCAGGCGATGCCTTCTGCTCGGGGCAGGATCTGAGTGATGCGGGCAACGGCGGGGACCTCGACCTCGAACGCACGCTGCGCGATGAATATCTGCCCATGCTGGAGGCAATCTACGATTGCCCGGTTCCCGTGGTTGCCGCCGTCAATGGCGCGGCAGCGGGGGCAGGGGCGAACCTGGCGCTGGCTGCGGATGTGGTCATCGCCTGCGAAAGCGCCTTCTTCATGCAGGCGTTTTCCAAGATCGGCCTGATCCCCGATGCCGGCGGCACCTGGTTCCTGCCGCGCCAGATCGGATTGGCCAAGACGATGGGAGCTGCCCTGTTTGCCGAGCGCATCTCGGCGCGCAAGGCAAGCGCCATGGGCATGATCTGGGAGGCGGTGCCGGATGCCGAATTCGCCGCCCATTGGCAGGCGCGTGCCACCTATCTCGCAAACGGGCCGAGCAAGGCCTTTGCCGCCACCAAAACCGCCTTGCGGGACAGCAACGGGAATTCTCTGGCGGAGCAATTGCAACTGGAAGCGCATCTTCAGGGGCAATGCGGCAAGAGCCGGGATTTCCTCGAAGGCGTGACCGCCTTCATGGAAAAGCGCCCCGCGAAATTCGAGGGGCGCTGAGAGCCACTGGCGGGTGTCGCTGTGAGGGGGCCGGGGCTGTTGCCCCGGCGTCTTACAGGGACATCAGCGGCGAGGACGAGCGGTCAACAATCGAAATGTCGCTGGCCGACAAACTGGTGCCCGCGCCCGGAACCCGCGCGATCAGCGTGTTATTCGCGTAGATCAGTGCCGAGCCTGCGCCATCACCGGTGCCGTCGTCGTCCCAGCCGAGTTCCAGATCCGGCAGGGCGCCTTCACCGTCGTGAGAGTAGACAATCACGTCCTCTCCCTGGGTGAAATCGGTCAGGACCACCGGGTCGTGATCCTCCTCCATCCAGTCACCGATGGCCAGCGTATCGAAACCTTCGCCAAGCGTGACCGTGTCACCGTCTCCCGCGATCACGATATCATCGCCATATCCGGCATGGATGCTGTCCGCGTCGCTGTCGGTATCTTCGTCGTCGGCGCGCAGCAGCGCCTGCAGGTCTTCCTGCGTCACATCAGGTTCTTGACCGGCCTCCAGTGCGTCGGTGATTTCACGGGCCATTTCCGCGATTTCCTCACCGTCCATCGCGCTGGTGGCCACGATCGTGTCATCGCCCAGATCGCCCCAGATCGTATCTGCGCCCTCGTGATCGAGGATGGCATCATTGCCGCTGCCACCACGCATGAAATCGTCGCCGGTGCCGCCAGTGAGGAAATCGTTGCCTTCTTGCCCGAACATCCGATCATCGCCGCCACGCCCTTCGATCAGGTCATCGCCCGCACCGGCGAATACCACGTCGTCCTCCTCGCTGCCGACCACGACATCGGCTTCGTCGCTGGTTTCGAGATCGGTCTCTTCGGAGGAAGCTTGATCGCTGCCGTCGTCATCGTCGTCAAAGATTGCCATGCCAAGTCCAACGGCGAGGCCAAGCGAGAGCAAAATCAGCAATTCCATCAAGAAAATCCTTTTGAAAAATAAACCGGGCCCGGCCCGACCATCGAACAGCCTCTCGCCTTCGGCCGCGTGGAATTGAGTGGCAACTGTGAAGGCGGCTTGTGGGTAATTGGTACGGGGCAGAACATTTTATGTCAAATTTGAGCGGCCACTGTCCCGGGGTGCCGGACAATAGGACTTGGCGGTGAATTTTGTTCAGAAATCGGGCTTTGAAACGAAGAACGCCCCGCAATCAGCGGGGCGTTCAGGTCGTCTATAAGGGCGCGATTCAGCGCTTTTCGATATCGACGTAGTCGCGTGCGGTCTCGCCCAGGTACAGCTGGCGCGGGCGACCGATCTTGTTCTGTGGGTCCGCGATCATTTCCTTCCACTGGGAGATCCAGCCGACGGTGCGCGACAGCGCGAAGATCGGGGTGAACATCGAGGTCGGGAAGCCCATCGCCTCGAGGATGATGCCCGAGTAGAAGTCGACGTTCGGGAACAGCTTTTTCTCGATGAAGTAGGGGTCGTTCAGCGCGGTGCGCTCCAGTTCCTTGGCAACCTGCAGCAGCGGGTTGTCTTCGACGCCCAGCAGTTCCAGCACCTCGTCCGCGGATTGCTTCAGCACCTTGGCGCGCGGGTCGGTGTTCTTGTAGACGCGGTGGCCAAAGCCCATCAGGCGGAACGGGTCGTTCTTGTCCTTGGCGCGGGCGATGAACTCGGGGATGCGATCGACCGAGCCGATCTCCTTGAGCATTTCCAGGCAGGCCTGGTTGGCGCCACCGTGGGCCGGACCCCAAAGGCAGGCGATGCCGGCCGCGATACAGGCAAACGGGTTCGCACCCGAAGACGAGGCCAGACGCACGGTCGAGGTCGAGGCGTTCTGCTCGTGATCCGCGTGCAGGGTGAAGATCCGGTCCATTGCACGGCTGAGGATCGGGTTGACGTTGTAATCCTCGGCCGGGACCGAGAAGCACATGTGCAGGAAGTTCGCGGCGTAATCCAGATCGTTGCGCGGGTACACGAAGGGCTGACCGATCGAGTATTTATACGCCATCGCCGCAATCGTCGGCAGCTTTGCGATCAGACGGATTGCAGCCACTTCGCGCTGCCAGGGATCCGAAATGTCGGTGGAGTCGTGGTAGAAGGCGGACATTGCGCCGACCACGCCGACCAGGGTCGCCATCGGGTGCGCGTCGCGGCGGAAGCCGCGGAAGAAGTTGTGCATCTGCTCGTGCACCATCGTGTGACGGGTCACACGGGTCTCGAAATCCTCAAGCTGGGTCGCGGTCGGCAGTTCACCGTAGAGCAGCAGGTAGCAGACCTCCAGGTAGTGCGACTTGCTGGCCAGCTGGTCGATCGGGTAACCGCGGTGCAGCAGAATGCCCTCGTTGCCATCGATATAAGTGATGGTGCTGTCGCAGCTGGCGGTGGAGGTGAAGCCCGGGTCGTAGGTGAACACGCCGGCCTGCGCGTAGAGCTTGCGGATGTCGAGGACATCTGGCCCGGCCGTTGGAGAGAAAATGGGCAGCTCGTATGTTTTGCCATCCAGGCTGAGCGTGGCAGATTTCTTGGTCTCGGTCATAGATGTCCCTTCCTGTTGCAGGCACGACCTCCGCCGAAAGCGGCGGAGATGTGCAGGGCAGCGCCTGCGCTGTGTCGCGCAGGGCTTGTCGTATCAATAAAGGGCTTACCCGAGAGTGAAGACCGGGGTCAGCCCGTGGCGTCAGCGAGCCGGGCGAGGGTTTCCTCACGGCCCAGAATCAGCATCATGTCGAACACCGAAGGCGTTACCGCCCGGCCTGCCAGCACGGCCCGTAAAGGGGCAGCCAGCTTGCCGAACTTGGTATCATGTGCTTCTGCAAATGCGTTCAGAAGCGCCTCCAGATCGTCACGGACCCAGCTAGCATTTTGCAACTGCGGCGTCAATTCTTCCAGTATACCATCGGATACAGACGCCAGCGCCTTTTCTGCCTTCTCATCCCGGTCAATTGGCCGTGAAGCCAGTACAAAATGCGCTTTTTCAAGCAGTTCAGGGAAGGTCCGTGCCCGATCTTTGAGGCAATACATCGCAGATTCAAGACCTTGTGACTGTACGTCAGTCAGCGGCGGCAATCCGGCGGCGGCCAGGTAGGCGGTAATTTCCTGCCGCAGCGCGGCATCATCGCTAACGGCGATGTGCTGGCCACACAGGTTTTCCAGCTTCTTGGTGTCAAAGCGCGCCGGGCTTTTGCCGATACCATCGAAATCAAACCAGTCGCGGGCCTGCTCGTCGGTGAAGAATTCGTCGTCACCGTGGCTCCAGCCCAACCGGGCAAGGTAATTGCGCATGCCCGCCGCGGGATAACCCATGGCTTGGTATTCCTGCGCTCCCAGCGCGCCGTGGCGCTTGGACAGCTTTTTGCCATCAGGCCCGTGGATCAGCGGGATATGGGCCCAGACCGGAACGTCCCAGCCCATTGCCTCATAGATCATCATCTGGCGGGCGGCATTGTTCAGGTGGTCGTCGCCGCGGATCACATGGGTCACGCCCATGTCGTGGTCGTCGACAACCACGGCCAGCATGTAGACAGGTGTGCCGTCGGAGCGCAGCAGGATCATGTCGTCGAGCTGGTCATTGCGGATGGTCACATCGCCCTGCACCTCATCCTTGATGACGGTGACGCCGTCCTGTGGCGCCTTGATGCGCACGACATAGGGGGCATCGGGATGGGTGGACGGGTCGGCGTCGCGCCAGGGCGAGCGATAGAGGGTCGACTTGCCCTCGGCCTTGGCCTGTTCACGGAAGGCTGCAATTTCGTCCTGGGTCGCAAAGCATTTGTAGGCCTTGCCTTCGGCCAGCAGCTGGTGCGCCACCTCGGCGTGCCGATCGGCGCGGGCGAATTGGCTGATGACCTCACCGTCATGGTCCAGCCCCAACCACTGCATACCTTGCAGGATGGCCTCGGTGGCCTCCGGGGTGGAGCGTTCACGGTCGGTGTCCTCGATGCGCAGCAGGAACTTGCCGCCGCGACCCCGAGCGTAGAGCCAGTTGAACAGCGCGGTGCGGGCACCACCGATGTGCAGAAAGCCGGTGGGCGAGGGGGCGAAACGGGTGACAACCGGTTTGGTCATGTGCGGGATTTACCTTTTGGAAACCATCAGAGGCATAGAGTTGCCGCCTGTCTACCGGGCCAGAAGGCGGGGGGCAAGCATGCGAGCGATGTCGGCGATCACCGATCAGCTGAATGCGCAGCGGGGGCATCTGTTCCCGTGGAGCCCGGTCTTTCTCGGCACCGGCATCGGGATCTATTTCACCTTGCCTGTTGAACCGGACGTGGTCCACCTGGCCGCGGTTGCCGGGCTGTCGGTGGTGTTGTGCGTGGTTGCCTGCAGCCGGGCGGGCTTTGCCTTTTTGTCCTGGGCGCCGATGCTGGTCGCCGCAGGTCTGTGCCTGGCGGCCGCGCGTGCCCATCTGGTGGCAGCCCCGGTTCTGGATTTTCGCTACTACGGCCCCGTGGAAGGGCGGTTGGTATCCGTGGACCGCTCGCCCACCGATGCGGTCAGGCTGACGCTTGAGGATGTGCGGCTGTCCGGAGTTGCCCCCGCGCGCACCCCAGCGCGGGTGCGGATTTCGCTGAAGACCGCTGAGCGGATACCCGAGCCTGGCGCGCGCGTGATGACGACCGCCCATCTCTTGCCGCCACAGGGGCCAAGCGAACCCGGGGGCTTCGACTTTCGTCGCCATGCGTGGTTCTTGCAGTTGGGTGCTCTTGGCTACACGCGTGCGCCAATCCTGCTGGCGGAAGCGGGCACCGATCATTTGGCGGTGGCGAAACTGCGGCGGCGGGTATCCGAGTTCCTGATGCGCGGGATGGACGGCAGGGCGGCGGGCTTTGCCGCCGCGATTGTCGTCGGCGACCGCAGCAACGTTGACCGACAAAGCCTCGAAAACCTGCGACGTAGCAACCTTGCCCACCTGCTGGCAATTTCGGGCCTGCACATGGGGCTGTTGACCGGCTTCATATTTGCCGCCATCCGCCAGACCCTTTGCCTGCTGCCCTGGATCGGTCCCCGCTGGCCGGTCAAGAAACTGGCTGCGGGCGCAGCCCTGTTGGCGGGGTTTGGCTATCTGGTGCTGTCCGGCGGATATGTCGCGACGGAGCGTGCGTTCATCATGGTCTCCGTGATGTTCGGGGCCGTGTTGCTCGACCGGCGTGCGATTACACTGCGCGCGGTTGCGCTGGCTGCGGTGATCGTGCTGGTGCGCCGCCCCGAGAGTTTGCTGAGCCCCGGCTTTCAGATGAGCTTTGCGGCAACGACGGCGCTGGTGGCCGCCTTTGACGCCTTGCGCCAGGGCGCTGTGCCGCTGGGACCTGGTTGGTGTCGTCCGCTTGTGGCGCTGCTGATTTCGTCGGCCGTGGCAGGGGCGGCGACGGCCCCATTGGCCGCAGCGCATTTCAACATGGTGCCGCATTACGGGCTTTTGGCGAACCTTCTGGCGGTTCCCGTGATGGGGATGGTGGTTGTTCCGGCAGCGGTGTTGGCCCTGTGCCTGGCGCCCCTGGGGCTCGAGATCGTCGGGCTGGCCCCGATGAAATGGGGGCTGGAGTGGATTTTGACAGTTGCCGAACAGGTCGCGGCACTGGAGGGCGCAATCTCACAGGTTTCGGCGCCCGGCGGCTGGATGCTTCCGGTGTTTACCGCAGGCATGCTTGTTGCCATCCTCTGGCAAGGGCGGCTGCGGCTACTGGGCGTTCTGCCCGCCGTCATCGCCTTGCTGTGCTGGCCCTCGGCTGGTCGGCCCATTTTGCTGATCGCGGACAGCGGAGGGCTGGTCGGTGTGATGGCGCCTGAGGGCCGCGCGCTGTCCCGTGCCAAAGGGCAAGGGTTCACGGCTGGGATCTGGCTGGAAAATGATGGCGATGCCGCATCGCAGGCAGAGGCGGCGACGCGTTGGTCGGAAAAAATGAACGGGCTGCCGGTCTGGCAGCGGGCGGGACTGCGTGTGCGGCATGCGCCGGGGAAGCGAAAGTTGGCGTCCGTAACGGATTGCGATGATCGTGATATCGTCGTCACCACGGTGGAACCCGAGAGCGGCGGTGCGGCGGATTGCCTGGTGCTGCATCCAAGGGTGATGCGCCAGACCGGCAGTATTGCCCTCGATGCCGAGGGACGCCTGCAAACCGCGCGTAGCCTATCCGGCGCGCGGCTGTGGACGCAGTGGCAACCCGCAAGCGCCGAGGTGCGGCGCTTGCGGGACATCTTGGGGGCTGAACCAAAATGAGACGTCGGACTGGCCTCTACCGGGTCGTCGAAACCTGTTCCTGACCGGTGCAGGTGAACGGCGTCACTTCCTGCCGTTGCGAAACAAGTGCTCAGTAAGTGCGGATCAGGCCAACCAGAAGCCCCTGGATGCGGACCTGCTCTTCGGGATAGCGGCGGGTTTCATAGGCCGGGTTCGCGGCTTCCAGCGCGATGATGCTGCCCTCACGGTGATATCGTTTCAGGGTCGCTTCGTGACCTTCGACCAGCGCCACGACAATATCACCGTCGTCCGCGGCCTCGGTCTCGCGGATGACAACGATATCACCGTTGTTGATCCCGGCTTCGATCATCGAATCGCCTTTTACTTCCAGCGCGAAATGCTGGCCGTTCGGGGAAATCATGCCGCCGGGAACCGTGACCTGATGTGACACCTGGCTGATTGCCTCGATCGGCACGCCCGCGGCAATGCGGCCCATCACCGGCAATTCCACTGCCGAACTGTGCCGCGCCGATGTGCGGGCAGGGGTGCGGTCCTGTCCGCCATCGATCACGGTCGGGGAAAATCCTTGCGCCTCGGTCCCGGCGTTTTGCGGCTCCGAGCCGCCGCCGAGGCTTTCGGGAAGGCGCAGAATCTCGATCGCGCGGGCCCGGTGGGCCAGACGGCGGATGAAACCGCGTTCCTCCAAAGCCGTAATCAGCCGGTGGATGCCCGATTTGGAGCGCAGATCCAGCGCGACCTTCATCTCGTCAAAACTGGGTGGCACGCCGTCCCGTTGCAGGCGTTTGTGAATGAATTCGAGCAAATCCAGCTGTTTTTTCGTGAGCATCGTTGCTCCCTCCGCGGCGTGGGTCCTGTTTTCCTTTGTTCTATTCATGTTCCCGTTTTGTGTCAACCGCTCCGCCGCAGGTTGACGAACATACAGGCAACACAGGAACCCGATAGAAACAGACGCAGGGCCTCGGCGGCGATGAACGCGCGGGTCAGATGGGGAGGTAACGGACCATTTCGCCGACGCTGCGCGCCGGGTCATGCGGGGGGCGGACGAGGAGGGCGTTTGCCTTGGCGAGGACGGTCAAAAGAGAGCTGTCCTGATTGTCGAAAGCCTGCACCCCCTCGGCGTCAAGCTGCGCGCGCATGTAATGCTCGCGCGGGCCGTTGGCAGGCAGCGCCTTGGCCAATCGGGCTGTTTGAAACTCAGGCTCGGTCGTGGACAATCCCAGCATGGCGCGGATCATCGGCGCCAGAAACACCTGGCCACAGACCATGGCCGAGACCGGGTTGCCGGGCAGGCCAACCATGACGGCGGCGTTCATGCGGCCAGCCATCAGGGGTTTGCCGGGGCGCATCGCCACCTTGTAGAAGGATCGCTGCAACCCGAGGTCCGCGGCCACATCCGCGACAAGATCATGATCGCCGACAGAGGCTCCTCCGATGGTAACCACCAGGTCTGCGCCCTCCGCCAGTTCGAACGCGGTGCGCAGGGCGCTTCTTGTGTCGCGTGCGATCGGCAGGATCCGCGCACGTGCGCCCAGCCCGTCGAGCATCGCTTTCAGGCCGAAGGTGTTGGAAACGATGATTTGATCGGCTTCCGGGGTGTCGCCCGGCATCACCAGTTCATCCCCGGTCGAGATCAGCGCGACCTCGGGGCGGCGAGTCACCGGGACGGATGGAATGTTCATCGCGGCCAGCAAGGCGATATCGGCGGCGGTCAGAAGCCGGGGCGACGATACCGTCTGCCCGGCAAGGAAATCGCCTCCGCGGGGGCGGATGTTGCTGTTCGCACCGGGTTCGATGGTGATGAGATCACCGGTGCGGCTCACATCCTCCTGGATGACAACGAAACTTGCGCCGTCCGGGACCGGCGCGCCGGTGAAGATCCGCACGGCCTGGCCGGCACCGACACGTCCCTGGAAACCGTGACCGGCGGCGGCTTCGCCGATCACCTTGAACATGGCGTGACGCTCGACCTCGGCGGCGTTGACGGCGTAGCCATCCATGGCTGAGGCCGAGAAGGGAGGCTGGTCACGACGTGCCACAACATCCTGTGCGAGCACCCGGCCCGCGGCATCGGCGAGGGGTACGGTCTCTGCCTCGAGCTGGCGAACCAGCGCCAGGAGTTGCGTGCGCGCGTCGTTGACCGAGATCATTTAAGCCTCATACCTGCCTGATTTTCCGCCATCTTTTAGCGTGACACGGATGCCTCCGATTTGCATCGCCTTGTCCACGGCCTTGGCCATGTCGTAAACGGTCAGCGCTGCTGTGGAAACCGCGGTGAGTGCTTCCATCTCGACGCCGGTCTGTCCGGTGGTCTTGACCGTGGCGGTAATGCGCACCCCAGGCAGGTCGGGGTCAAGGGTCAGGTCGACCGCGACCTTGGTGACGGGCAGCGGGTGGCACAGCGGGATCAGGTCGGGCGTTTTCTTTGCCCCCATGATGCCGGCGAGGCGGGCCACGGAGAGGACGTCACCCTTCTTGGCGCGGCCTTCCGCGATGATGTCATAGGTCGCCGGGGCCATGCTGACATAGCCCTCGGCGGTGGCGATCCGCGCGGTCACTTCCTTGTCCGAGACGTCGACCATATGGGCGTCGCCCTTGGCGTCAAAATGCGTAAGGCTCATCCTGTAACTCCCTGAATTACATCGCGTTTGGCGTCAGAGGGTTGTCCAGGATCTTGCGGGTTGCCGTCGCCACGTCCTCTTGTCGCATCAGGCTTTCGCCGATCAGGAAGTTGCGGGCGCCATAGCGTGCCATATCGGCCAGATCCTGCGGCGTGAACAGGCCGCTTTCGCAAACAATCGTGCGATCCGGCGGCACCAGACGCGACAGGGTGCGGGTGGTGTCCAGCGAGGTCTCGAAGGTCTTGAGGTTGCGGTTGTTGATCCCCATCAGCGGCGATTTCAAGAGGCAGGCACGTTCCAGCTCTTGCTCGTCGTGCACTTCCAGAAGCACGTCCATTTCCCAGTCAAAGGCGCATTGCTCCAGCTCTTGCGCCTGGGCATCCGACACGGAGGCGAGGATGATGAGGATGCAGTCCGCCCCCAAGGCGCGGGCCTCGGCGACCTGGTAGGGGTCATACATGAAATCCTTGCGCAGCGCGGGCAGGGCGCAGGCATCGCGGGCCTCGGTCAGGAAGGATTTGGCCCCCTGGAAGCTGGGCGTGTCGGTCAGCACCGAAAGACAGGTCGCGCCGCCTGCCTCATAGGCTTTGGCCAGCTCGGCCGGATTGAAGTCCGGGCGGATCAATCCCTTGGAGGGGCTGGCCTTCTTGATTTCTGCAATCAGGCCATACCCGGTCCGGCTTGCGCGCATCAGGCTGCGGGCAAAGCCGCGTACAGGCGAGGCTTCGCGGGCCTCGGCCTCCACTGCTTCGAGCGGTTTGACAGATTTGTCCGCGGCCACTTCTTCGAGCTTGTAGGCCTTGATCTTGTCGAGCACGTTTTCGGTCATGCCGGTGCCTCCGTTCCTGCGTTCCAGTCTATGGTATCTTCGCCACGGGCGGCGAGCCAAGTGTTAACCCGCGAAAAGGGTCGTGAGCCGAAGAAGCCGCGCCGCGCCGACAGCGGCGAGGGATGCGCGGTTTTCAGGATCAGGTGATCGCCCGGTTTGATATGTTTTTCAAGCTTTTGCGCAGCATTTCCCCAAAGGAGAAATGCCGTCGGCCGAGACGAGGTGAGCGCCAGGACCTGGTGAACCAGATGCTGCCAGCCCAGGTTCTGATGCGCGTTCGCCGCCCCGGCTGGAACGGTTAGCGCCGTATTCAGCAGCAATACGCCTTGCTGCGCCCAACCGCGCAGGTCGCCATTGGGGCGACGGATGCCAAGATCATCCTCCAACTCCTTGTAAATATTCGACAAGGAGCGGGGAAGAGGACGCACGTCCGGTGCCGTGGAGAACGCCAGCCCATGCGCATGGCCCGGCGTGGGATAGGGATCCTGCCCCAGTATAACGACGCGTGTGGCGTCCGGCTGGGTCAGCTCCAGTGCCGCGAACCGTTGCGGTGCTGGCGGCAGAATGTCTCGCTGATCCGCGCGCAAGGCAGACGCAATGGCAGGCCAGTGATCCGAGAAAAATGGAAGCTGGGCCCATTGGCCCAGCCCGGACGGCAGCTCGGTCATGCTTGTGATGTGATCCGGGCGAGCGCCTCGACCTTGGCCTTGGCCGCACCGCTGTCAATGGAGTCAGCAGCCTTGGCCACGCCGTCCTTCAGATCCGAGGCATGGCCTGCCACGACCAAGGCGGCGGCGGCATTCAGCAACACCGCATCACGATAGGCGGAGGGTTCGCCAGCCAGCAGGGCCCGGAAGGCTTTCGCGTTGTCCTCGGGCGTGCCGCCGACGATCGCCTCGAACGGGTGCACGGGCAAGCCAGCCTGTTCAGGGTGGACTTCCATCTCGTTGATTTCACCGGTTTCTTCCAGTGCCGAGACCCAGCTTACACCCGTGATTGTCAGCTCGTCCGTGCCATCGGAGCCATGAACCAGCCATGCGCGCTCGGCCCCCAGTGCCTTGAGCGTTTCAGCCATCGGACGGATCAGATCGCGGCTGAACGCACCGGTCAATTGCCGCTTGACGTTTGCTGGATTGGTCAGCGGGCCGAGAATGTTGAAGATCGTGCGAGTGCCCAGTTCGGACCGGGTCGGCATGACATGCGCCACCGCGGGGTGGTGCATGGGCGCCATCATGAAGCCGATCCCGGCCTCGTTTATGGCCTTCTCCACGACCTTGGCCCCGATCATCACGTTGATCCCCATCTGCGATTGCAGATCCGCGGTGCCGGATTTGGAGCTGAGGTTGCGGTTGCCATGTTTGGCCACCACCACGCCGGCGCCCGCGGTCACAAAGGCCGTCGCGGTGGAGATGTTCAACGTGTTCTTGCCGTCCCCTCCGGTGCCGACGATGTCGATGGCTCCGGCCGGGGCCTTGACCGGGTTGCACTTGGCGCGCATCACGGCGGCCGCCGCGGCGTATTCATCAACGCTTTCACCCCGGGTGCGCATCGCCATCAACAAACCGCCGATCTGGCTGGGCGTGGCTTCGCCTTCGAACAGCAGGGTAAAGGCTTGTTCAGCCTCCGCGCGGGTCAGGGAGCGTTCGGCGGCGGCACCGATCAGCGGTTTCAGCTGTTCGCTCATGCCGGCACCTTCATCACGTCAAGAAAGTTTTTCAGCAACGCGTGGCCGTGTTCCGAGGCAATGGACTCTGGGTGGAACTGCACCCCGTGAATCGGAAGGTCCCGATGCTGAAGCCCCATGATGGTCCCGTCTTCCAATTCTGCGGTGACCTCCAAGCAGGCGGGAAGTGTTTCGCGCTCCACTACCAGAGAGTGATAGCGAGTTGCCTCAAACGGGGAGGGCAAACCTTTGAAAAGGCCAACATCCTTGTGGTGCATCGCGCCCATCTTGCCGTGCACAATCTCATGGCAGCGCACCACCTTGCCACCAAAGGCCTGTCCAATGGTCTGATGGCCAAGGCAAACGCCAAGCAGCGGCGTGCGGGTTTCGGCGGCGGCTTCTGTCAGGGCGAGGCAGATGCCCGCCTGGTCCGGATCACAGGGGCCCGGCGACAGCAGGATGCCCGCGGGCTTCATGGCCATGGCTTCCTGCACGTCGATGGCATCGTTTCGGCGCACTTCCATTTCCGCGCCAAGCTCACCGAGGTAATGGACGAGGTTGTAGGTAAAGGAGTCGTAGTTGTCGATCAGCAGCAGCATCTTGGCGGGCTCTTTTAAGGGTGGCGGGCGGGGGCCGCGCCGCAGTATAGTCGTTGCAACATACATGTTCAGGGATAAGAGGCAGCGTCAAGGGCAGGAAAGGCGATTGACCTGAGCGGGCGGCAACAGGCCCGCGGTCGAAGTCGCAGTCGGACGCGCCACAGGCAATACGGATTGAGAGGCAGAACAGGCATGCGGGGATTTCTGGGCGGCGTGAGTGTCGGAGCGTTGCTGGCTGCAGGCGGGATGATGATGTTGTCGCTGTCGGTGCCATTGCCCGAGCGGCTGACCTCCGGCGCACCAACGGTGGATCAGCCGGTTGGCGCTACAGGTGATCTGGCCCCAAGCCCTGCTGAGGCCGGTTCGAGGTCGCAGCCTGCGCCCGAGATGGTCGAGACCACTGACAATGCGGATGCGAGCAGCGAGGCTGCAAGCGATGCGCCGCTGTCCCCGGCACCTGAAACCGGTGCCACCCCACAGCTGCCGAATGGCGCGCCAAGCGGACAGGACGCGCCGACGCAGGAACTGGCGCGAGACGCTGACCTCGCCGAGGCGCAGCCGACCGGCCCTGGTTCGCTGGTTGCCCCCGACGATCTGAGTGATTTGGCAGATGCAGATACCACGCCGACGCAACGCCCCGAGGTGAGCGCGGATACGGCAATCGCCGAGACGGATGGACCGGATGTTGCCCAGGCGCCCGCGGTCGGTGGGGCAGAAACGATAACGGAGCCGCAGCCGCAGCTGCAACAGCCCGAGGTCCCGCCTGCGCCGCAGACCGAGGCTGCCGTTGTCGCCGCGACAGACCCTGCGCCGCTGCCGGTGGAAAGTGACGCCGACGATCGGCAAGAGGATGCGGAGGATGTTCTGGCGACACTTCCGCCAGGTGATGACCCCGTTGTCGCACCCGAGGACGCCCCTCGATCCGATGCGGTGACGGTTGTCACGCCGCCCTCTGGTGAGGCTGTGTCGCAGGCTCCGGACATTGGCACCCCGCCGCGCGCCACGACGCTGCCTGTGATCGGCATTGCGCCCCCAGTGCCGGAGACCGAGGCAAGCGACACCGACCTGCCCGAAGCGGAAACGCCTTCAGGTGAGGCCGAGACCGATCAGGTCGAAGACACCGCCGGCCTGTCGCCGCAGATCGGAACGCCGGTGGTGCCCTTGACCGAACGGGATGACGAAGAGCGGATCAGCGCAGTTGCATCCGGAGTTCTGCCTTTTGCGGCTTACTCCGAACCCTTCGAGAACCGGGACGGGCGGCCGCTGATGTCCATTGTACTGATCGACGATGAGGGCGCTGTCGGAGCCGAGGCGCTGGCGGAGTTCCCCTATCCCTTGAGCTTTGCAATCGACCCGGAGGACCCCGATGCCGCCGCCAAAATGGCGGCACGGCGCGCGGCCGGGTTCGAAGTCCTGATGCTGGCGGACTTGCCCCGCGACGCTGCGCCGCAGGATGCCGAAACGGCGCTGGAGGTCTGGCGGCGGCAGTTGCCCGAAGCAGTGGCCATCCTCGAAGGGGTGGAGACCGGGGTGCAGGGAAACCGCCCGCTGGCGGATCAGGTTGCGGCCGTGGCCGCATCAGCTGGTTACGGACTGGTGACCCAGAACAGCGGCTTGAACACGGTGCAGAAACTGGCGCTGCGTGACGGGGTTCCCGCGGGCGTGGTGTTCCGGGATTTCGACGGTGCCGGGCAGGACCCACGTGCAATCCGGCGCTTCCTGGATCAGGCGGCCTTCCGGGCCGGGCAGGAGGGCGCGGTGATCATGTTGGGTCGGCTGCGGCCGGATACGATTTCCGCTCTGCTGATCTGGGGGCTTCAGGACCGGGCGAGCCGCGTCGCCCTGGCACCGGTGTCCGCCAGCCTGCTGGCCAAGCTGCCGCCGAAATAACCATGAAAAAACGGCGCCCGGATCGGGCGCCGTTGCTATTGGCCGGAATCTATCTCGACAGACACCTGTCGATGAGGTTTTCCACCGTTCAGCGATTGCCGTTCCCAGTGAAACGCGCGGCGTCTGCCGCGGCGCGCCGGATGGCATTCGACTTGTGCACCGTTTCCATGTATTCCGCCTCGGGATCGCTGTCATAGACAACGCCGCCCCCGGCCTGGATGTAGAGCTTCTGATCCTTGACGATGGCGGTGCGCAGGGCGATGCACATGTCCATGTCGCCACCTGCGGAAAAATAGCCGACACCGCCGCCGTAGATACCGCGCTTCTCCGGCTCCAGCTCATCGATGATTTCCATCGCGCGCACCTTGGGGGCGCCGGAGACGGTGCCCGCGGGCATTCCGGCAAAGAAGGCGTCCAGCGCGTCCTTGTCCTCGGCCAGTTCACCGACGACGTTGGAGACGATGTGCATCACGTGGCTGTAGCGTTCGATGATGAACTTCTCTGTCGGGCGCACGGTGCCGATCTTGGAGACCCGGCCCGTGTCGTTGCGGCCGAGGTCCAGCAGCATCAGATGTTCCGCCAGCTCCTTCTTGTCGGCCAGCAGATCGGCCTCCAGCGCCTTGTCTTCTTCGGGCGTTGCGCCACGGGGGCGGGTGCCCGCGATCGGACGGATCGTGACCTCCTGCCCGAAGACGCGGACCAGGATTTCGGGGCTTGCGCCAACCACCTGGAAGCCGCCGAAGTTGAAGTAGAACATGAACGGCGACGGGTTGGTGCGGCGCAGCGAACGATAGAGCGCAAACGGCGGTTGACGGAATTCCTGGGTCCAGCGCTGTGCCGGAACCACCTGGAAGATGTCGCCTGCGCGGATGTACTCCTTGGCCTTCTCGACCGCGGCCATGTAGCCGTCCTTGGTGAAGTTTGACTGTGGCGGCGCGACCTCGTCGGCGTCGCCCAGATCGCGGCTTTCCGACGGCATGGAGCGTTCCAGATCCCGCACGGCGTCCATCACCCGTTCCGCCGCCTGGGCATAGGCGGCGCGGGCGGCCTGCCCTTCGCTGACCCACACTGGTGAGACCACCGTGACCTCGCCCTTTACGCCATCGAGCACGGCGATGACAGAGGGGCGCATCATCAGTGCATCCGGCAGCCCGAGCGGGTCCGGGTTAACGTCCGGCAGATGCTCGACCAGGCGGATCATGTCATAGCCGAGATAGCCGAAAAGCCCTGCCGCGGCCTGTGGCAGATCGTCGGGGAGGTCAATCCTGCTTTCGGCGATCAGGGCGCGCAGGTTGTCCAAGGGGTTGCCGTCCTGCGGCGAAAAAGCCTCGGCGTCAAACCGTGCGGACCGGTTCAGCGAGGACTGCTCCCCATGGCAGCGCCAGACGAGATCGGGTTTCATGCCGATGATCGAGTAGCGTCCGCGCACTTCGCCGCCAGTGACGGACTCCAGCATGAAGGCGTCCTTCTGGGCGCCTGTCAGTTTGAGCATCAGCGACACGGGGGTGTCGAGATCGGCAGCCAGGCGGGCGTAGACAACCTGGTTTTCACCGGCCTCATACGCCTTTGCAAATGTGTCGAAATCCGGGGTCAGAGCCATGGTCCGTGCCTATGTTACTGGAAGTTGGCCTGCGCTGCGTTCAGCGCCTGCTGGTCAACGCGGGGCTCCGCGCGGGTTTGCACGTCCTGCATGTAGGCCTGGAACAGCGCCTGTCCCAGCGACTGGTCGAGCTGCGCGCCGAGGGCCTGGGTCAGCAGGGCCAGGTCATCGCTTTCCTCGGGCGGCAGGGTGCTGTTGAGCCGCACGATCACGACGGAGTTCGCATCCTGCACAAGGCGGAACTCGCCCGGCTGCATTTCGAACACCTGCTCCATCAGGTCGGCCGGAACGCTCTCCAGGTAGGCGGTGCGGGTCAGGCCATTCTCGGTGATGACTTCCGCATCCTCGGCAAAGCTGCCGGCGTCTTCGGCGGCGGCAAGGATTGCCTCGCCCTGATCGCGCAGGGCGGCAGCCAGACGATCAGCCTGCCATGCTGCGAGAACCTTGTCGCGCGCTTCGGCAAAGGGCTGCGGGCGTTCTGGCAGAATTTCGTCGAGGCGCAGGGCGAACAGGCTGCCATCTTCGAGAAAGTCCACCTCGGGGAAGTCTTCCTCGGTCACCTTGGCGGCGGCGGCACGGAACTCCTGGTAGGCGGCGATGCCTTCGCTGTCTTCGCCAGTCCAGTGGATCTGGGCCAGCTCCAGGCCGTTCTCGGTTGCCAGTTCCTCGAGGGTGGCACCGCCGGCCAGCATATCGTCGATGTCTTCCGACTGAGCCTCCACCAGGCGACGGGCGCGGTCGGATGCCAGCTCTTCGCGCAGTTCGGGTTCCGCCTGCTCAAACGGGGTGATCTGCGCCTCGAGGCGGCCGTTCACACGATACAGGGCAGGGCCGAGATCCGAGGGCAGCGGGCCCACGACATCGCCAACTTCCGCCGAGAAGACCGCTTCGCCAGCCGCGCCGAGTTCGCCCATTGCAACGTCGCCCAAGTCGATGTCCTGCAGGTTGAGGCCGCGGCTTTCGACCAGGCTTTCAAAGGTGGCACCACCGGTTTCCAGCTGCGCCTTGGCGCTGGCGGCGCGTTCTTCGTCCGCGAAGACCAGGCGTTCGACCAGCCGCCGCTCAGGCTGCTGGTACTGGTCGGCACGATCGTGGAACAGCTTCTCCAGATTTTCCTTCGGGATTTCGATTTCGTCCAGCAGCATGTCGGGACGCAGCGCCGCATAGGTGATGACCTTGGTTTCCGGGAGCATGAACCGCTCCTGATGCGCGTCGTAATATTCCCGCAGCGTTTCGTCCGACGGCACCTCGGCGGTGAGGGCAATGTCGCCTGCATTCAGCTGCACGTAGGAGAAGCTGCGGCGCGCACCGATGTAGTCGGTCAGCGTTTTTGTCAGCGTGTCAGGCATGTCAGCGCCAGCCAGTATCGCGCCCTGGATCAGGGTGCGTGCGGCCTCGCGGCGCAGATCGGCCTCGAATTCGTTTTCGCTCAACCCGACATTGTTGAGCGCAAAGCTGTAGGCCTCGCGGTCGAATTTGCCGTCCACGCCTTGAAACGCGTCAATGGCGGCAAGTTCCTTGATCAGGTTTTCGTCGCCAATCGACAGTCCCAGCTCGGCCGCTTCGTGATCGAGGGCAGCGATTGAGATCAGCCGTCCAAGAACCATGCGATCGATCCCGAAGGCGCTGAGCTGCGCCATGGTGACGGGCTGGCCGGTCTGGGATTGCAGCGACTGTTGCTCACGACGCAGCTCGCGCACGTAGTCGGCAATGCGCACTTCCTGATCGCCGACGCGGGCAACAGACGACGCCGAGCTGGTGAAGTTCACCGCGCCGAAACCGGCGAGACCCACGATCAGCATCCCCATCAGGATCCAGACAAAGGTTTTTGATAGCTTTTTCATGCCTGCGGCCATGATGCCCTCTTTAGTGATGTGTCCTGCGGGGAGCGGCCCCGACGGGAATAAATGCCGCTGACTGAATACGCGGCTGCTCGCAGCGGAGCAAGGTGATTGCGGTGTGACCGGAACGCTTCAGGCGTCGAATGCCGCCAGCCGGTCGAACAACTCTGCGATGCCGTCGACATCGACATTGGCAAAAGCAATCCGGAACTGGCGCGCGCCGTCCGGATTGTCCGCCGGCATGAACATCGAGCCCGGCAACATCAGCACCGAGGCCTCGGCGACCAGCCTGCGCGCGATGTCCTCGGCGCTTTGCTCGAAGGGATGCTCGACATAGGCGAAATAGGCCCCGCACCCCAGGAGTTTCCAACCGCGGGCGGCAAGGGTGGGAAAGCCAGCTTCGATGGCGGCGCGCCGGGCAAGGATTTCCCGCCGCTCTTCTGCCAGCCAGCTGCCAAGGTTTTCGATCCCCCAAAGGGCACCGATCTGTCCGAGCTGCGCCGGACAGATGGTGACGGTGTCGAGGAACTTCTCCATTTCAAACAGCCTGGCCGGTGCGGCGGCAATCGCGCCGACCCGGTGCCCGGTAAGCCGGTAGGCCTTGGAGAACGAATAGAGGTGGATCAGCGTCTCGGGCCAGTTCGGCAACTGGAAAAGCCCGTGCGGCGCGCCCTCGCGGCTGTCGAAATCGCGATAGGTCTCGTCCACAATCAGCGTGAGGCCGCGGGCGCGCGCGAGCTCAAAGAAGTTGCGGAGCAGTTCGGCGGGGTATTCGACGCCGGTCGGGTTGTTGGGCGTGACCAGCACGATGGCCCGCGTGCGGGGCGTGATCAGCGCCTCGGCCTCGGCGACCGAGGGCAGCATGCCCGGCCCGACCTGAAGCGGCTGCGCGCGGACGCCGGTCATGTCCAGCCACATCTTGTGATTGAAGTACCAAGGGACCGGGATGATGACATCGTCCCCTTCGCCGCAGAGCGCGGATATGGTGGCGGCAAAGGCCTGGTTGCAGCCGGAGGTGATGGCCACCTGATCCGCCGTGATCCGTGCCTCGTAATGGCTGGAGATCTGCGCCGCCAGCGTCCGCCGCAGGTCCGGGTTGCCCAGCACGGGCCCATAGAGATGCGCGGCGGTGTCCTGCAGGACGGCCTCGGCCATGGCCCGGCGCAGCCCTTCGGGCGGGGCTTCGGCAGGAGCCGCCTGGCTGACGTTCAGCAGAGGCCGGTTTTTGGGGAAGTCCACGCCGTCAAGCCAGCGGCGCGATTCGACGATGGGCGAGACAAAGGTGGCCTGTGTGCGGGGGGTAGTCATGCAATGTCCTGTCGGCGGCAATGTTGAAATATTCTTGGTGCTCTTGCGGCGCGACATGTCTGACACGGCGTCTGGTGTACCTCAAGCTGTAAAGGTGCGCAGGAAATCCGGTTTCAGACCGGGCCGCGCGGACCAAATGCGGTCCGTTAAAAGAAAACGGGGATGCCGCCACGATGGCGCATCCCCGTTCACAAGTCGGTCGGCCGGGCAGGGGGTCAGTCCTTGCCGCGGTAGGGTTCGACATATTGCAGCGCCATGTCCCATGGGAAGAAGATCCAGGTATCCTGGCTCACTTCCGTGATGAAGGTATCGACCATCGGCCGCCCCTTGGGCTTGGCGTAAACGGTGGCGAAATGGGCCTTGGGGTACATCTGGCGCACAAGCTCAAGTGTCTTGCCGCTGTCCACGAGGTCATCAATGATCAGCACACCCTCGCCGTCGCCCATCAGCTTGGCATCCGGGGCCTTCAGCACCTCTGCCTCACCCTGGGCCTGATGGTGGTAGGACTTCACCGAAATGGTGTCGACCGTGCGGATGTCCAGCTCGCGGCTGACGATCATCGCGGGCGCCATGCCGCCGCGGGTGATCGCCACAACGGCGCGCCAGGGGGTGCCGTTCGGCCCCTGACCGTCGAGGCGCCAGGCCAGGGCCCGGCTGTCGCGGTGGATCTGATCCCAGCTGATGTGAAAGCCTTTTTCGTGTGGCAGACGGTCTGTCATGGTGTTTGCTCCCCGCGAGGTCGCGCCAGAGTGCCTGAACCGGGAAAGCTCGCCCGGATCAGGCTGGAGTGGCTGGTTTCTTGTTACTTGGTGATATCTGGCGCGTCCACGGCCTTCATGCCGACGACATGATAGCCCGCGTCCACGTGCAGGTTCTCCCCGGTCACGCCGGAGCTGAGGTCGGACAACAGGTAAAGCGCGGATTTGCCGACATCGTCGATGGTCACGTTGCGGCGCAGCGGCGAGTTGTATTCGTTCCACTTCATGATGTAGCGGAAATCACCGATGCCGGACGCGGCCAGCGTCTTGATCGGGCCGGCGGAGATCGCGTTGACGCGGATGCCGTCCTTGCCCAGATCCTCGGCCAGGTATTTCACGGAGGCTTCCAGCGCGGCCTTGGCCACACCCATCACATTATAATGTGGCATCACCTGCTCTGCGCCGTAATACGTCAGCGTCAGCAGCGAACCGCCGTCGTTCATCATCTTTTCGGCGCGGTTGGCAACGGCGGTGAAGGAATACACCGAGATGTCCATGGTCATCTGGAAGTTGCCGCGGGTGGTGTCGACGTAGCGGCCGCGCAGTTCGTTCTTGTCGGAGAAGCCAATGGCGTGCACCACGAAGTCCAGCTTGCCCCATTTCTCTTCCAGCGCTGCGAACAAAGCGTCGATCGACCCTTCGTCGGAGACGTCACACGGCAGGACGATGTCGCTGCCCAGCTGTTCGGCCAGCGGGCCGACACGTTTTTTCAGAGCCTCGCCCTGGTAGGAAAACGCCAGCTCAGCACCGGCCTCGGCGCAAGCTTTGGCGATGCCCCAGGCAATCGATTTGTCGTTGGCCAGGCCCATGATGAGGCCGCGTTTACCGGCCATCAGTTGACTAGACATGCAGGGTACTCCGCCTGTGTTCTATTGAATTAGGCGGTGTTTAATATGCCGGGCGCACCGCATCAAGCCTTCACGGCCTTGTCGTGGGGCGGGAAGCTGCATAGGTTGCGGGAAAAGTTCAACCGAGGTGTCCGATGTCAGACAGATCCGGAATTTTTGCAGGCGATGATCCTTTTGCCATCGCGCGGGCTTGGCTGGCCGAAGCGGAAACCAGCGAACCGAATGATCCCAACGCCATTGCGCTTGCCACGGTTGATGAAACCGGATTGCCGAACAGCCGGATGGTTCTGCTGAAGGAGATCGAGGATGACGCCTTTGTCTTCTACACCAATTACCAGAGTGCCAAGGCCCGGGAACTGGACCAGGCGGGCAAGGCGGCCTTCGTGATGCACTGGAAGACCCTGCGTCGCCAGATCCGTGTCCGCGGCCTGATCGCCCGCGAGGACGGGGCCAAGGCAGATGAATATTTTCGGTCACGATCACTCAAAAGTCGGCTGGGGGCCTGGGCCTCGCAGCAATCGCAGCCGCTTGAAAGCCGTGCGGCCCTGCTGGCCGAAGTTGCCAAGGTAACGGCAAAACAGGGGGCAAACCCCGCGCGTCCACCGTTCTGGGGGGGCTATCGTTTGGCACCGCTGGAAATCGAGTTTTGGGCCGATGGCGCCTTCCGGCTGCATGATCGATTTCGCTGGCGACGTACGGAAGTATCGGCGAATTGGGAGGTTGTCCGCTTGAATCCTTGATCGGATTAACCAATGTTAACCGTGGGTCAATAGCGAATTCGTGACAATTTCAAGACTTTTTAACTTGAACTCCAATGTCAGAATCGCGCATCTGATCAGCGTCAAAATATAAAAAATATGTGGGAACATTAAGTGGCAGAAGATCTCAGCAGCTTGCAGCAGGTACAAGGGCTGGTGAAGTGGTTCGACCCGGCCAAGGGCTATGGGTTCGTGGTTTCCGACGAGAGCGGCCCGGACATTCTGCTGCATGTAAATGTCTTGCGTAATTTCGGACAAAGCTCGGTGGCCGACGGCGCCCGCATCGAAGTGGTGACCCATCAGACCGGTCGCGGCGTGCAAGCGGTCGAGGTTCTGTCGATCCAGCCGCCCGAGCGCAGTGACACGCCGGTGCTCAGCGATTTTGCCGATCTTGATATGAGCAGCCTGCGCGATGAGCCGCTTGAGCCTGCACGGGTGAAGTGGTTCGACAAGGGCAAGGGGTTCGGCTTTGCCAATGTCTTTGGCCGGGACGAAGACGTGTTCCTGCACGTCGAAGTGCTCCGTCAGTCGGGCCTCGCGGACCTGCAGCCGGGTGAGGCGCTGGCTATGCGCGTCATCGACGGCAAACGCGGCCGGATGGCCGTGGAAGTTCTGGCGTGGGAAGCCGCGCTTTCCTCGGACACGCGGGACTGACGCTATGGGGCTGCGGCGCGCTTTGCTCAGCATGGCCGTTGCAGCGCTCCTGAGCGTCGCCGCCGTACCCGCCTTCGCAGGCTGCTCCGCCGATAAGGTGCAGCTGCGGGGCGATTGGGGACAGACCTCGTTCACCGTTGAAATCGCAGACTCTGAGACCGAGCGCGCCCGTGGGCTGATGTTTCGCGAGACCTTGCCCCGCGGGGCAGGGATGTTGTTCGTGTACGAGCGCCCGCAGCCCGTGGCCTTCTGGATGAAGAATACGCTGATCCCGCTGGATCTGATCTTTCTGGACAGGCAGGGGCGGGTCACGCGCGTGCATGAAAACGCGGTTCCCGGCGATCTGACGCCCATACATGGCGGCAATGAGGTGTTTGCGGTCCTGGAGATCAACGCCGGGCTTGCGCGTCGCTATGGCATCGCCATCGGCAGCCAGATGCAACACGAAATTTTTTCGCAAGATAGCGCAGTTTGGCCCTGTTAGGGCTTTTCAAATCAGTCAGGCGGATATAGGAAAGCGCACGGTCCGGGGCGTGGCGCAGTCTGGTAGCGCACCTGTTTTGGGTACAGGGGGTCGTGAGTTCGAATCTCGCCGCCCCGACCACTTATCATCAAAATGATCAGATCGCTTGTTTGCACCTTTCTCGGGGTGGGCAGGCTGATTCTGTTGCTGCCCAGGTGCACTGTGGATCGGCGCGATGGTGTTAAGGGATTGTTAACCCCTTGTTAGGGGTTTGTTAACCGGCTGACGCCAGAAGGCGTCAATCGCGCGGCGCGAGCGGCCATCTTCAAATCCGCGATCATCAAACCAAAGAGGTGCCAGCGTAAAATATACGCCAGCGCATCTTTGCGACCCAAGCGGGCAATTTCCGGTAAGTCAGACTTGGCGGACAGGCGGTCGCATTTGACGCGCTCCGGACAAGTTGTTAGGCGGATGGAAGAAATACGGCTGCCTTCGATCGACCGCATGCATCCCTGCTCTGGTGTCGATCTGTGGATGAATCGTCGCAGCTTCGGCGACCCTAGATGCGGCTGAGAGCGTCAACAGCAAAGATGGCCTCAAAGGCGTAAATTTTGCGTTGACCCTTTATGGTGGAATACGTCAAATTGTGTTTACCGGTTGCACTGGCACTAAATCTGGTGGGGTTAATTGCCGCGGCAACAACGCTGATAACAGCAGACAACCTATCTGGTCTGGCCCTCGCAGGTCTTGGACGCGCCATGTCGTGGTGAGGAGTTGGATTCTGCTTTGGGTGGCCGGTGTTAACGGGTGCTGGGGGCACCGTGACACGTGAATGACCAGTGCTTGACAAAGGGGCAGAGCATGAAGATCGAACGCAAATTCACCAAGGCCGGACAGGATGCATATGCGGATCTCGGCTTTGTTTCCGCGACCTCGGAAATCCGGAACCCCGATGGGACGATCGTCTTCAGGCTCGAAAATATCGAAATTCCCGAAAGCTGGAGCCAGGTCGCCAGCGACGTCATCGCGCAGAAGTACTTCCGCAAAGCTGGCGTGCCGTCGAAGCTGAAAAAGGTTCGCGAAAAGGGCGTGCCGGAGTTCCTCTGGCGTTCGGTTCCTGCACAGGGCGCCAGCTTTGGCAGTGAAACCTCCTCCAAGCAGGTGTTCGACCGCCTGGCGGGGGCATGGGCCTATTGGGGCTGGAAGGGGGGGTATTTCTCCTCGGAAGAAGATGCGCGCGCCTACTACGACGAAATGCGCTATATGCTCGCCACGCAGCGGTCGGCCCCGAACTCGCCGCAGTGGTTCAACACCGGTCTGCATTGGGCCTACGGCATCGACGGCCCGGCCCAGGGGCATTATTACGTCGACTACCAGACGGGTGAGCTGACCAAGTCCGACAGCGCCTACGAGCACCCGCAGCCGCATGCCTGCTTCATCCAGTCGGTGTCTGACGATCTGGTCAAGGATGGCGGCATCATGGACCTTTGGGTGCGTGAGGCGCGGCTGTTCAAATATGGTTCGGGCACCGGAACGAACTTCTCGCACCTGCGTGCCGAGGGCGAGCCTCTCTCCGGCGGCGGGCGGTCTTCCGGCCTGATGGGCTTTTTGAAGATTGGCGACCGCGCTGCGGGCGCGATCAAGTCGGGTGGTACCACGCGGCGGGCAGCCAAGATGGTGATCGTCGATGCGGACCACCCGGATATCGAAGATTTCATCCAGTGGAAGGTGCTCGAGGAGCAGAAGGTCGCCTCGATCGTCGCCGGGTCCAAAATGCACGAGAAGATGCTGAACGGTATCTTCGAGGCGATCCGGAGCTGGGACGGTGCCGAAGCGGACGCCTACGATCCTGCTGTCAACGAGGGGCTGAAAAAGGCAATCCGCGAAGCCAAGAAGGTTGCCATCCCCGAGACCTACATCAAACGGGTGCTGGATTACGCCAAGCAGGGGCATACCTCGATCGAGTTCCCGACCTATGACACGGACTGGGACTCCGAGGCTTACAACTCCGTTTCGGGGCAAAATTCCAACAACTCGATCCGGGTCACCAACGCGTTTCTGCACGCCGTGGAAAAAGATGCGGACTGGGAGCTGGTAAACCGCACTGACGGCGAAGTGGCCAAAGTGGTCAAGGCGCGTGATCTGTGGGAGAAGGTGGGGCACGCGGCCTGGGCCTGTGCAGATCCGGGCATTCAGTTCCACGACACTGTGAACGAATGGCATACGTGCCCGGAAGACGGTGAAATTCGCGGTTCAAACCCTTGTTCGGAATACATGTTCCTGGATGACACCGCGTGCAACCTTGCCTCTCTGAACCTGTTGAGCTTCCTGAAGGACGGGCAGTTCCAGGCTGATGATTACATGCACGCGTGTCGCCTGTGGACGCTGACACTGGAAATCTCGGTCATGATGGCCCAGTTCCCGTCCAAGGAAATCGCGCAGCGGTCCTTTGACTTCCGCACGCTGGGGCTCGGCTTTGCAAACATCGGCGGCCTGTTGATGAATATGGGCTACAGCTACGACTCGGACGAGGGGCGGGCGCTGTGTGGCGCGCTGACGGCGCTGATGACCGGTGTGGCCTATGCGACCTCGGCAGAGATCGCATCGGAGCTCGGCCCGTTCCCGGGTTATGCAAAGAACGCCGACCATATGCTGCGGGTGATCCGCAATCACCGCAACGCTGCAAAGGGCAACGCGGAAGGTTACGAAGGCCTGTCGGTCAAGCCGGTGCCGCTGGATATCGCCAATTGCCCGGATGTATTGCTGACCGATCTGGCCGCCAGCGCCTGGGACGAGGCATTGGAACTGGGCGAAAAGCACGGCTACCGCAACGCGCAAACCACCGTGATCGCACCCACGGGAACCATCGGTCTCGTGATGGACTGCGACACCACGGGCATCGAGCCGGATTTCGCACTGGTCAAGTTCAAGAAGCTGGCGGGCGGTGGTTACTTCAAGATCATCAACCGTTCGGTCCCGGCTGCGCTGGAGAAACTGGGCTACAGTTCGGCGCAAATCCAGGAGATCGTCTCCTACGCCGTCGGCCATGGCTCGATCGGAAACGCGCCTGCGATCAACCACACCTCTCTGGCGGGTCACGGCTTTGGGCCCAACGAACTGGCCAAGGTGGACGCCGCCTTGGAGACGGCCTTCGACATCCGCTTTGTGTTCAACCAATGGACTTTGGGAGAGGACTTCTGCACCGGCGTGCTGGGCATTCCCGGACCGAAACTGAATGACCCCACTTTTGACCTGCTGCGTCATCTGGGGTTCAGCAAGGCAGATATCGATGCCGCGAATGACCACGTATGTGGAACCATGACGCTGGAAGGCGCGCCACATCTGAAGGAAGAGCATTACCCGATCTTCGATTGCGCCAACCCCTGCGGCAAAAAAGGCAAGCGTTTCCTGAGTGTTGATAGCCATATCTACATGATGGCCGCGGCCCAGAGCTTCATCTCCGGGGCGATTTCCAAGACCATCAACATGCCCAACTCGGCCACGATCGAGGACTGCCAGAAAGCCTATGAGCTGAGCTGGAGCCTCGGCATCAAGGCCAACGCGCTCTATCGCGATGGTTCCAAGTTGAGCCAGCCGCTGGCCGCGGCCCTGGTCGAGGATGACGACGAAGCCGCGGAGATTTTGGAGAGCGGCTCGACGCGGGAGAAGGCTGCCACACTGGCCGAAAAAGTGGTCGAGAAGGTGGTGGTCAAGGAGCTGGTTCGCAGCCACCGTGAGAAGATGCCGCAACGCCGCAAGGGGTATACCCAGAAGGCGGTTGTCGGGGGCCACAAGGTCTATCTGCGCACCGGGGAGTACGAGGACGGCACCCTCGGCGAGATCTTCATCGACATGCACAAGGAAGGCGCTGGCTTCCGGGCGATGATGAACAACTTCGCCATCGCGGTCTCTGTCGGCCTGCAATACGGCGTGCCGCTGGAAGAATTCGTGGATGCCTTCACCTTTACCAAGTTCGAACCGGCCGGCATGGTGCAGGGCAATGACTCGATCAAGAACGCGACGTCGATCCTTGACTATGTGTTCCGCGAACTGGCGGTCAGCTACCTGGATCGCACCGATCTGGCGCACGTCAAGCCGGAAGGCGCCACCTTCGACGACCTGGGGCGCGGCGAGGAAGAAGGGGTCTCCAACCTGGCCGAGCTCAGCGAAAACGCAGCAACGCGGTCTCTCGAAGTCCTGAAGCAGATTTCCTCCACCGGGTACCTGCGCAAGCGGCTGCCGCAGGAGCTGGTGGTCTTGCAAGGCGGCCAGACTGACGGGCAGGCCCAAGGCACCGATCCCATCGCAGCGCTGCAATCGCTGGTCCCGGAAGTCGCGGACTCCGCCACACCGGCTGCGAGCGGCATGGACGCACGCACCAAGGCAAAAATGCAAGGCTATGAGGGCGAAGCCTGCGGCGAATGCGGAAACTACACATTGGTGCGCAACGGCACCTGCATGAAATGCAACACCTGCGGCGGCACGTCTGGCTGTAGCTGAAAAATCGCCTCCGCGGCACTGTTCCAGTCAGTGTGTGTCGCGGGGGCTTGGGGAAGCCTGTGTTTTACAAGTTTCCATGTTAATCCGGGACCGGTGCGCCTGTCCTGAACGCTGAGATGGTCCAGGCAAGAATAGGACACGGGCAGTCAACGAAGGAACCTGATCAGTGAAAACTGGCCCCCACTGCGTGCAGCGGGGGCCATTTCTTTTTGTAAAACAGTGGCTAAGGGCGGGTTGCTAAGATTAATCCTTGGCCCGTTGCAGCATGCCGAAGAGGTCGCGCGGATCGTCCGGGTCGGCCAGCATGTCCAGATCGATGAAGTAGTCGGTATCCTTGATGCGATCGCGGATGTAGCGGAGCGCCGAGAAATCCTCGATGGCGAAGCCAACGCTATCGAACAGGGTGATCTGCCGATCGCTGTTGCGGCCGGGCTTGTTGCCGGTGATCACTTCCCAGAGTTCGGTTACCGGGAAATCCTCGGGCATCTGCTGGATCTCGCCTTCGATGCGCGTTTGCGGCGGGTATTCGACGAAGACGTCCGAGCGCGTCAGGATCCCGGCTGCCAGCTCGGTCTTGCCGGGGCAGTCGCCGCCGATCGCGTTGATGTGTACGCCGCTGCCGACCATGTTGTCGGTCAGGATGGTGGCATATTGCTTGTCGGCGGTGCAGGTGGTCAGGATCTGCGCGCCCTCGATAGCTTCTTCCGGGGTTTTGCAGGAAACCACCTCGATCCCGAGCCCTTGCAGGTTGCGGGCGCACTTCTCGGTCGCGGCCGGATCCTTGTCGTACAGACGTACGGATTTCAGGCCGATGATGGCCTTCATCGCCAGCGTCTGGAATTCCGACTGTGCGCCATTGCCGATCATAGCCATCGTGTCCGAGCCTTTCGGGGCCAGATACTTGGCGGCCATAGCTGATGTCGCGGCGGTGCGCAGCGCGGTCAGCATGGTCATCTCGGTCAGCAGCACCGGGTACCCGGTGTAGACGTCCGCCAGCAGGCCGAAGGCGGTGACGGTCTGCAGACCTTCCGAAGTGTTCTTCGGGTGGCCGTTTACGTATTTGAAGCCATAAGCTTCGCCATCTGACGTCGGCATCAACTCGATCACGCCGACCTCCGAGTGGCTGGCGACGCGCGGGGTCTTGTCAAACAATTCCCAGCGCTTGAAATCGGCCTCCACGTAGTCGGCCAGATCACGCAGCATCTGTTCGATCCCAACGTGATGAATAAGACGCATCATATTGTCGACGCTTACAAAAGGCACCAGGGCCTTGTCCGAAGGTTGGGTCATGCTGTCTTCCTTTCACGGGGGCTGAGGTGGATGCCTGCCAACATGCAGCGCACCGACCCGCCTGCGGTTTCAATGGTGGGGATGGAGAGCGGCAGCAGCTCGGCGCTGCGCTCGATCACGGCGATCTGGTCCGGCCTCAGCGCCTCAACTGCGCGGGCCGACAGCGCCAGCAGCCGCCGCCTGCCGGTGAGCTCCAGCGCATTGCCGGCGAAGGCGGCGATCTGTTCGGGGGTGAGGTCGATCACCTCGCGGCCGGTCTCCTCCAGCCGCGCGGCAACCTCGGCCCGGCGTTGTGTGTCGGGCAGCATCGACAGGCAGATCAGCGCGTATTCGGTGCCAATGCCCATCAGAACGTTGGTGTGATAGACGTCGCGGCCCTGCGCGTCCTTGGCCTCGAACACCATGGGTTCGAAGTTGAAGTGGGTGCAAAAACGCTCCAGCAGCACCGGGTCGGCGCGGTTGGATTTCACCGTGTAGGCGATGCGGCCGATATGGTCGAGCACCATGGCGCCGGTGCCTTCCAGCGCCAGCCCGTCCTGTTCCAGGCCGGAATAGTCGATCACGTCCTGCACACGGTAGTTGCGCTTTAGCATCTCGATCACGTCCCAGCGCCGCTCCTTGCGGCGGTTCGGCGCGAACATCGGGTAGATCGCGATATGGCCGCCGGCATGGGTGGAGAACCAGTTGTTCGGAAACACGCTGTCCGGGGTTTCGGTGCCTTCGTCGTCGAAGACGTGAACGGTCACCCCGGCTTCGCGTAAAGCTGCCACCGCCTGGTCGAACTCGGACCGGGCTTGGATCCCGGTAGCACTTTCATCGTTGCGCGCAAGTGTCTGAAAAGCATTGTCTCCGCTGGTCTCCGGGTTGGGGCGGAAATGGTGCGGACGGTTCATCACCACCGCGCCAGGGGCTTGCAGGCTGCTCATCGATAGCTCCGGGTCGGGCGGTCGAAGACGCGGCGGCCAAGGGCCGAGGCGCAGAGATCCACCATCAGATGCGCGGTGCGGCCGCGCTCGTCGAGGAAGGGGTTCAGCTCTACCAGGTCGAGCGAGGTCATCAGGCCGGAATCATGCAGCATCTCGCAGACCAGATGGGCCTCGCGCACGGTTGCGCCACCCGGAACGGTGGTGCCGACAGCAGGCGCAACGGACGGATCGAGGAAGTCCACGTCGAGCGACACATGCAGCATGCCGTTGGCGGCGGCCACCTGTTCAAGGAAGCGGTTCAGCGGCCCGGCAATGCCGTTTTCGTCGATGTCGCGCATGTCGTGGGTGCGGATCACGCTGCCCTCCAGTGCCAGTCGCTCCTCGGTGTCGACCGAGCGTAGCCCGATCATGCAGACGTTTTCCTGTGGCACGGGGTTGGGCACATCAGGAAAGCCGTCGAAATCCTTGCGACCAGTGAAATATCCCACAGGCGTGCCATGCAGGTTGCCGCTGTCGGTGGTCTTCGGGGTATGGAAGTCAGTATGAGCGTCCAGCCACAACACGAACTGCGGGCGGTTCTGGCGCGCAGCGTGATTAGCCACGCCGACGACCGAACCCAAAGACAGCGAGTGATCTCCGCCCAGGAAGACCGGAAGGCCACGCTCCATGGCGTCTTCGGCCACGGTGGCGAGGCGCGAGGTCCAGGCGATCGTTTCGTTCGGCGCGTGAAGGAGGCCATCGTTGTCGTCTGCGGGATAGGGGTCAGGAGACAGGTTGCCCATGTCTTCGACGCTGTGGCCAAGGCTCTGCAAGGCCTGGCGTATTCCAGCGGTGCGATAGGCATCTGGACCCATAAGGCAGCCGACCCTGCGCTTGCCACTGTCGACTGGGGCGCCGATAAGGATGCAATGTTGCTTTGTCACGGTGAGTGCCTCTCAAAAAAATCCGAGTACCCTCATAAAAACTTCCGAAATGCGATGGATTCCAGCATTCATTTTGGTCATATTGGGTGACGTCTGATCGATTTGAGGTGGGATATGGACAAAACGGATGAGCGACTGGTTTCCGCATTGCGCCACAATGCGCGTGCGTCGCTGTCGGACCTGGCACTGGAGCTGAACCTGTCGCGCACCACGGTCCGGGCGCGAATCGAACGGCTGCAGGCACGGGGCGATATCCTCGGGTTCACGGTGGTGATGAAGGAGGACGTGCTGCGTGATCCGGTGCGGGGCCTGATGCTGATCGGCATCGAAGGGCGCGGGACCAGCCGTATCACCCGGCAGCTGCAGGGGTTGCCGGAAGTGCGGGCGATCCACACCACGAATGGCCGCTGGGATCTGATCGTCGAACTGGGGACGGAGACGCTGGAAACTCTCGACACCGCTCTTGCCAAGATCCGGACATTCGAGGGTGTCGTGAGCAGTGAGACCAATCTTCTGTTGGCGACCAAGAAGGATACCTAGGGGGAAAAGATCAGTGAAGCCAAGCTGTTGCTGGCTTCAGATGATCTCCTTTCGTGTCAGCCCTGCTTGCGGGCGTGATTGCCTGCCGCGATCCAGATCAGGGCCAGAGCGACAGATGCAATGGCGTTCCAGCTCGCCATGGAGAGGTCCAGCAACTCCCACGGCACTTCGTCGCAACGAACCAGCGGCGCGCTCATGATCTGTTCCATCAGCTGATCGGCGGACAGGTTCCCCACCGGGCCCGAGGTGCAGGTGCTCGGGCCTTCCCACCAGCCGCGCTCAACGCCGGTGTGATAGGCGCCAATTGCCGCCGTTGTCAGCGCGGCGGCGGCGCCGAGATAGGCCAACAGCGCCCAAGGCAGAAACAGGGCCACAAGGCCAATGACTACCGCCGCGGCGTGGGGGTAGCGCTGCATGTAGCACAGGTCGCAGGGGGCCATCTGGCCGATGTACTGAAACCCAAGCGCGCCCAGAAGCAATGCCGCCGAACCGCCTGCCGCGATCCCGATCAGAATACGATGCATATTCAGAGATACCTTATCATCAGAAAGCCACCGAACAGGAGAATGACGAACAGTGTGAAGACCAGTCCCAGACGCCGCTCGATGAAGTCACGGATTGGTGTGCCGAACTGCCACAGCAGACCTGCCACAAGGAAAAAACGCAATGCGCGCGCGAGGATGGAGGTCGCAATGAATGTTCCCAACGGCATCCCGGTCCAGCCGGACATGATGGTGATGACCTTGTAGGGAAATGGGGTCACACCCGCGCCCAACACGGCCCAGAAGCCGAAGTCATTGAAGCGTGTGTTGAACTCCTCCATGGCCGCGCCTTTGCCCATGGCCTCGAGCACGGGTTGGCCGATGCTGTCATAGAAGAACGCCCCGATCACATACCCCAGAACGCCCCCCGCAACCGAGGCCACCAGTGCAACCAGGGCCACCAGCCAGGCGCGCGATGGGCGGGCCAGAATCATTGGAATCATCAGGACGTCGGGCGGGATCGGAAAGAACGAACTTTCCACGAACGCAACGGCCGCCAACCACCAGAGCGCCTTGGGGTGATCGGCCAAGGCCATCGTCTGGTTGTACAGTGGTTTGAGCATCTTATCTGCCTTGCGTTCTCAACCAATATCCAGAAGCGGGGTGACACGCGGGCAGTCGTCCGTCAACCTCTGCCATGCCGCAAATTCAGGTCGCAAATTTTCCGCGTCAGTAGGTTGTTTTGCCTCTGGACCTCGGCTTCTGGCTTGGCTAGGAACGGGTCGTGGCCCAAGTGGCGGAATGGTAGACGCAGGGGATTCAAAATCCCCCGATGGCAACATCGTGAGAGTTCGAGTCTCTCCTTGGGCACCACATTTCCGCAATCCAGCAAAACGAACCAGAGAGCCTCTGGCTTTGTGTTTTAGCGTATACATCCGCCTTCGTTTGCATTTGCGCAAATTCAACGGCTGTCCTTCAATCCGTAATCCGCGAAAGCGGCGATCACCTCGTCCATCTCGGACTGGCTCAGGATATGCGGTTCACCGATCATGAGGCTCGTCGCGTAGCCCTTTGCCAATGTTTCCAATTCCACCATGCGCCACAGGGCGCGTGGCAGGCTTTCGCCAGTGCAAACCGCGCCGTGATTTGCCATCAGGCAGGCTGACCGGTCTTGCAAGGTTGAAACGATGTTGTCCGAGAGCTGGCGGCTGCCGAACAAGGCATAATCCGCGAGCGGCACGTCGGTGCCGCCGAAGGCTGCGACCATATAGTGGCAGGCGGGTATGCTCTGCCGGTTCATCGCAAGGGCACTGCAATGAACCGGATGCGCGTGAACAACGGCATTCACCGCAGGTTTGGCCTGCAGGATCGCCAGATGAAATGGCCACTCGGTGGAGGGTTTCATCTGCCCCTCGGGCGCCGGGCTGCCATCCAGTGGAATTTGCACCAGCATATCCGGCGTCATCGCTTCGTAGGCAACGCCGGAGGGGGTGATCAGCATCTGATTTCCGGCCCGCACCGAAATATTGCCGGAACTGCCCTGGTTGATGCCTTCTGCATTCATTTGCAGGCAGGCATCAATGACCGCCTGCCGCACGGCCGTGGTGTCTTCATACGGGGGGTTCACAGGGTACCTCCCTGCGAAACCTGTGCGGTTTGCGCGAGCTCGGGGAACAGGCGCGCCAGACCAGCCTCAGAGGCCTCGCAGATCCCGCGCTCGGTAATCAATCCGGTCACCAAACGGTTTGGCGTGACGTCGAACGCCGGGTTGCCGCCCGGCGTGCCGTCTGGCGTGACCTGCACGGTATCGACGTCACCGGAGGCCGTTTTGCCCTGCACGTGGGTGATCTCCTTTTCGCTGCGCTCCTCGATCGGGATTTCGGCAACCCCGTCCCGAACAGTCCAGTCGATCGTGGGCGAGGGCAGGGCAACGTAGAAGGGGACATCGTTGTCGCGCGCGGCAAGCGCCTTGAGGTACGTGCCGATCTTATTGCAGACGTCGCCTTGGCGGGTGGTACGATCGGTCCCGGTGATGACGAGGTCGACCAGGCCATGCTGCATGAGGTGACCGCCGGCATTGTCCGTGATGTAGTTGTGGCTGATGCCGTGGCTGCCCAGCTCCCAAGCCGTCAGCGCGCCCTGGTTGCGGGGACGGGTTTCATCCACCCAGACGTGAATCGGAATTCCGGCATCATGGGCTTGGTACATCGGGCTGGTGGCCGTGCCCCAGTCCACGGTGGCAATCCAGCCGGCGTTGCAATGGGTGAGCAGCCGCACAGGCTCCCCTTCGGGTTTTTCGGCGGCGATCTCGCGGATCAGTTCCAACCCGTGTTCGCCGATGCGACGGTTGATCTCGACGTCCTCATCAGCAATGGCGTGGGCCAGTGCCAGCGCGGCATCCGCGCGCAGCCCCGGCGACAGCGGTCGCAGGTGGCTGCGGCACCGGTCCAGCGCCCAGCGCAGGTTGATGGCCGTGGGTCGGGTTTCGTTCAGGAAGGTCCAGGCCTTGTCCATGGCGGCATCCGACGGGTCCTGTCGCATTGCCAGCGCCATACCGTAGGCCGCGGTGGCGCCGATCAGCGGGGCCCCACGGACGCGCATTTCGACGATGGCGTCGGCAAAATCCTGCAGTGTTTCGACGGGCTGGATGCGGAATTCATGCGGCAGCCAGCGCTGGTCAATGATTTCCAGAACGTCACGCTGGGCGTTCCACCACAAGGAGCGGTAATGTGTACCGTTCACTTTCATTGCAGGTATCCTTCCATTTGCCGGCGCAGCACCGGGTTCGTCACTTGGGTTCTTTCGGATATTGCCGCCGCGTTCAAGTGCTGCGGCACGCGGGCATCGCGATTGGCGCTGATTTTCGCCGCAGGGTCCGACGTACTTGCAGCAGCGACCTTTCAAAGTGTTCAATGCACCTACACATAGAGCGAACGCCGCGACGGCTACGGGTCGTGGCCTGAATTTATCTGATTGTTTGAAAGGCTATGCAATGAAATCCATTGGTACTGGTGCCGGACGCGCGCGCAGTGTGCTTGCCGTCGGACTGGCAGCTGGCTTGCTGTGCGCAGATCCCGGATGGGCCCAACAACAGGGGGCGACTCCGCGGGTCTCCGTTTCGGAGGCGGTGATCGAGCCGGTCCGGGACAGTGCAAGTTTCATTGGTCGCGGGGAGGCAATCGACAAGGCGGACATCACCGCACGTGTCAGTGGCTATCTGGAAGAGATCTTGGTTGAGGACGGCGCCGAAGTCACCGACGGCGACGTGCTGTTCCGGATCGAGCGCAGCTCCTACGAGGCCGTGTTGGAGAGCCGTCGTGCGGACCTTGCGAAGGCTGAGGCCAACCTCGAGTTGGCCAAGCTGGAACTCGAGCGCAAGCAGGAACTGTTGGCGCGCGGGTCAGTGCCGGAGGCAGACCGGGATACCGCCAGGGCGAATGAGCTGGTGGCAGAGGCACAGGTGCGTGCGGCCAAAGCCGCCATTCGCCAGGCCGAGCTGGATCTGAGCTATACCGAAATCCGGGCTCCGTTTTCCGGACGGATCGGGCGTATTGCTGTCAGCCTTGGCGACGTTATCAGTCCGGGCGGCGCTCCTTTGGTCAACCTCGTGCGGGAGGCGCCGATTTACGTGTCGTTCTCGCTCAACGAAAAGCAATTCGTCGAAGTGTTGCAGATGATGGACGCCGGCGGCATTGACCGCTCTGATAGCACTCAGGCGCCCGAAGTCTTTGTGGTGTTGCCGAACGGCTCCCCGCTGGAAGAGCGTGGCCGCATTGCCTTTGCCGAGAACCGCGTGGACCCTGCAACCGGAGCCGTCACCCTGCGGGCAAAATTCCCCAATGAGCACCGGCTGCTTCTGGACGGCGCATTCCTGACGGTTGGCCTGCAATCCCAGGAGCCCGTTGACCGGCTGACGATCCGGCAGGTCGCGGTACAGCGCGACCAGCAGGGGCCGTTCGTGCTGGTGGTGAATGATCAGAACCAGGTCGAACAGCGCTACATCGTGACGGGCGATGCCCGGGGCGCCGACATCATCGTGCTGGATGGCCTGGCGCAGGGCGACCGCGTGGTGGTCGAAGGCCTGCAAAAGATCCGGCCAGGCGTGGCGGTTGATCCGGTTCTGGCCGGGCAGGCGGGGGACTGACCGATGCTGTCGTCAATTTTCATTTCGCGGCCGAAGTTCGCGATCGTCATTTCCCTGGTGCTGACCGTGATGGGGGTGATCGGCTACTTGGCATTGCCGGTCGCCCAGTTCCCCGAGATCACGCCGCCGGTCGTGAATGTCTCCACCAGCTATCCCGGGGCCAATGCCGAGACCGTTGAAAAGAGCGTCGCCGCACCGATCGAGGCGCAGGTGAACGGCGTTGACGGGATGGTCTACATGACCTCCACCTCCTCGGACAACGGCGGCTATTCTCTGGCGGTCACGTTTGAAGTCGGCACCGACCCCGACATCGCGGCGGTCAATGTGCAGAACCGGGTGGCCCAGGCGATGGCCGGTTTGCCCGCCGAAGTGACGGCCAGTGGGGTCGTCACCCAGAAGAGTTCATCCAACATGCTGTTGGTGGCGGCGCTGACCTCACCCGGTAACACCTATGACAACGTGTTCCTGTCGAACTACGCTGCCATCAACATCAAGGATGCCTTGTCGCGCGTCGAAGGTGTCGGCAAGGCGGATATCCTGACCAATTTCGAATATGCCATGCGCATCTGGCTGGATCCGAACAAGATGGCCGGGCTCGGTATCGCACCCTCCGATGTGATCGGCGCCATTCGCGAACAGAACGTCGAGGTTTCGGCAGGCCAGGTCGGCGCACCACCGGTGCCGGGCGATCAGGTATTTCAATACACCATCAAGTCCAAGGGACGGCTGACCGAAGTCAGCGAATTCGAAGACATCGTCATCCGCACGGGCAGTGGCGGCAGCTCGGTCCGGCTCTCGGATGTGGCGCGGGTTGAGCTGGGCGCTTCCACCTATAGTGCGTCCGGCTTCAACGATGGTGTGCCCTCGACGATCCTCGCGGTCTATCAGGCGCCCGGCGCAAATGCGCTGGCCGTGTCCGATGCGGTTCTCGCGGAGCTTGAGCGTCTGTCGGCGGCGTTTCCGGACGATGTGGAATATACCGTTCCCTTCAACACAACCGACTTCGTCGAACAGTCCCTGAACGATGTCGTCTCGACACTGGTGATGACCTTCATCCTGGTGATCTCGGTGGTGTTCATCTTTCTGGGATCGCTTCGCGCAACGATCATTCCGGCGGTGGCCATTCCGGTATCGCTGATCGGCACATTCGCCTTCCTGCTGGCGATGGGGATGTCCTTGAATACCATTTCGCTGTTCGCACTGGTGCTGGCGATCGGCATCGTGGTGGATGATGCGATTGTGGTCGTGGAGAACGTCGAACGCATCATTGCCGAAGAAGGCTTGCCACCGGCAGAAGCCACCCGCCGCGCAATGGGTCAGATCACCGGCCCGGTGATCGCGACCACACTTGTGCTTCTTGCGGTGTTCGTCCCGGTCACCTTCATGCCGGGGATCACCGGGCGGCTGTATTCGCAGTTCGCGGTCACCATTTCGATCGCTGTGGTGATCTCTTCGATCAATGCCCTGACATTGTCACCCGCCCTGTGCGCGCTGATCCTGAAGCCCCGCAAGGGCGCCCCGTCCGGCGCATTGGCGCTGTTTGAGCGGGGAATTGGCGGTCTGCGCGACGGGTATACCAGCGTCGTCAGTCGCTTCCTGCGTCTGCCGCTGATCGGCCTTGCGATCATCGCGGCCGTGGCGCTGGGGACCGGCGGATTGTTCAATGCGTCTTCCAAGGGGTTCCTGCCTGCTGAAGACAATGGTTATCTGTTCGTGGATATCCAGCTGCCCGATGCGGCGGCCTTGGGGCGCACCGAACAGGTGACACAACGGGTGGACGCGCAAATCCGCGCCATTCCCGGCGTAGAAGGTACGGTGCTGGTCAACGGGTTCAGCCTGCTGAACGGCGCAAGCGCCAATGGTGCAATGATCATCGCCAACCTTGCCCCCTGGGACCAACGTGGCGAGGACAGCCAGCAGCCTGACGCCATCCTTGGGCAGATATACGGGATTGCCAACCAGGAGGCCGCCGCAAGCATCGTGGCGTTCAACCCGCCGCCGATCCCGGGCTTGGGGATGTCTGCCGGCGTCGAGATGGCAGTGCAGCAGACGGCAGGCGGCAGCCCGCAGGACCTGTCCCAGGCGTTGGGCGCGCTGGTCTACGCCGCGAACCAGCGGCCAGAGATTGCCCAGGCCTACACGACCTTCCGGGCGAATGTGCCGCAGGTCTTCGTGGATCTTGACCGGGAAAAAGCCAAGACATTGAATGTGTCGATCTCCGAGGTTTTCCAGACCATGCAGGCCCAGCTGGGCTCCTACTACGTCAATGATTTCAATCTGTTCGGTCGGGTCTACAAGGTGCTACTGCAGGCCGAGGGCTCGCATCGGGAAAAGATCGAGGACATCGGAAACCTCCACGTGCGGGCGCAAACTGGAGAGATGGTGCCGCTGTCGACCCTCATCGATGTTGAAAACATCCTCGGACCCGTGCTGCTCAAGCGCCATAACATCTTCCGGTCCGCAACGGTCACGGCGGTTCCTGCCGAGGGATTGTCCACCGGCGATGCGATCCGCGTGATGCAGGAGGAGGCCGCCACCGCTTTGCCGCCGGGCTATGCCTTTGAGTGGACCGGCACTGCCCAGCAGCAGCTCGATTCGGCCGGTCTGGTCGTGGTGATCCTCGGCATGGCAGTCCTGTTCGGCTACCTGTTCCTGGTGGCCCAATACGAGAGCTGGACCATGCCCGTCGCGATCTTGCTATCGGTGATCGTCGCCTTGTTCGGGGCGGTCGCCGCGGTGGCTTTGATGGGCGGCGACATCAACCTCTACACCCAGATCGGCATGATCATGTTGATCGGGCTTGCCTCCAAGAACGCCATCCTCATCGTCGAGTTCGCGATGGAGCAGCGGGCCGCCGGCAAGACGATTGTCGAAGCCGCGCGCGAGGCTGCCAGCCAGCGTTTCCGGGCCGTCATGATGACGGCGCTGTCGTTCTTGTTGGGGGTCGTGCCGCTGATTGCGGCCTCTGGCGCTGGCGCAGCCAGCCAGAAAGCGATCGGCATCGCTGTGTTCGGCGGCATGCTGGCGGCCACCGTGCTGGGCGTTATCCTAGTGCCGGTCCTTTATGCCGTGATGCAGGGGTTGCGTGAGCGGGTGCGCGGCACAGCGGCCACGAAACCGGCTGAGTGACGCCTGTTTGCAACCAAGGTCCCTGTCCCGCAGAAATTCGCGGGGCAGGGGCGGCGGCTGCCCTGTTCTGAAGGGCTACAGTTCGCGAGCACGCAACCCACGTTCGTGGGCCGCAGCAAGGATCAGGTCCCACTTTCTGGGCGTGCATCTGAACTCTGGCTCGACATCGCATGTCAGCGGAGCGCAGAAATCGATCGGCAGTCTTCGGGCTTCTGCTGACACGCAAAGCTCCAGCGCCCAGAACCCGGTCAGTGACGGGTTCTCTCCAATGATCTGGCTCAAACGCATGTTGGCCGGGTCCCCTGTTTCTGCCCCGGTCGATCCAATGCCGAGGCTATTCTGGCACAGCTTATAGGAGAGCGAGCGTCAGTTTGTCACCTCCTAGTTTGGCAAACCTGGGCGATTTTCGCGACGTGTCGCCGAGCAGCGTCGCGTCCACGATTTGCTGACATCCGTGGCCGGAAACAGAATCGCCCACAGCTTTTTTCCCCTTGCAAGAGATACCTTTTCATGTCGCTGCGCCCGTGCCGGTGACACGGGACGGGGAAAAATTGGTAAGTCACGTCAAAGCGCGGAAAAATATCGATTTAGGGGGTGCGTCAATTAATAGCACCCTTGACTTGGGGAGGTGGCAATGAAACCTTTTGCAGGTGCATTTCACCTGCACGCGCCCTGCCTGTCGGTTTCTGTTTTACAGAGCCCGCCCCGGACGGTTTCGCCCCGGCGGCGCATGTGCAGGGCCGCCAATCATAAGACAAGTGGGAGAGACTTGATCATGAAACACACCAAGCTGACCATCGGTGCTTTGGTGACCGCCGCCTTCGTCGCGCCGGCCGCATCCGCGCAGGAATACATCACCATCGGCACCGGCGGCGTGACCGGTGTTTATTACCCCACCGGTGGCGCGATCTGCCGCCTGGTAAACAAGGGCCGCAAGGAGCATGGCTTCAAATGCGCCGTCGAATCTACCGGCGGTTCGGTCTACAACATCAACACCATCCGCGAAGGTGAGCTTCAGTTCGGTGTGGCCCAGTCCGACTGGCAGTACCACGCCTATAACGGCACTTCCAAATTCGAGGAACAAGGTCCGTTTGAAGGCCTGCGCGCCGTGTTCTCCGTACACCCGGAGCCCTTCACCGTGGTCGCCCGTGCCGATGCCGGCATCGAGACCTTTGACGACCTCAAAGGCAAGCGCGTCAACATCGGCAACCCGGGTTCCGGCCAGCGCGGCACCATGGAAGTGCTGATGGAAGCCAAGGGCTGGGGCATGGAAGATTTCGCCCTGGCAACCGAGCTGAAGGCGGCAGAACAGTCCGCAGCGCTGTGCGACAACCAGATCGACGCGATGATCTACACCGTTGGTCACCCGTCCGGCTCCATCCAGGAAGCCACCACCGCCTGTGACTCGGTGCTGGTGACCGTCGATGGCGAAGCCGTTGAAAAGCTGGTGGAAGAAAACTCCTTCTACCGCACCGCGACCATCCCCGGCGGCATGTACCGCGGCACCGACGAAGACACCAAGACCTTTGGTGTGGGCGCGACCTTCGTGACCTCGGCAGACGTGTCCGAAGATGCGGTCTACGCAGTGGTCAGCTCGGTCTTCGAAAACTTCGAAGCCTTCCAGAAGCTGCACCCGGCCTTCGCCAACCTGAAGCCGGAAGAGATGATCAAGGACGGCCTGTCGGCGCCGCTGCATCCCGGCGCTGCCAAGTACTACAAGGAAAAGGGCTGGATCGAGTAAGTCGAGCCAGCAACGGAACGGGGCGCCAAAGCGCCCCGTTTTTGCCCCTAGGGGGAAATAGCGGCCGCGCTATCGGCGCTGGCCCAAAGGGAGATTATCCATGACATCCGATGCTCAGGGAAATCGACCGCTCAGCGAAGAAGAGCTTCAGGAACTGGTCGCGTCCTCTGACGCAGGCGCCCGCAATCCCGCCGGGAGTGTCGGCCTGTTCCTCGCTATCGTTGCGGTCATCTGGTCGGTTTTCCAAGTCATTCTCGCCTCACCGGTTTCCAACATGCTGCTGCCGGGCAGCGTGGTGAACAATTCCCGGCAAATCCATTTGGCGTTTGCCATATCCCTGGCCTATGCCGCCTATCCGGCGTTCAAATCCAGTCCCCGTGGTCAGATCCCGATCCAGGACTGGATCTTCGCCATTCTGGGCGCTGCAATCGCGCTTTATGGGTATATTTTCTATCAGAAAATCGTCGATTCCGGCGGGCTTGCCGATGATATGGACAAGTGGTTCGCCCTTGCGGGCCTGATCCTGCTGTTCGAGGCCGCACGCCGGGCGCTTGGTCCGGCAATGGCGATCATTGCCACGATTTTCCTGGCCTATGTCTTCTTCGGCTCTTCCGAATGGGTGCCCGAAGTCATCCGCTGGAAAGGCGCCAGCCTGAAAAAGGCCATGAGCCACATGTGGATCACCTCGGAAGGCGTGTTTGGCATCGCCCTGGGTGTTTCGACAAAGTTCGTCTTCCTGTTCGTGCTGTTCGGCGCGCTGCTCGACAAGGCCGGGGCAGGAAACTACTTCATCAAGATGGCCTTTGGCGCCCTTGGCCACCTGCGCGGCGGCCCCGCCAAGGCGGCCGTTGTCGGCTCTGCCGCAACCGGTCTGATTTCGGGCTCATCCATTGCCAATGTTGTCACCACCGGCACCTTCACCATTCCGCTGATGAAGCGGGTGGGCTTCACCTCCGAGCAGGCAGGCTCGGTCGAGGTTGCGTCCTCGGTCAACGGCCAGATCATGCCGCCGGTGATGGGCGCTGCGGCCTTCCTGATGGTGGAATATGTCGGCATTTCCTATGTCGAGGTGATCACCCATGCCTTCCTGCCGGCCGCGATTTCCTACATCGCGCTGGTGTACATCGTGCATCTGGAAGCGGTGAAGCGGAACATGCCGACCCTGGGCAACCGGGTGGTGTCCATGGGGCGCACCATTGGTGGCATGGCACTGTTCTTTGCGGGCTTTGCCGGCCTGTGCTACGGCGTGCAGTTCCCGGTGCAGTGGATCGTTGCCGCGATGCCGGATGCCTCCGGGCTGATGCTGTCGGCGCTGCTGGTGCTGACTTACATCGGCCTCCTTTGGCTGGCGGCAGGCGCGGATGACCTGGTTCCGGACGACCCCAATTCCGAGAAGGTCGAGCTGCCGGTCGTGTCCGAGATCTACAAGGCAGGTCTGCATTACCTGCTGCCGATCATCGTGCTGGTCTACTTCCTGATGATCGAACAGAAATCGCCGGGCCTGTCCGCGTTCTGGGCGACCGCGCTGCTGTTCGTCATTCTGCTGACGCAGAAACCGCTGAAGGCGATCTTCCGCGGCCAGAATACCGCTGCGAATGCCTTTGTGGAGGGCGTCACTGACCTTTGGAACGGCCTGATCGACGGGGCGCGCAACATGATCGGCATCGCGCTGGCCACGGCCACCGCGGGCGTGATCGTGGGGACCGTGACCCTGACCGGCGTGGGACAGGTGATGTCGGAGCTGGTTGAGTTCATCTCGGGTGGCAACCTGATCCTGATGCTGGTGATGGTCGGACTTCTGTCGCTGGTGCTGGGCATGGGTTTGCCGACCACCGCCAACTACATCGTTGTCAGTTCGCTGATGGCCGGCGTCGTGGTGGAACTGGGGGCCCAGTCGGGCCTGATCGTTCCGCTGATCGCCGTGCATCTGTTCGTGTTCTACTTTGGCATCATGGCCGATGTGACCCCGCCCGTTGGGCTGGCGAGCTTTGCCGCGGCGGCCGTGTCGGGCGGTGACGCGATCCGCACCGGGTTCACCGCGTTCTTCTACAGCTTGCGGACCGTGGCCTTGCCGTTTGTGTTCATCTTCAACACCGACCTGCTTTTGATCGATGTGACCTGGGCACAAGGGATACTGGTGGCGATCTCCGCGACGATCGCTATCCTCGTCTTCACCGCCGGCACCATGGGGTATTTCGTCAGCCGCAACCGGATCTATGAAAGCATTCTGCTGATCTTTGCAGCTTTCGCGCTGTTCAGACCGGATTTCTTTATGGATCGGGTGATGCCGCCGTTCGCCGATGTCCCGCCCACCCAACTGGTGCAGGCGCTCGATACCGCGGAGCCGGGGGCAGAGTTCCGCATCACCGTGGAAGGACCGGATTTCGACACTGGCGAGATCAAGTCCACCACCATGGTGCTGACAGCCGATGGTAGCGGTGGCCAGCAAGCCGTCGACGCCTATGGTCTGCTGCTGCTGGAGGAAGACGGGATGATGAAGCTGGATGAGCCGATGTTCGGCACACCGGCTGCACCCAACCTGGAGAGCTTTGACTTCTATGCCGATGAACCAGTGCAGATCCAGGCAATCCAGGCCCCGGCAAGCCAGCTGCCCAAGGAGCTGGTCTTCATCCCGGCTCTTCTGCTGGTGGCGCTGATCGCGCTGCTGCAACGCGGCCGCGCCCGTGAACAGGAAGGAGTACCGGCATGAGCAAACCCGTTCTTTGCGCATTGGAGCTGAGCGATCGGGAGACGGACGAGAAGGTCCTGATCCAGGCCGCCAAGCTTGCCGATCTGGAAGGCAGCCAGCTGGACGTTCTCAACGTTTTGCCGGATTTCGGTGAAAGCTGGGTGTCGGGCTTCTTTGAGAAGCACCACCATGAAAAAGCGGTCAAGGAAGCGACCAGACGGCTGAGCGAGCTGTGTGACAAGCTTCTGGGGGACGAGCGCAACGCCAAGGTTCGTCATCTGGTTGCGACTGGCACGGCCTATCAGGAAATCCTGAAGGTTGCAGAAAAGGCCGGCAGCGGTCTGATCGTGATTGGCGCGCACAAGCCGGATCTGAAGGACTACCTGTTGGGCCCCAATGCCGCGCGGGTGATCCGGCACTCGGATTGCTCGGTCTTTGTCGTGCGTTGAACCCGCATGAATCCCCAAGACTTAAGGGCGCCTTCGGGCGCCCTTATTCATAACCGGTCATTTCCAGATACCCCTGGCCGCTATGGCTGCCGCTGACCTCGACCGGTCCCTCCCAATATGAAAACTGGGTACCCATCCAACTTTGCGGGTTAAGCACTTGGACTTCCACGGAAAGATCCCGCTCCTCAAGCACGAGGTGCCATCGTGTCGGGATCTCGCGCCCGGCGACTGTAGTTGTCTCCAAAGGCTCGGCCTGAAATGCACCCGGGGCAAGCGCGCTGACGGAGCCATCGGCGCCGATCCAGGTGCCAGATGAGAAATTGCCGTTTTCGCCGCGCAGCACAAACCCCATCAGGCGGTCGCCGCTGTCAAGACTGAGCGAGAACCAATCCCAACCGCTTTGGTCTGCAGCCAATGGCTGGCTGGACCATTCCCGGTCCAGCCAGGCAGAGCCGCTGACCTTCACCGGGCCATCACCGAGGCTCAATGTGCCTTGAACCTGGTAGTCGGGCTGCGAATAGTAGTAGCTGGCCTGACCGAGGTCCGATTTGACTGAATAGCCATCCGCACCGTGGAGGACCAGCGGGCCTTCAGCTTTCAGGTCCAAATTATAATGAAAATCAAATGCTTGGGCTGCGAGGTTGAGTTCTGAAATTCCATCTGATTGTGCCTGCATCCGCCAATCGTCAATCCATGCGGAAAATGGCTGGGCGGTGACCCCGGCCTGGCCGGTGCCGCCGCGGGCAATGCGCTCGGCGAACAGATGCCGATCGCGCGATGTTGCAGCCACATGACCCATCCAGATCTGAGGGTTCTGCCAGCCATCTTCGTTCCCCGGTGCCAAGGCCGAACGAAACAAAGTCCACTGGACACCATATTTGGTGCCATCCGCGGACTGAAGGTTGGCGGTCAAGTACCACCATTCAATACGAAAATCCGGGTGCGGGCCGTGATCTTCCGGGAACTTGAGTGGCGTGTTCGGACGCGGGATAGCAAACCCCTCGGCACGGGAGCCGAGGCCCGCATAGCCCTGTGCCTCTGCGGCGAAGGGCATAGGGAGCAGGAAACAGGCGGCGATGAGCCACGACCTAGCGTTCATTGGCAAATACCTTCAACAAATCCGCGGGGTCCAGTCGGCTTAGCCTCCATGCCGGCAGGGCTGCCGACAGCGCGGCGGCAAGCAGGGCCAGCAGGAAGAGTTGAAGCCAATCATCGGGAAACAGGTACATCGGCAGCTTCCAGCCAAAGGCGGCAACGTTGATGACCGCCAGCAGCGCCCAAGCCAGTGCCAACCCCAGTGGCAAGGCAAGAAGCGCGGTCATGGCCGCAAGCAGAAGACTGCGCAGCAGCTCCGTCGCGGCCAGTTGTCGCCGGGTCAGGCCCATGGCCCAGACCGGCGCCAGTTGAGGCAGCCTTTGCGCCCAAAGGGTCAGCAGGCTGCTGAGCATGGCAAATCCTGCCACCCCGAGAGTCAGAAGGTTCAAGGCGGCGGTAATGACAAAGGTGCGCTCGAAGATCGCGAGTGACCGCATTTTGATCGTCCGCTGATCCGTTATGGCGTCTGCAGGCAGATCAAAGGCGTCTCGTATGGCCTTGGAGACGGGAAAAATCTCTTCTTCGGGTACGCGAAGGCCAAACTGCCGGTTCGGCACGCCGGGTATCTGCGCCAGCAGGGTCGGCAGAGCGACAATTGCCTGTGCGTCAGGATTTCCGAAATCGGAATAGATTCCGACCACTTCTGCGCGCCAACCGGATTGCAATGCGACGGCATCTCCGGGTTTTAAGCCGTGGCGGCGCGCCATTTGCTCATTTATCATGGTTGCTCCACGTCGAAACATGCGATCCCATGCATCGGATTTCGCGTCCAGCAACGGCCAATGATCGCGGTAGGTGGCGTGATCGACTACACCGTAAACACGCAGCGGCAGGCCCTCGTAGCGAAGGTCGGCACGCCGAACAGGAAGCGCGGGAATATCGCGAGCCGCCAGCCAGTCCTGTAACGCTGCCCCCTGGTGATCATTCCGCACAGTCACGTAGAGCTCCGCCGCGAGCCGCTGATCCAGCCAAGCGGTGAACGTGAGGCGAAAGCTGGAAACCATTGTCGTTACGCCAATATTTGCCGCCAGCGCCAACAGGAGCGCCATCAGCGCCAGCGACATGCCCGGCAGCTGTGCGCGGGTGTCCGCCAACAGCCAGCCTGCAAAAGGCCCGCGCGCAAATCGCTGCGCCAGCGTGAGCAACAACGTGATGAGCTGCGGCAAGAGTAACGCCGCCCCGAGCATCAACGCGCTGAGAAATGCAAAACCTCCGAGAAGCCCTTCGGAAACAAGCAAGATTACTGCTCCGAGCATCAGGAGGGCCACCCCCGCAATCGCCAGCAGCCTGTAGGAGCGACGAACGTGCTGGCCGCGCGCCTGCGAGGCAGGCGCAGCGAGCAAGGGCATCTGCCAGACTTCATACAAGGCCTGGGCGCCGGCGACGAATACGCCCGCCAAGGCCATTCCCAACCCGGACAGCACCCAGGTGGGCCGCAGCTCTAAGCCTCCCTCGATTTGCGCGCCGTACAGACCTGACAGGGTGGCGCTGACATCCGGTAGCAGGGCTGCCGCGACAAGATAGCCGCCAGCGAGGCCCAGAAGCGCGGAGAGGATACCAATCGCCATCAACTCCGCTGCAATCAGCAAGACAATCAGGCGCAAGGAAAGACCCAGCCCTCGCAGGGTGCGCAGCATGGCCCGCCGTTGCTCAAGACTGAGCGCGATGCCGCCCTGTACGATGAACAGGCCCACCGCGAAAGACAGCAGTCCAAAAGCCGTTAGATTGAGGTGGAAACTCTCCGTGAGCCGGGCGGTGTCCGCAGCGTCGCCTGATGCATCAAGGCGCAATTCCGGGACCAGTTCGGCAAGAGGCTGAAGGCCGGATCGTTGCGTGGGCAAAAGTTGCAGGTAGCTGATCTGATGCGACTGGTTCAACAGGCGGCCCGCCAGGCTCAGATCCGCGATCAGCAGGTCGCGCGGCACATCCTCAACCGCGCGCATAGGGATGCTGTCCTGCAACCGGGCTAGCCGAGCAGCGGTGTCCGTGTGAGCGAACAGCAGCCCAGGTGGGGTGAGCGCAGTCAAATCCGGGGCGCCTTGTTCTGTTATGAGGGCGGCGGAAAGGGGGTGGCCCAGCAGGTCTATCCCCATGATATCAAATGCTTGATCGCCAAAATTTACGTTACCCGTTAAAACGGGCGTCACCTGCCATCCTGCGCGACGCAGGCGGGCAAACTGGTCAAGTGATATCGAACCTTCCATTGGAACCAGGCGGGCGCCAGCCATCCCTGCAAGCTGTTCTTCCGCTTGTTTGTAGCTCGCGCGTGCCTCTGAATTGATCGCCTGCACTGCGGACCACAGCCCGGTTGCCAGCGCCAGTCCGACCGCCAGAGTCACCAATTGCAGCGGATGCCGCAGCCAGTGGGACAGAAGGGCCAGAAAGGCAGCCCGGATCATTCGATGCGTCCGTGATGCAAGTGCAGCTGCTGATCCAGCATCGACGCAATACTGCGGGAGTGAGTGACCAGAAACAGCGCGGTTCCACTGTCACGTACAAGCTCGAGCATCAACGTCATCACTGTCGCACTGGAGCTTTCATCGAGGTTGCCGGTAGGTTCATCCGCCAGCAGCAAGGTCGGGCGAAGGGCGAGCGCGCGGGCAATGGCTACCCGTTGCTGCTGCCCGCCCGACAATTGGTCCGGAAACCGCGATCTCAGATCCCCCAGCCCAAGCCGATCCATCACTTCGGCTCCCCACTTCGGGTCCCAGCGCTCACCGAGCTGGGCATGCAGGGCGACGTTCCGCTCCACGCTCAGTGAAGGGATCAGGTTAAATTGCTGGAAAACCAACGAAACTTTCGTTCGCCTCAGAGCCGCTCGCTCCCGGTCCGAGAGCGAGGACAGGGCGGTTCCCGCGACGGTGATCTCTCCGGTGTCGAACAGGTCCAACGCGCCGGCTAGGTGCAACAGCGTGCTCTTGCCCGATCCGCTTTCCCCGGTCAGCGCAAGGGTGCGACCGGCAGCAAGCTCCAGCGAGACTCCCCGCAGAACCGCGCTCGTCGGATCCTGCCCAGGATAGGTTTTGGTTACATTGCGGATCGACAAAACCATGGTGCGCCGAACCTCCTGCAGTCCGTTTGTCTGCCATCATTGCACTGAACAGGCTTGTGAAAGGGTTGTCCAGCCTGACGGCCAGCTTCGAATTGACGCGCCAAGAGCGTTGCGAGACAGCTGTTAAGTTCCTAGGTTGGCAGAAATTTATCAAACAAGAGGCAGGCACTCCCGATGACCTTATGGGTGCAACTGATTTGGGGTTCGATCTTCCTCAGCCTTTGCCTGCTGCTGCAGATCGCCATGCTGGTCTGGTGGGGCGCGCAATTGAAACGCTTGTTCTCGCTCTTCGACAAGCCGTTCCACAGATGGCAGTCGGGCTGCATCCTGGTCATCACGATTTTCACCATTCTCGCCAGTCACACGGTACAGGTCTGGATCTGGTCGATAGCCTTCTACCTCAATGGTGCGCTGCCGGATTGGAACACGGCCGTCTACTTTATCCTGGTGACCTATACCACTGTGGGTTATGGCGACGTCGTGCTGGATCCGTCGTTGCGAGTCGGTGCGGGTCTGGCCTCGGTGAACGGCGTTCTGTCGTTCGGGATCAGCACCGCTTTCCTGGTGACCGCGATGGGACGGTTGTTTTTCCACGAAGATCAAGCACCTGACGCGCCTGATTAAAGCACGGGCGCCAGCAGCCTTGCCATGGGGGCCATGATCCGCAGCAGGGGCTTTTGTTGGCTCAGCGGCTCCAGCTCATCGCTTGCGTTGACAAAGTCGCGCTCAAGCATTTCAGCAACGTCGAGGGCTGACGCCTGATCAAACAGCAATGCCATGGTTTCAAAGTTCAACCGGAACGAACGGTTGTCGAGGTTGCAAGTGCCAACGCCGGACAGCGTCTCGTCGACGACAAAACACTTCTGATGCATGAACCCGTCACGATAGCGGTAGATCTGAACGCCCGCGGCCTGAAGTTCATCAAAGAAGGCGAAGCTGGCAAGCCACGGCAAATAATGGTCGACTTTCTCCGGCAACAGGATCCGCACATCCACGCCGCGTAGGCTGGCGTGCTGCAAGGCGGCGCTGACTTCCTGATCGGGAACGAAATAGGGGGAGGCCAGCCAGACCCGTTCCTGCGCGGCGGTAATGGCGGAAAAATACAGCATTGACCCATTGCCCACGGCATCGCCGGGACCGGTTGCCGCGATCAAGGCGGGCCTGTCCTCCGTGCCGGGGTGCGGCTCCCAGTGCAGGTGATCCAGAATTGGTTCCTGCGTGTACCAATGCCAGTCTTCGGCAAAAGACAGCTGGAGCTGCAGCACCACGGGACCGCTCAGCCTGACATGGGTGTCGCGCCAGGGCGATAGGGTCGGGGAGAGGCCGAGGTATTCATCCCCGACGTTGATTCCGCCGGTAAAGCCGATGCGACCATCAACGATGACCGTCTTGCGGTGATTGCGGAAATTGATCCGCATCCGCGTCCAGGGGCGGCGATAGCGTCCCGGTGCCACGAGGTGGATACCGGCGTGTTCCAGTTCCTCGATATAGGCGCGCGGCAGCTGGCGACTGCCGATCTTGTCCACCATCATCCAGATTTTCACGCCGCGTTTGGCGGCGGCCAGCAACCGCGCATGCAGCTGGTCTCCGATGCTGTCCGAACGCAGTATGTAATATTGAAGCAATATATACTCTTGCGCCCCGTCAATCGCTTCGAAAATGCTATCGAAGGTCTGCCGCCCGTTGACCAGCAATGTCATGTCGTTGCCACGGCAGATCTTGAAGCCGGCAATCGCCTCGAAGGGGGCCGGGTTGATGGGCAGCGTCAACGGCGGTTCCGAGAGGGCGCTCGTCTTGGCGCGGCGTGGCAGCAAGGCCCTTTCCGCGGCGCGCCGGGCCCGCCAATACCCTCTGAAACGGTGATCGCCGAACACCATGAAGGCGGGCAACGCGATCATCGGAGCCGAAAGCAGGAAGACGACCCAGCCGATCGCCCCCTGGGGCGTTCGGGACGTGCGCGCTGCCCGTAAGGCGGCAACCGCGGCCACACCCCAGATCACGACCAACGCACCGGTGCTGAGGACGAACCACACCATTCATGCCCCCTTGCCTAAAATCTGAATTCGTACCGAGGCCGTTGCAAGCGGGCCATCAGCTGCGGCGACTGTTGCCAGAATGTGAGTTTCACCGGCCGCATTTGTCAATGGCTGGAAAATTCGCAGCGCTTGTGGGAACTTGTGGCCATGATGATCTTGCCGCCGATACACCGTTGGCCGACAGCCCTGCTGATCGCCGCCCGCCGTTTCAACCAGAAAAACGGCTGGGTCATGAGCAGCCACATCGCCATGTCGATGATGTTGGCGTTGTTCCCATTCGTGTTGTTTTCCGTGGCCCTTGCCGGCACCCTTGCGGGGCTGTTCTCGCAAAACCTCGAAATGGAGCAACTGACCGACCACGTGTTCGGTGTGTGGCCCGCGCCCGTCGCCAAGCCGATCCTGGCGGAGCTCAAGGCTGTGTTGCGCACCTCGAACACTCAACTGGTCACCCTGGGGGGGCTGCTAGCGCTGTACTTTGCGTCCAACGGCGTTGACGCCGTGCGGGTGGCGATGGTGCAGGCCTATCACGACACTGACACGCGCCCCTTCTGGAAAACGCGCGGACTGTGTATCGCACTGGTGATCCTGGGCGGCGCAGGGATCATTCTCGCCGCAACTGTCGAGATCCTGGTGCCACTTTACATGCGCTACCTTGCCGATCTCGTGCCCTTTGCGACAGTGCCGAAGGGGCTGGAAAGCGGGCTGAGCGGCATATTCGCCCTGAGCCTGCCTGTCGGCGCTGTGCTGTCCTTCCATCTCTTGCTGCCGGGGCGGATGCATCGGTGGCAAAGGATTCTCCCCGGCGCGTTGCTGACATTGCTGTTGTGGCTGGCTGCCGGTGGCGGTTTCGCCATTTACGTCAGCAGCTTTGCCCAATATTCCGCGACATATGCAGGACTGGCCGGGGCGATGGCCGCGATGATCTTTCTATACCTCAATTCCGCGATCTTGATCATCGGAGCGGAATTCAACGGGGCCTTGATTGATCTTGCGGACGAAGCCAACAGGGCCCAGGGCTGAATTCGGAAACGGGTGTCTCCAAAGTTTCAACAATAAGGCGGGTCTGCCACAATTCGGCCCAAATGCGTTCCTAAAGGCGGTCTAAACCGGTGACACCACCGACGCTCCAGAAGGACCGACCAAGATGAATGTGCAGACCCCGCACCGCCAGGAAAAGTTGTTCGCAAAATTGCGCAAAACGCTGGAAAACTGGCGAGACCGGGCACCCTTGCGCGTGTACCGGCTGGCGGAAGGCGAGGGGGAGGCCGCGCTCATGCTGCGCCACCTTGCGACGCAATCTCTGAGCAGCCCCCGCCGATTCCGGTTTTGACCTAGCCGCGGAACCCTGTCGCCACGACGAACTTCTCGGAACTGTCGGAGCGTGAGGAGGGCGGCTTCATGTTGACCACCTTGGTGAATTTCTGCTTCAGCAGCTTTTGAAGTTCGCCCTCGGCACCGCCGGCCAGCACCTTGGCAACAAAGGTGCCTCCTTCCTCGAGGACGTCGAAGGCAAAGTAGGCCGCTGTCTCGCACAGCGAAATGATGCGCAAGTGGTCAGTCTGCTTGTGTCCCGAGCTGGCCGCGGCCATATCCGACATGACCACGTCTGCCTTGCCGCCAAGCCATTCCTTGACCTTTTCGTCGGCACCGTCATCCATGAAGTCCAGCTGGTGGAACTCCGCGCCAGCCAGCGGTTCGACCTCCTGCAGATCGACGCCAATGATGCGACCGACGGCTTTGCCCGGCTTTTCCCCAAGGGCGTTGATCCGCTTGACAGCCACCTGCGCCCAGCCACCTGGCGCACAGCCAAGATCGACGACACGCGCACCGTTCACAAGGAACCGGAAGCGATCGTCCAGCTCCATGATCTTGTAGGCGGCACGCCCCCGGTAGCCCTCGGCCTGCGCCCGCTTAACATATGGGTCGTTCAGCTGCCGCTGCAGCCACCGGGTCGAGCTGAGCTTGCGCCCGCGGGCGCTCTTGACCTTCACCTTCAGGTCACGCTGGCCGCGGCCGGATGTATTCTTGCCAGTAGGTGTCTTTGCCATATCGCTGTATTCCGACGGATGCCGGACCCTGAGAAAATCCAAGTAACGTCACATAGGGCATTTCGCCCGGCTTTAGAAGGGGCCGTCTTCCAGAACCCCATCTGCGCTCATCTGCGCATACAGCAGCCCCTCGCGCAGGCCCCGGTCCGCGACCGACAGACGGTCGGTGGGCCAGCAGCGCAGGAGCGCCTGAAGGATGGCCGACCCAGACATGATCAGCGCCTGCCGGTCCTCGCCGATCCGCGGGTCGCGGCGTCGCCCCTGGGGACCCAGTTCCAGGTAGCTGCGGATCACCTTGTCAATCTGGTCGCTGGTCATGCGCAGCCCGTCGACCTTGGTGCGGTCATAGCGTTTGAGGCCCAAGTGTGACGCCGCGACGGTTGTGACCGTTCCGGAGGTGCCGACAATTTGGAAGCCTGCGCGTTTCTGCTCGTCCTTGTAGGGCGCAAAATCAGCCAGGTTTTCCTCGAAGAACCAGCTCATCAGGGCAAAACGTGCCGCGTCATCCTCGACATCGATGAACTGGTCACGCAGCGTTGCCACGCCCAACGGCACGGAGATCCAATCTACCACCTTGGCGGCGGGGAAGGGGGAAGACGCGACCGGGGTGAAGCCGTGATGCAACCGCATGATTGCGGAGGGGCGGTCCCGACGAGGAACAGAGGAAATGTCGATCCACACCAGCTCGGTAGAGCCGCCGCCGATGTCGACCACCAACAGCTGGGTTGTTCTGGTCGAAACCAGCGGCGCGCAGGAGATGACCGCAAGCCGGGCTTCCTCCTCGGGCTGGATGATTTCCAGCGTCAGACCGGTCTCGCGTTTGACTTGCCGGATGAAATCCCGTGCGTTCTTGGCGCGGCGGCAGGCCTCGGTCGCGACGAGCCGCATGCGCTTGACCTTGTTGCGCTTCAATTTTTGCTGACAGATGCGCAATGCCTGAATGGTGCGCGCCATTGAAGACCGCGACAACCGTCCGGTCCGCTCCAGTCCGGCGCCCAGTTGCACCGACTTGGAGAAACTGTCCACTACATGAAAACCGCTGCCCTTGGGCTGAGCGATCAACATGCGGCAGCTATTTGTGCCCAAATCCAGCGCCGCATAAAGCGCGTCTGGATCGGGTCGGGCCGGTGCAGGGGTCTCAACCGCCTTGGGAAACGCGCCCACACCTTTCGAGCGCCTGGGCGCCATGATTCACGCCCTCCGATTATCGTGTTAACTGTAACAATAGGTGGGCAGTCGCCCCGGCGCAAGCGCCTGTCCACCGCGCTTTGCAAAATCCTCGGCTTGCCACATTGCTCATAATTCACATGAATATTTTGGCGGATCGCCCCGGTGGCCTTCGGCGGCGCACAAAGCTAGTGTTCCGGCCAGCAAAACGTCGCACAATCCCATCGGGTTGTCGAAAACCGACCAACCTGCGGCGCGTCAGCGCACTAGAACGAAGTCTATCCAGGCTTAGGAGGAACCCAGCCATGCCCGACGTCACCATCGTTTACTGGCGCGATATTCCCGCGCAGGTTATCGTTGGCAAAGGCCGCCGCGGCGCCAAACGGCAGTTGGAGGAACGCTTCGAACAGGCAATCGATCGCGCTGCGATGAAGGTCAATGCCAAGGACGCCGATGCCTATCTGGCAGAGTGGCGCAAGGCCGCGCCCTTTGCCGCCGAAGGCGACCCGGCTGAGATTGCCGAAGCGGAAGCCTCCCGTCTGGAGCAGGAATACGATCAGGAACGTCTGAAGGCTCTGATCGCAAATGACGGATGGGCATGAGCCTGACACCATTATGGGAGGCCGCGATGGCTTTGCTGAACTTCAAGAAACGTGACACCGGCGCGGCCCAGCCCGTCAGCCCCGAGGTTGAAGCCTTCCTGCAGGGCTACTCGATCGAAGTGATGCCGCGCACTGCTGCGAAGGTCGAGAACTTCCGCGATCTGCTGCCGGCGGATACCCGCGTCTACATCGCGCATATCGAAGGCACCCCGATCGAGGAAATGGTGGCCACGGCCAAGCGACTGAACGCCGAAGGCTTCCCGGTGATGCCGCATTTCCCGGCCCGCATCATCCAGGATGAGGCAACCCTGGCGGACTGGATCGCCCGCTACCAGGGCGAGGCGGATGTAAAGCAGGCCCTGCTGCTGGCCGGTGGTGTGGCAAAGCCGCATGGTGATTTCCACAGCTCGATGCAGCTTTTGGAGACCGGGCTGTTCGACAAGGCAGGCTTCACCAACCTGCATGTCGCGGGTCACCCCGAGGGTAACAAGGATATCGATCCCGACGGTTCAACCAAGAACGTCCTCGAAGCGCTTCTGTGGAAACAGAAATTCTCCGAGCGCACGGACGCGAAAATGGCCCTGGCCACGCAATTCGCATTCGAGGCCAAGCCGATCATCGAATGGGCCAACAGCATCAAGGAAGCGGGCGTCGACATTCCGATCCACATCGGCATCGCCGGTCCCGCCAAGCTGCAGACGCTGATCAAGTTCGCGATCGCCTGCGGCGTGGGCCCGTCGCTGAAGGTTCTGCAGAAACGTGCCATGGATGTGTCCAAGCTGCTGCTGCCCTACGAGCCGACAGAGGTCGTCGCAGAGCTGGCGGCGCACAAGGCCGCGAACCCGGACTTCAACATCACCAACGTTCATTTCTTCCCGCTGGGCGGCATCAAGACCAACGCCACCTGGGCAATCAACAACGGCGGCGCCGCGGCGAAGCCGGTCAACTCCTAAGGATCAACAATGACCCGTACAGTCGTAGAATCAAAAACCAAAACCGCGATCCTGGGCTTTGACGAGCCTTTCTGCGTGATCGGAGAGCGCATCAACCCCACCGGTCGCAAGAAACTGGCGGCCGAGCTGGAAGCCGGCGATTTTTCCACCGTGGAACAGGACGCGCTGGCCCAGGTCATGGCTGGCGCCAACATTCTCGATGTCAACGCGGGTGTGGTTTACAACTCCAACCCCAACCCCAACGAGACCGAACCGCCGCTCATGACCAAGCTGATCGAGCTGGTTCAGGGCCTGACCGATGTGCCGCTGTGCATCGATTCCTCCGTGCCTGCCGCCTTGGAAGCCGGTCTTGCCGCAGCCGAGGGACGTCCGCTTCTGAACTCGGTTACCGGTGAGGAAGAGCGCCTGGAAATCGTTCTGCCGCTGGTCAAGAAATACAATGTCCCGGTTGTCGCCATTTCCAACGACGACACCGGCATCTCCGAAGACCCCGACGTCCGTTTCGCCGTGGCCAAGAAGATTGTCGAGCGGGCTGCCGATTTCGGCATCCCGGCACATGACATCGTGGTGGACCCGCTGGTCATGCCGATCGGTGCCATGGCCACCGCCGGCCAGCAGGTGTTTGCCCTCGTTCGTCGTCTGCGTGAAGAACTGGGTGTCAACACCACCTGCGGTGCGTCCAACATCTCCTTCGGCCTGCCGAACCGGCATGGGATCAACAACGCCTTCCTGCCGATGGCAATGGCGGCTGGCATGACATCCGCGATTATGAACCCGGTCGCGCTGCCCGTGACGCAAAAGAAGATCGCGGAGAAGAAGGCCGAAGTCGAAGCCGCCGGCATCGTGCTGCCGGACGGCATGGATGACGAAACTTTCGTGACCCTGTTCGGCATGGGCTCCACCAAACCGCGTGCGGGTTCTGAAATGGAAGCGATCCGCGCCGCCAACCTGCTCACCAACAATGACCCGCATGGTGGTGAGTGGATCAAGGCCAACAAGGCACCGGCAGCCGCCGGTACCGAGGGCAGGGGCCGCGGTGGTCGCGCCGGAAGCCGTCGCCGTCGCGCCTGAGACTGGGCGTCAAACGGATAGCGAAGCCGGGGGCAATCCCCGGCTTTTCTTATGCGAAGGAGACGCGAGCAGCAGAGGCGACTCGTGGCGATCGATCCGGTTTCAGACTACTCAGCGGCGTCACATATCCAGCTTCCGCAAAAGCGTGAACGTCTGCTCTCGAACCCATTTCGCAAGTGGCGCGGTATCAAACCGTCGGTTCCAGATACCCACGATGACGGGTGGCTCTACCTCCATCGGTGGCGCAAAGATCTTGAGATCATAGGTCCTTGCCATATCGGCTGCCAATTGGGCCGGTACGAGGGCAATCAGATCACTTTCACGAACTGCGCGACACACGCCTGAAAAAACCGGAACGGTCAGCGCGACATGCCGCCTCCTGCCGACCCGCTCCAGAGCCGCATCGCCCATCGCAGCCAGGTTTCCTTCGGGCGAAAACAGCACGTGGTGCAGCGCGCAAAATATCTCCATTGGCATGACCTGCCCGTCGGACAGGCCGCGAATGCCGGGGTTTGCAGCTCTGGCAATTACGTGGAAAGGAGAGCGAAACAGCGTCTCCCGGCGGACCCATCCGGGCACGCTCGTATCCGGGATCAAGGCCACATCCGCATTTCTGCGCTCGAGACTGGCGACGTAGTCTTGTGGAACCAGATCAACGAGTTGCGCGCGAATGCCCGGTGCTTTGCGTTGCAAGAGATCGCCAAGCGCAGGCATCAGCATCTCGGCGAAAAAATCACTTCCAGCGATCCGGAAGGTTCCCTCGGCACTTGTCGGCTCGAAAGGTACCGGTGGCGCCAGCATGGCTTCGATGTGCTCGAGCTGCTGCCGGAGCGGCTCCCGAAGACCCGCGGCATAGTCAGTGGCAACGAGCCTGTTCCCTTGCCGGATAAAGAGCGGATCGCCGAGCGCATGGCGCAGACGCGACAGGCCGCCGGACACCGCGGACTGTGACAGTCCCAGCCGCTCAGCAGCTTTTACCGTCGAGCCTTCGCGGAACATCGCGTCCAACACGCGCAGCAGGTTGAGATCAAAGGTCGCGAAATTCATCTGGGCGATATCTTATATCGCGGAATGCGGTTTGGTCGATACCGTGTCGCGACGTTATGCTTTGCCGCACGAAAGCGCTTTCGTTTCAGGCCCCAGCAAGGAGTGAAACGATGATGGACCTGACTGCAAAGCCCGAGACGATCGAGTGGCTCGGCGTTCAATACAAGACCATCCTCTCACCGTCGCAAAGCGGTGGCACGCTGTCCATTGTCGACAGTCTGTCGCCGGTGGGAAGCGGCCCGCCGCGTCACGTCCACGAAAAGGAGGATGAGACTTTTGTCATCCTTTCCGGCACCTGCAAGATCTGGATCGACGGTGAAGAGACCCTCGCAGGCCCGGGCCAGAGCGTCTTCATACCGCGCGGAACCAACCACACGTTCAAGGTGGTCGGGACGGAACCGTCGCGACATCTGGTCATCCTGACACCAGGTGGGTTCGAAGAATTCTTTGTCGAAATGGCTGCCGGAAATTTCCAGATTCCGGCTGACATGCCCGCGATTGAGGAAGCCGCCAAGCGCCACAACCTCGTCTTCACCGGACCTCCTCTCGACTGACGGTTGGCAAGGGCATCCCGGAAGAATTGTAAAGGCCGCGGCGGCGCGCGCCGGTGGAGGGGGTGTCATTTTCGCCCCCTCTCGAAATTGGGTTGGGAAAACCATTGTCCCTCGCGCCCGGTGCACAGGCTGACGAGATAACCACGGCGTTTTATTTTTTGGCGAAAGCACCGCCTTGTTTGCTCCCTAACTTTTTTGTGAATTTTCGCGCCGGAGTCTTCAAATCGGTGCGAAGACACATACTTGGGCTGCTCTAGTTAGGGCAGCTGAACGCGCTCCCCCAGGTAAATACATCCCAAGGGACAACGACTCCATGATAGAATTCGAACTGAACGGACGGCAGGTTTCTGTAGACGCCGATCCGGACACGCCGTTGCTGTGGGCGATCCGAGATGAGCTTGGTCTCACCGGCACCAAATTCGGCTGTGGCATAGGGGCCTGCGGGGCCTGCACCGTGCATATCGATGGCTCCGCCGCGCGTTCCTGCATCACCTATCTGTCGGATGTTGAAGGGCTTTCGGTGACAACCATCGAAGGCCTGGACGAGGACGGCAACCACCCGGTTCAGGAAGCTTGGCGCAACCTGCGAGTCCCGCAATGCGGCTATTGCCAGTCGGGCCAGATCATGCAGGCGGCTTCGCTTTTCAAGGATACCCCGAACCCGAGCGACGAGGACATCGACGCCGTCATGACAGGCAACCTGTGCCGTTGCATGACATACACCCGTATCCGTCAAGCCGTGCGAGAAGCGGCCACCGCCATGGGAGGGGCCAACAATGGCTAACCTGTTGTCTCGTCTTGCAAACGCCCAGACCAAATCCAAAATGACCCGGCGCGGTTTCCTCGTCTCGATGACCGCCGCCGGGGTCGCGTTCGGCTTCCCGCGCACATCGGATGCCGCGATGAACCCAGCCGTGCCAGACGGAACGCCGGTGGCGGCCGATGGCCGGGTTTTCGAACCCTCAATGTGGTATTGGATTGACGCCGACGGCCAGGTCAACGTCAACATCATCCGCGCGGAAATGGGCCAACACGTGGGGACGGCCATTGCGCGGATCCTGGCGGATGAATTGGAGGTCGCATGGGAGAAGGTTCAGATTACCCATGTCGACACCCACGAAAAATGGGGCCTTATGGTTACCGGCGGCAGCTGGTCGGTCTGGCAAAGCTGGCCTGTCTACCGTCAGGCCGGTGCCGCCGGCCGGATTGCGCTGATCGAGGCCGCCGCAGCCAAATGGGGTGTTGATGCCGCATCGCTGACCGCACGCGACGGTGTAATCTCGGATGGTAGCCGCGAGATCACCTATGCTGCGCTCGTGGCTGAAGGGCTTGAGCGGAGCTTTACCGAAGAAGAGCTTGCCGCGCTGCCCCTGAAGCCCCATGCCGACTTGCGGCTGGTGGGCCAGGACGTGCACCCCTTGGATCTCGACACGAAAACCACCGGCCAGGCGATTTACGGGCTGGATGCCAAGGTCGACGGCATGATCTATGCCGTGCCCATGCTGCCGCCGACACGCTATGGATCCAAGATCAATTCCGTAGATGACAGTGCCGCGAAATCCATCAAGGGCTACCTCGAGACGGTGGTGCTCGATGACCCGTCGGGCACGGTTCCGGGCTGGGCGGTCGTTCTGGGCACCAGCCTCCATGCGGCGCGCTCCGCGTCCTACGAGATCGAGATCGACTGGACACCAGGTGACACCGCCGATGTTTCGGAGGAGGACATCCAGGCGCACGCGCGGCAGCTGATCGAGAGCGATGCGGGCGCGATCCTGCCGACGGAGCAGCCCGATACGTCGGCGGCATTTGACGCGGCTTCGGACACGTTGGAAGCCGAATATACCACTCAGTCGGTACTTCACTTCCAGATGGAGCCGGTGAATGCCACCGTGTTCCAGAATGCGGATGGCATCTGGGAAGTGCATGCCGGCAACCAGTGGCAATCCCTGATCCTGCCCACGCTGGCAACCGCGCTGGAAGTGCCCGCCGACAAGATTGTCATGCGCAGCTACATGCTGGGTGGCGGCTTCGGGCGTCGTTTGAACGGCGACTACATTGTCCCTGCTGCGCTTGCGTCCAAAGCGGTGGGCAAGCCGGTCAAGCTGGTCTTTGCCCGCGAGGAGGATGCCCAGTTCGACAGCATCCGCTCGCCCTCGGTACAAAAGCTGCGAATGGCCTTCGACGATGGTCAGGACGTCATCGCGATGGAGCACCATGCCGCTGCGGGGTGGCCAACGCAGGTGCTGGCGCCCGGGTTTATGCCGACAGGGGTTAATGGTGAAGCTTTCGATCCCTTTGCCATCGACGGTGCCGACCACTGGTACACGGTTGGGGCTCATCGGGTGCGGGCCATCTCCAATGACCTGGCCAACCAGACCTTCCGGCCTGGCTGGTTGCGGTCGGTCGGTCCGGGCTGGACCAATTTTGCGGTTGAAAGCTTCATGGATGAGGCCGCGCACAAGGTTGGTGCCGATCCGCTGCAGTTCCGGCTCGACCGTTTGAAGGCAGAGGGCTTCAACGCTGGCTCCGCGCCGAACGCGGTTGGTGGTGCATCGCGGCAGGCAGCTGTTCTGCGCCGGGTGGCCGAGATGTCCGGCTACGGCAAGCGCGAGCTGCCAGAGGGAACGGCGATCGGTCTGGCGACCACTTTTGGCCAATCTCGCACGATGCCGACCTGGACCGCTGCGGCTGTGCAACTGGCCGTGGACACCGATACCGGCGAGGTCGATGTCCAGAAGATGTGGTTGGCCTTTGACTGCGGGACCGTCGTGGATCCGGACGGCGCGCGGGCCCAATGCGAAGGTGCCGCACTGTGGGGGCTTTCCATGGCGCTGCATGAAGGCACCCGGATTGAAAATGGCAATGTCGTCGATCTCAACCTCGGCGCCTATACACCGCTGCGGCTGGAGGATGTGCCGGAGATGGAGATCGAATTTGTCGAGAGCAGCGAGGTTCCCGTTGGTCTCGGGGAGCCGGGCACCACGGTCGTTGCCCCGGCCATTGCCAACGCGATCTTCAACGCCTCAGGCGCGCGGGTCCGCCATTTGCCCATCACCGCGGATGCGATCCTTTCCGCGTTGAAAGGCTGACGATATGGGCGGGCGCATTTCCCTGCGCCCGCCCAAACATCGGGTTGGAGTACGTGGGCGCGCGTTCGCTCAACCCCATACGGTGGCAAGTTGCTCGAACAGCGCCGCGACGACCGGAGTCGACTTGAGAGCCCGCGGTGTCAGCATCACGAGGCAGGCCGGTACGCTTTGAGTTTCGCACAGGCTGAGCCCGAAAGAATGTTGCTGATCCAAGGCAATAGTCTCACGACACAGGCACAGGCCAACACCCGCGCGAACCATCTCCAGCATTGATGCCTCGTGATCGACCAAGGCAACCACGTTCTGAGTGCAATCGTGTTGCGCAAAAATCCGGCTTAGCAGTCGGTTGTGAACGGATACCCCGGTCGTGCCGATCCATGGTAGCGCCGCCAGCTCGGGCCAACTGGCGGCGGCGACCCGGGCCTCCCATCCGGCGGGCGCAATGATGCGGTAGTTGAAGCTGGCCAGAACCTTGACCTGCATCCCGTCGGCCGAGGCAATATCGTCAACCGCGCCGGGATCTGTCAGGTAAAAACCGGCGTCGATCTGGCGGCGACGGAGTTTCTCCAGAATTTCACCGCTGATCCCGTGCACCAGTTCCGTGGTGATGCCGGGGTGCGCTTTCCCGAGCTGGCTCAGCAGGCGGCCCAGCCGGATGAATTCCGGGTCCACGATCGTTCCGATCCGCAATGACCCTGAAACCTGTCCGACCCGCCCGCTGGCGCTTTGCCGGAATTCTGCCATGGCGCTCAGGACCGCCTCTGCCTTGGGCAGCAGCGCCTTGCCATCAGAGGTCAGGTACAGCCCGTGTGGCGCCCGCTTGAAGAAAGTGACGCCGGTTTCTTCGCTGAGGCGCTTGATCTGGTGACTGATCGCCGGCTGCGTGAGGTTCAATACCTCTGCCGCGCGGGAAACGCTGCCTTCGCGGGCCACTGTGACAAAGGCGAGGATGCTGTTCAGGTTCGAGAATCTTTCCATATTACGAAACTTAATATCAGTCAGAGATATATGTCATTGGGAATGTGCTCCCGGCCTTACTAAACCGGAACCTGGAGATACGCAGGGCAGCGCCTTTGCTCCGAAAGCCCCGTTTCGGGGGCGGTTCGGCGGCGATGGATGCCCCGCTCGAAAGGTGAGGGACGACATGGCAGGAATGGCAACCGAGTTCGACTTTATCGTGATTGGAGGCGGCTCCGCGGGTTGCCTTCTGGCCAACCGCCTGAGTGCTGATCCAGCCAATCGGGTCCTGCTGCTGGAGGCCGGCAAGGCCGACAGCTACCCGTGGATTCACGTGCCTGTCGGCTACCTGTACTGCATCGGTAACCCACGCACCGACTGGATGTACAACACCGAGGCCGACAAGGGCCTGAATGGGCGCAGTCTGCGCTACCCGCGTGGCAAGACGCTGGGCGGCTGTTCGTCGATCAACGGCATGATCTACATGCGCGGTCAGGCCCGCGACTATGACAATTGGGCCGCGCTGACCGGCGAAGACGACTGGTCCTGGGAGGGGGCTCTGCGCGATTTCAAAGCGCACGAAGACCACTACAAGCTGGACAATGGTGCCGACCCGAAGGTGGGCGACAACGAACGTTTTTCCGACCTGCATGGCCATGGCGGCGAGTGGCGGGTCGAAAAGCAACGCCTGCGCTGGGACGTGCTGGACAGCTTTGCCGATGCCGCGGAAGAGGCGGGGATCGCCAAAACCGACGATTTCAACAGCGGCGACAACGCGGGTGTTGGCTATTTCGACGTGAACCAGCGGTCCGGCTGGCGCTGGAACACCTCCAAGGCATTCCTGAAGCCCGCCCGGGCACGGCGTAACCTGACGGTCTGGACCGAGGCACAGGTCCAGAAGCTGAACTTTGACAAAGACGCCAACGGCGCGCTGCGCTGCACTGGTGCACGGGTCGATCGCAAGGGAACAGTCGTTGAAGTGAAAGCCCGGCGCGAGACCGTGCTGTCGGCAGGGGCCGTCAACTCGCCGCAGGTTCTGCAACTGTCCGGCATTGGTCCGGCGGATCTGCTGCGCGAACATGGCATCGAGGTCCTGCGCGACGCGCCCGTGGGCGAGAACCTTCAGGACCACCTGCAAATCCGGGCGGTCTACAAGGTGAACGGAACCCGCACGCTCAACACTCTGGCGAATAACCTCTTTGGAAAGGCTAAGATTGGCGCAGAATATGCGCTGAAACGATCCGGACCGATGAGCATGGCGCCCAGCCAATTGGGCGCATTCACCCACTCCGACCCGAACCGGCTTCATGCAAACCTTGAATATCACGTGCAACCGCTCAGCCTCGATGCCTTTGGCGAACCGCTGCATGCCTTCCCGGCTATGACGGTCAGTGTCTGCAACCTGAACCCGACGAGCAGGGGACACGTGCGCATCCGCTCGGCCGACTTCCGCGATGCGCCGCTGATCTCGCCCAACTACCTCGCCACGGAAGACGATCGAAAGGTCGCTGCCGACAGCCTGCGGCAAGTGCGCGAAATCATGTCCCGGCCCGCGATGGCAAGCTATGAGCCCGAGGAGTTCAAACCGGGTGTCCAGTACCAGAGCGACGAGGACCTCGCCAAGCTGGCCGGCGACATTGCCAACACGATCTTTCACCCTGTCGGCACCGTGAAAATGGGCCGCGAGGACGATGACAGCGCCGTTCTGGACCCGCATCTGCGCCTCAAGGGCGTGGCCGATCTGCGTGTCGTCGATGCCAGCATCATGCCAGAGATCACCAGCGGCAACACCAATTCCCCGACCTTGATGATCGCGGAAAAGGCAGCGCGCTGGATCTTGGCCGGACACTAATCGCACATCTTCCTGACGGAGAAACAAATGCGTTCATCGTTTTCCAACCTGCCCCTGCGCGGGGTCAAAGTGGTCGATTTCGGGCAGTACATCGCCGGGCCTGCCGTGGCGATGCTGCTGGGCGATCTTGGCGCGACTGTCGTGCATATCGACCCGCCCGACGGGCCGATGTGGGACAGCCCGGCGAATGCGACCCTGATGCGCAACAAGCTAATCGTGAGCCTTGACCTCAAGTCCGAGGAAGGCCTGGCGCAGGCCCGCGCGCTTTGTGCTGAGGCCGACATCATTGTCGAGAACTTCCGCCCCGGCAAGCTGGCCGCGCTCGGCATCGACTTTGCCGCCATGCGCGAGGAGCGCCCCGAGCTGATCACGCTGTCAATCCCCGGGTTTGCCTCGAACGATCTGGAGCGGCGCGAGCAGCGCGCCTTTGAAAGCGTGGTTGCGGCCAGTTCCGGCGTGTTTACCGATATGGGTTTGAACAGGGTTCTGATGGGGCTGAACCCGTCCTTTTCGCCGCTGCCGCTGGCCTCGGCCTATGCCTCGCAGATCGCGGCATCCGCAACAGTGCTGGCTCTGCAATCCCGGCAAGTAACCGGACTTGGGGACCAGATCGAAGTGCCGCTGGCCGCCGCTGTGATGGAGGGGCTGTGCTACAACTCGATCAAGGTCTCGGACATGCCGGAACGGTATCTGACCCAGCGCGAGGTCGAGATCGAGCGCCGCCGGGTCGAGGGGCTGCCGATGAACGTGTCCTACGAGGAACTCCAGGAGCTTCTGGACCCGTTCTTTCGCAGCTACATGTGCAAGGATGGTCGGATGTTCTACGTGGTCTGCCCAAGCCACAAGAACCATGCGCGCCGCTGCCTCGAGGTGCTGGGCCTCTATGACGAGATGATCGAAGCGGGGCTGCAGGAAGAAGAGGACACCTACAAGCCGCAGTCTGAGTGGGTTTCCGACACCTCTCTCGGTGTTTACCCGATGCCGAAGTTCTGGGCCGACAAGATCGCTGCGCGGATGAAAGAGGTCTTCTTGACCCGAACCTCGCACGAGTGGAAACGGATGTTTGGCCGCGCGGGCATCCCCGGCGCGCCGCAGCGCTGGCTTCAGGAATGGATCAACGACGAATACGCCGAGACCTCGGGGCTGATGATTGATGTCACGGACCCGGAGTACGGCGAGATGACACAACCCGGCCCGGTGGTCTGGATGGAAGAAAGCGGCGAAGAGGCGCTGAACCCCGAACCGCGCCGCTGGGTGGATTTTGACGAGGCGCTGGCGGTCCTGCGCAAGCTGCCGACTGACATACCAGCCCCGAAAGAGAAGCTGGACCAAGAGGACTGGCTCTCGGGCGTGCGCGTGCTGGACATGTGCAATGTCATCGCGGGGCCGCATGCGGCCAGCTATCTGGCCCGCTTTGGTGCAGAAGTGATCAAGCTCGATCCGGCAACGCCGCTCTATGACAGCTGGAACACGGTGATCTACGGGCTCAGCCAGGGCCGGGGCAAGAAGTCGATCTTGGCCGACGTAAAATCAGAACATGGGCGCAAGGTGCTCGAAGACTTGGTGAAATCGGTTGACGTGATCTTCTGGAACGCGCCGGACAACCAGATCAAACGCATGGGGCTGGACGCCGACGGCCTGCGCAAGCTGAACCCGGAGGCGATCTTCTGCAAGCTGGACTGCTTCAGCGGCGTACGGCGCGGCACCCGCACGGATTACATCGGTTATGACGACCTTGTGCAGGCAGCTACTGGGATCATGCTGCGCTTTGGCGGGGCTATGGACCGCCCCGAGGAACACGCCCACGTGGGCACCATCGACGTGATGTGCGGTTTTGGCGGCGCGCTGGCCGTGGCGGCGGCGCTCTATCAGAAACACCGCTTTGGCCGCATCGGGCGCGGCCGCACCTCTCTCAGCGCCAACAGCGGCTTGCTGCAGGTGCCCTTTGCCTATGATTTCCGCGGGCGCGGACTGTTCGATGAACCTTCGGGCCCGGAAGCGAACGGCTACGGACCGCTCCACCGTTTTTACAGCACCGCTTCGGGAGTCTACATCCTGCTGTGCGCGTATGAGACGGACCTGCCGCGGTTCCGCGAGGTCGAGGACTTGGCGGATCTGCCGGATTTGCCCGAAGAAGACCGTGCGACCTACCTCGCAGGCGCGTTTCAGACGCAACCCGCGACCGAATGGATCGCCCGCCTGCGCGCAGCAGACATTGGCTGTGCAATCTGTAACAACATCGACGCGCTGCGCTCTGAAAACCTGCGCGAGGCGGATGGCACGCCCGGCATCGATCGGGGCAGCTATTCCTTCTCGCAAGACAGCAACCACCCCAGCGGCCACGAGGTGATCCAACTGGATCCCTATGCGGTGCGCCCCGCGCGCGGCAAAGTCTTTGCCCTGTCGCCGACCGAAAAATTCGGCACGTCGACGCGGGCTATCCTGCGCGACCTCGGCTACTCCGATGCGGCCGTCGCACGGATGCTGGAGACCGGCCAGCTTAGCGAGAGCTGGAGCGCCGAATACCTGCCCAGCTGAGGGCACTGTCAAAGGGGGGGCTGCACATGCCCCCCTTGTTGTTCTGCGGCGTGCCGCAAATCCCGAACGGTCTGGCGCATCACTGGCGTGCAACAGTTGCGCGCCAATAGGAGGAGGCAGCCCGGACCCCCAAGCCATAATGGAGGAGACATGGCCAACAAACCCCCACTGATGGAACTGGACATCGCGACGGCAGAGCGCGGGTTCTATTCCGGATTCGCCAAGAGCGTCGCCATCCCGTCCAAGTTGCTGGTCAGCGCGCTGATCGTCTGGGCCATCACGGTGCCCGACAACGCCGCCGCGGTATTGAATGCCCTGAACGGTGCGCTGCTCAAAAGCTTCGCCAGCTGGTACATCTGGGTGGTGGCGCTGTTCCTGGTGCTTTGCGTTGGCCTCGCGCTGGTGCCCACCACCGGACGCCTGAAGCTGGGCCTCCCGGAGGATCGCCCGGAGTTCTCGCGGTTTTCGTGGTTTTCCATGATGTTCGGCGCAGGCATCGGCATCGGCATGCTGACCTTTGCCACCGCCGAGCCGATGTACCACTTTGCGACCAACCCCAATGTCATCATGGGCGAAACCACCGGATCGGCCGCGGACAACGTGACCGCCGCCTATGTCTGGTCGTTCCTGCACTGGGGCTTTTCGGCCTGGGCCTGCTATGCGCTTGTCGGGCTGTCGCTGGCCTATTTCTCATATCGCCGGAACCTGCCGCTGACGGTGCGCTCAGCGCTGGTGCCGCTCTTTGGCGCAAGGCTGTCCGGGCCTGTGGGGCATGTCGTCGATATCGTGGCCGTGGTCGCCACCATCCTTGGTGTCGCGCAGACACTGGGCTTTGGGGTCGAGCAATTCGTGGCCGGCCTCAACCGCGTGGGCTTTGGCGACTGGATCGTGCAGCCTGATGGAAAGCCCAGTTCGGCCGGTATCGTGCTGGCGCTGGTGGTGATCCTTGGCGCCTCCACCCTGTCGGCCTTGTCCGGCGTGGGCAAGGGGATCAAGTGGCTGTCGAACCTCAACATGGGGCTCAGCTTCTTTCTCCTGGCTTTCTTCATCCTCTTCGGCTCCACCTTTTTCGGGCTGAGCGCGCTGGTGACAGGGCTGGTGGCCTATGTGATCGATCTGCCCGCGCTGCTGTTCACGGTCTGGCACGCCGACGGGACCGAGACCGGTGACGCCCTGGCCGCGTGGCAGGGCGGCTGGTCGGTGTTCTACTGGGCCTGGTGGATCGCCTTCGCACCCTTTGTCGGCGTGTTCCTGGCCCGGATCTCGCGTGGGCGCAGCATCCGTGAGTATGTGCTGGGTGCGATCATCGTGCCATCGCTGATGTGCTTCGTCTGGTTCACCCTTGTCGGAGGCACGGCCATCGACATGACTCTGAACGGCGCGGCTGGCGACGCGATCGCGGGCGCGGGGCAGGAGAGCCAGTTGTTCGTCATGCTGGACCTGATGCTAAGCAGCGGACTGGCATGGATCATGGCGGCGATTGTTGTCGTTCTGCTGCTGACCTATCTGGTAACAACGGCGGACTCGGCGATCCTGATCGTCAACACGATCAACGCCGCCGGAGAGGAAAGCCCCAAGGGGCGCGTGCATATCGTGTTCTGGGGCGTCGCGCTGAGCCTCGTGGTCGGCGGCCTGCTGCTGGTCGGCGGTCTCGGGGCAATCAAGACCGCCATGGTGATTGGCGCGTTGCCGTTCAGCCTGGTCATGTTCCTGATGTGCGTGGCGCTGACAAAGGCGATCATCAAGGACGCGATCCGCGAGCGCCGGGGCGTGAAGAGCCTTCACTTGAAAGCGTAAAATGTTCGCCACACGAGGCTGGCAACTGCCGACCTCGTGTGGCGTAGGCATCGTGCTGTCAGGATGCATCGATTTCAGTCGCGCAGGCTCGCTCACGACATCAGAAAGCGACCTTTGATATAGCCGCTGCTCTAACGAGGACTGCAAACTAGGCCTCTGCAACCGAAAGCCACATCAGCTACGAGACCCGCACAGCCCGAATGGATTTCGCCGATTGCTGATACCCGAATAGGCGCTTTGGCCGCATGGAAGGGCATCTGTCGCGAATACACACGGCCGATCGGGTGAGGCGCGGTCAAACCATGCCGAACACCTAGCCATCATCCTGGACATAAGGAGCCGGGATTTTTTTGCGATCTCAGGGGGGGGTAATGGCGGAGAGACAGGGATTCGAACCCTGGGTGGGCTTGCACCCACAACGGTTTTCGAGACCATTTTTCTTGATGTGTGCGGGCAGAAAAGTCCAACAAAATAAGGGCCTCGGGTTAGCAAAAAAGGCTGGATCGGAATGCTGAGCATACTCAGGTGTCATAGAAATGGGTCATAGCAGTCGAGCCCTCCGATGCGAACTTGGGTAACGCGAGGGGATATCCATCGCCCGCTTGAGTTGATCCGTATTATCTTGCTTGACCCGGAGCTGGAGAGATGCGCCGGATTTATGTTCCGGCGCCTCAGGTGTAGCCGCCGACGGCAATGCGCTTGATGTGGGCCTTCACAGCATCCGCGCGCCCTTGGCGCACCAGCTCGGCCGCGGTCTGGTTGCTGAAGGACGGCAGGGGCTGTGAGCTAAACCAAGCATATGCCTCGGGGCATGGAGCCTCCCCAGGGCACGACGGAGGCTAAGATTTCCGACAGGTCGTGAATGCTGGGCTCGTCCGCAAGAGCCTCAGGCGAGACCCCAAGGCCGTCTGCGAGTTCGGACCTCGCCAACCCCAGCTGGGAGAGCAGCTCCTCCAGCGCCTCTGTGCTACCGGCTTGGTCCATCGGCGCTTTCCCTGAGCAAGTGGTAAGGCGCGTCACGCACTGCCGCCTCCAAGTCGATATCACGGCGTTTCTCGTGCCGGGGCCTCATGAGGCAGAGGCTCGCGATGACAACCATTAGGCTGGTCCCGATCAGGCCGGTGCCGACGATCACTTCTCTGGTAATGGATTCGAGCATCTTGCCTTTCTCCCCGATGGGCCCGGCTGTTCGTAGGGCGCGTTCTCGATGAACCGGCGCAGGCGCTCCGGGTCGTGCGGCCGATCCCGGCCGCTCACCCGACCCAGGTAGGCTGCATAGGCGACGGTCGCGCCGGCCAGGACGACAGAAGTGACCGAGACAATGATGTCAAACGGGGTCATGACGCCGATCATAGCACGCGTCCGGGCGGCTGGCACGGGTGGATAGGTGCCAACTCGCCATATATTCTCGATCAAACAGGAGGCGCTGATGACGCAAGAGGTCCAAATCCCCGACGACGTAATGGATATGGTTCGCAAGGAGGCGAAGCTGCAAGGCCGGTCCGTCGCCGACCAGATTGCGCACTGGGTCAAGCTCGGCCGTGCCCTCGAGCGCTCCCCCAACTTCGACTACGCCAGGGTCTCCGCTGCTCTCGAATCCGAGATCGACACCGCCGGGCTGACCGAGCTGGAGGACGCCCTCTGGGTCGAGCTTTTCACCGACTCGATGGGTAAGCCCGGCCCGGAGGAAGAGGCCTTCTTCGCGCGCCGCCGCCGCTTCGGGCTGGGCGTCGGGCTCGATGCCGCGGCCAAGCTTGTCTATCAAGACCCTGAATGACCGAGCTCGCGGCGCTCCGGCACAACCACCTCGCCCTCGTATGCCGCCAGTGCGGACGCTGGCGGCAGGTGCCTGTGTGCGAGCTCATTGAGCGCATCGGCGGCCATTGCTCGCCAGAATGGGTCACCGTGTGCGCCGGGTGGAGCCGCCACCTCCCTGGCTGCATACTCCGCCTCGTTGCGCTCGGCAGGGTTCAACCGGTCTTCCATAGCGGCAGCCATGGGGATTGATCCGTGCCTCTGGGGCTTTTCATGACGGGCTCCCGCGGCCCTCACTTCAATTATGATGTGAGGGCAGGGATGTCACAGACTGCCAGCCAATATGCGCTATACTTAAAGGATAAGCCGAAGTTGGCTCGACCAAGACCATGCTCGAGCGCGTGAAGGCCAGGTTCGACCTCCATCCTGAGCGCCTGATCGCAGACACCGCCTATGGCACCGCGTCGATGCTTGGCTGGTTGGTCGAGCGCAAGATCGCCCCGCACATCCCCGTCTTCGACAAGTCGGGGCGCAGCGACGGAACCTGGACCCGCGCGGACTTCGAGTGGGATGCCGGGAAAAATCAATACATCTGCCCGGAAGGCCATGAACTGAAGCAATTCCGCCGGAACTATTCCGATCCAAACCGTGGGCCGACCGGCAAGGGTGTCGCGAAATACTGGTGCCTAAAGCACACGTGCCAGGCCTGCCCCTCGAAGTCGCGTTGCTGCCCTAACATGGACTTCCGGTCCATCACTCGAGAGGCGCATGAAGACGCGCGGCAAGTCGCTCGCGACATCGCGAAGACCGACCAATACATCATCTCAATGAAGCTGCGGAAGAAGGTCGAGATGCTCTTCGCCCACCTCAAGCGCATCCTTGGGCTCAGTCGGCTCCGATTACGCGGCCCATGCGGCGCAAACGACGAATTCCTCCTCGCCGCTGCCGCCCAAAACCTCCGCAAACTGGCCAAGGTCATTCCCGCACCGCAGCAACCGCAGAAAGCCTGATAAGAAAGGCGCTGACGCTCTTTTCGGGCGCCCATATTCTGCGCCCGCGAACGGGTGTTTTTCCACGGAATGGGCGGAGAGCGGCCATTCGCTGCGGGCTCAATCCGATGGCCCAACTTAGATGGAGTCGACATTCGGAGCGGACCGTGGTCGAGGTTCGTCCTGCGCTGCCGCAAGCCCGCTCCGAGGCTCCCGCGAACCTTCTGACCGGAAGCTCCCACTTTTGCCCATGAAAGGCGCCGTCGTGGCGCTCTTCAAAGTCACAGAACTTTGGGCTGTCCGCATCACCGTGGAGGGCGGTGAAGGCGCAAGTCCTCATACGATGGAAGGGCGGCGTCACTTCTCTTCCTGTATGAAGCTGGACAGTTTTCGCTCAAATAATAGGCAGACGCCTCGAATTGCGCCCATTGATTAGGCGTCACGAAGATTTATTGCTATTGTAGACAATCGCCAATCATAAACACTTCTGTCGCCGCCCCTTTGATTGTAGACAATCTACATCACGATTCATTGAAAGAGCTCCCGATGACCGGAATGATCAAGCGAGAAACGATGGGTGCCCAGCTCAGCGGTCTACTGCGCGGCGCCATCCTGTCGGGTGAGTTCGAGCCGGGGGAGACAGTGACGGAAACCGCGCTCGCCATTCGCTTCGGCGTGAGCCGGGGGCCGATGCGCGAGGCGATGAGGCACCTGATGGACGAGGGCCTTCTGGTCACAGTACCCTATACCGGCACGCGGGTGCTGCAGCTCACTTCGGAAGATATCGACGATATCTATTCAATGCGCATTTGCCTCGAGATCTTCGCCTTTGAGCAGATCTGGGAGCACCGCGATGAAGCGTTCCGCTCAGCGCTCGAAGCGCGACACGCCGCACTCACCGAGGCCATCGACGCCGGGGACGACATTCGCTCCATTGACGCCGAACTCGACCTGCACGGTCTCGCCTATGAGACCTGCGGCAACGGCATCCTGCTGTCGAGCTGGAGCGGCATCCGCGCCCGCCTGCAGCTTTACTGGGCGGCGCACCACCGCGCCCATGGCATCACCGGACCCAAACGGGAAAGCCACGACGACTACGTCCGCCTCGCGCTGGGAGACAGCCTCGAGCGGATGAAGGACGAGATCCGCGACCATATGAGCCGCGGGCTCGGCACGACCATGGCCTTCGTCGCGTCGGTCGAGGGCCAGAAGGCCGGTTCCAACAGGAGAAAGAAATGAAAAGACGTTCCCTCATTCTCGCCGCCACGGCCGCGATGGCGCTTGCGCCGATGGCTCATGCCCAGGACGGCGGCACCATGGCGCAGGTCAAAGAGTCTGGCAAGCTGCGCATCGGCGTCGCCTCGGCCGAGCCGTGGTTCTACAAGGATCCGATGTCCGAGCAGTGGACCGGTGTTGGCGTTGCCATGGGCAAGCGCATGGCTGACGAACTTGGCGTGGAGATGGTCCCCGTCGAGACCTCCTGGGCCAACGCCGTGGCCGGGCTGCAGGCCAACCAGTTCGACATCATGTTCGTGCTCGACCCCACCGAGGAGCGCAAGAAGGCGCTCGCCTTCCCGGAAAACCCGCTGTTCTACTACGCCATGGGCGCGCTGGTGAAAGAGCGTTCCGAGGCGAAGACCTGGGACGAGCTCGACACGCCCGAAACCCGCATCGGCGTCACGCTCGGCACCTCGCTGGACCGCAACGTGACCGAGATGATGGATGAGGCACAGATCAACCGCTTCTCGTCCAACGACGAGGCCATCGCCGCGTTCGCCGCGGGCCGCATCGACGCGGTGGTGCAGTTCCACCCGGCGCTCGTTGTGCAGTACTCGCGCCTGAAGATGGGCGAGGTTCTGCTGCCCGAGCCGGTCAACCCCGTGGCGACCTCGGCGGGCATGCGCCAGGAAGACGGGGCCGAGTTCCTCGACTGGGTGAACACCACCTTTGCCGACCTCTACGCCGTCGGCGTGCCGGATGAGCTTTTCGGCGAATACCTCGCCAGCAAGGACATCGATCCGAGCGGCATTCCCGGACTGGTCAAGGAAGACTGGTAAGGCTCTGCGCGGATCGGCCGCCCACCGGCGGGTCCGCGCCCCCTCCGATCCAACGAAAGCCGTCACATGGAATATTCCTGGGACTTCGGCCCGGTGCTGGAGCGTTTTGACATGCTCGCGCTGGGGCTGCTCAACACTGTGAAAATCGCCGCCGTTTCGATCGTGCTGGGCGTTCTCGTGGGGCTCGTCCTCGCGATGATGCGCCTCTCGACACGCAAGTGGCTGAACATCCCGTCGCTTGTCTTCATCGAGTTCTATCGCAACACGCCGCCGATCGTTCACTTCTTCTGGTTCTTTTACGCGCTGCCGGTGATGCTGGCGGTCAGCCTCGATCCCTATTTCGCCGCGGTGCTGGCGTTGTCGACGCAATCTGGTGCCTTCTACGCCGAGGTTTTCAGGGGCGGCATCGTCTCCATCGAGCGCGGTCAGTGGGAAGGCGGACGGGCGCTCGGTATGACCCATTCCGCACTGATGCGCCGGGTGATCGTGCCGCAGGCCATCGCCCGCATGGTGCCGCCCTTCATCGAGCGCAGCTTCGAGCTGCTGAAAACCACCGCCCTGGCCTCGACGCTCGCCTACTCCGACCTGCTTTACCAGGCGATGATGGTGAACTCTGAGACCTTCCGCCCGCTCGAGGTCTACACGACTATCGCGCTGATGTACCTCGTGCTGCTCGTCACCGCCAGCCAGCTTGCCCGCCTCGCCGAAGCTCGGCTGACGGCCTATCAGTGAGGGTGCCTTGATGAATTACGTCCCCGACTTCAGTATCGTCACGGACAACTGGATCGTCCTGCTGCGCGGGCTCTGGGTCACCATCCAGATATGGATCCCCTCCATCGCCATCGGCCTCGCGGGTGGCTTCCTTCTGGCACAGGCGCGGCTCGCGCGCCGCAGCTGGATCCGTGGCACCAGCCTTGTCTATGTCGAACTGTTCCGTGACACGCCGGTGTTGATCCAGCTCATCTGGTTCTACTATGCCTTTCCGATCCTCGTCGGCGTGCAGCTCAGCCCTTATGCCGCAGCTCTGCTCGGACTGACACTGAACACCTCCGCCTATGCCTCGGAAATCTTCCGCGGCGGCATCCAGTCGATCCACCGCGGCCAGATGGAGGGCGCGCTCGCCATCGGCATGAGCCGCGCGCAGGCCATGCGCCGGGTGATCCTGCCGCAGGTGATCAAGCGCATGCTGCCGGCCTTCACCAATCGCACGATCGAGGTGGCCAAGATGTCCTCTCTCGCCTCGGTGATCTCGGTGCATGAGCTGATGTACCAGGGCCGCCTGCTGTCCTCGACCTACTACCGCCCCTTCGAAATCCTGACGGCGGTGGCTTTCATCTATTTCGTCCTGATCTACCCCGGCACCTTCCTTGCCGGGCGCCTCGAAAAGCACCTGGCGCGGTCCAACTGACCCGGAAAGGAACTCTCATGACCGGCAAACCCATTCTGGAAGTAAAGGGCCTGCACAAGCGGTTCGGTGATCACCACGTGCTCAAGGGCATCGATTTCACCGTCGAGCCCGGCGAGCGCATCGCGATCATCGGCGGCTCGGGCTCCGGCAAATCCACCTTTCTGCGCTGCATGAACTTCATGGAAACACTGAGCGAGGGCGAGATCTGGCTCGACGGCACCCGCATCGGTGTCGAGAAAAAAGGCGCCGTCACCTACCCCGAGAACCAGCTCTGCCAAGTGCGCGAGCGTCTCGGCATGGTGTTCCAGCAGTTCAACCTCTTCCCACACATGAGCGTTCTCGACAACGTCATGGAAGGGCTCGTGACGGTGAAAGGCAAATCCAAGCCCGAGGCGCGCCGAATCGCCGAGGCCGAGCTTGCCAAGGTTGGCCTGTCTGAAAAGCACGACGCCTGGCCCGGACGCCTCTCCGGCGGTCAGCAGCAGCGCGTCGCGATCGCGCGGGCGCTGTCGATGCAGCCCGAGATCCTCCTCTTCGACGAGCCGACTTCCTCGCTCGATCCCGAGCTGGTGGGTGAGGTGCTTCGCGTCATCAAGCAGCTGGCCGAAGAGGGGCGCACCATGCTCCTCGTCACCCATGAGCTCGGCTTCGCCTATCACTTCGCCACCAAGGTGATCTTCCTCGCCGATGGCGTCTTCCACGAGGTCGGCACCCCGGACGAGGTCCTCAAGCACCCCAACCAGGCGCGCACCCAGGACTTCCTGCGCCGCTTCGGCGAATTCGCATTCTGAACACCCCTGACATCAAGGTAAGACCATGACACCCCTCAGCAGCTCCTCTTCCCAGAGCTATGTGAAAGACCCGCGCAACGATGGCGTGGAGATCTACGTGAACGGTGAATTCTTCAGCCGGGACGAGGCAAAGGTCTCGATCTTCGACGCGGGCTTCGTGCTTGGCGACGGCGTTTGGGAAGGCATTCGCTTGATCAACGGCAAGCTTCTTGCCATCGAAGAGCACATCGACCGCATCTTCGAGGGCGCACGCTCCATCCAGCTCGATATCGGCTTTGACAAGGCCGGCCTCGTCGAGGAGATCTGGAAGTGCCTACGCCATAACAAGATGGAAGATGGCGTCCACATCCGCATGATGATCTCGCGGGGGCGCAAGTCGACGCCGAACCAGGACCCGCGCTTCATCGTCGGCGGCGCCACTATCGTCATCGTCGCCGAATGGAAGCAACCCAACCCAGAGCTGAAGGCAAAGGGTCTCAAGCTGATGACCTCCACCATCCGCTGCTCAACGCCGGATGTCTTCGACCTGCGCCTGAACTCGCACAGCCGACTCAACTTCATCCAGGCGCTGATCCAGGCGATCAACATGGGTGCGGATGAGGCGCTGATGCTGGATGATCGAGGGTTCGTGGCCTCCTGCAACTCGACGAACTTCTTCATCATCCGCGGCGACGAACTATGGACGTCGGACGGAATGACCTGTTTCAACGGTATCACCCGCAAGAAGGCGATCAAGGTCTGGAAGGATGCAGGGCTGACCGTCCGTGAAGCGCCTTTCACCCTCGCAGAGGTCTACTCCGCGGACGAGGCCTTCTGCACCGGCACGCTCGGCGGCATCACCCCGGTGGCCACCATCGATGGCCGTCCCATCGGCTCGGGCAAGCCCGGCCCGAAAACGGCCAGGATGAACGACCTCTACCAAGCCTACATTCAAGGCTAAGCCATGGCCGCTCGCTTGCGCCCCCTTCGCAGGCGCTCGGCCCTGCGCCGACTCTTCGCCCCGTTTCGGCTTCGAACGCTGATCCGGCGCAATGAAATTGCCTATACGGCGCTCGCAGGAATCGTCGGGCTCCTCTCGGGCCTCGCAGTTGTCGGAATGCAGGAGGTGATCCATCTGATGGGACTCTGGGTTTTCGGTTCCGAAGATCCGGTGAGCGGGGCGGCTGAACTCGATCCGATGCGGTCCTTTGCCGGGCCGGTCGCGGGCGGAGTGCTCGTCGGACTTAGCTACCTTATCGGGCGGCGCTGGTTTCGCCGCGTCGCCGACCCGATCGAGGCCAACGCGGTCGGCGGCGGCAAGGTCGGCATCCCCGGCAGCCTCTACATCACGGCGCAGACTGTCCTTTCGAGCGGTTTCGGCGGCTCGGTTGGCATGGAGGCGGCCTATACGCAGGCGGCCTCGGCCGGCGCGTCCTGGATCGGGCAAAGCTTGCGCCTGCGGCGAGAGGACCTGCGCCAGCTGGTCGCCGCAGGGGCGGGAGGGGCCATCGCCGCGGCCTTTGACGCGCCGCTGGCCGGGGCGTTCTACGCCTTCGAACTGGTGCTGGCGACCTACACCGTGGCAGCACTCCTGCCGGTGCTGGCGGCGTCCATAGCGGCCACCGCCGTCACGAGGCTGATCAGCGACAACCACGGACCGAGCCTCTTCTTTGCTGGCCAGATCCCGGTGGAGGGATACCTGCCCATTGCCTTGATGGCAGTGCTTGCCGCGGGCGTCGGCATCGCGATCATGCGCTCGGTGGCGCTGATGGAGCGGCTTTTCGGCAAGAGTCCGATCCCCGGATGGAGCCAGCCGATGATAGGTGGCCTCGCTGTTGGAGCTCTCGCGCTGGTCTCGCCGCAGGTACTCTCCTCGGGTCATGGCGCGATGACACTCGTGCTCGGCTCCAACATGACGGTCTGGGCGCTGCTCGCTCTTTTCGGGCTAAAAATCGTGGCCTCGATCATTTCGCTCGGTTCGGGCTTCCGCGGCGGCCTCTTCTTCGCCTCGCTGCTGCTCGGCGCGATCCTGGGCAAGGTCTTCGCCATCGGTTGGATGCTGGCCTTCGGCCTGCAGATTCCAATCGTCGTTTTTGCCGTGGTCGGCATGTGTGCGCTCGCCACCTCGATCATCGGCGCGCCCATGGCGATGAGTTTCCTCGCGCTCGAGATGACCCAGAGCCTCCCGCTCGCGCTCGCGGTGCTCTTCTCGGCTCTGCTTTCGACCTCGATCGTCCGGCAGCTCTTCGGTTTCAGCTTCTCCACCTGGCGTTTCCATCTGCGCGGAGAAACCATCCGCTCGGCCACCGACGTGGGCTGGATCCGGGATCTCACCGTCGGACGGCTCATGAGACGCACGTCAAACACGCTGGCCACAACCGCAACCATCGCCGAGGCGCGGCGGCGGTATCCGCTCGGATCAACCAAAGCGGTTCCCTTACTCAATGAGACTGACAGCTACGCCGGCATGTGCCAGATGACCGATCTGCATTGGGACGGGCAGGATCCCAAGAAGCGGGTGGCGAGCATCGCTCGGCACAAATCCGCCTGGCTGCGGCCCGAACAGACCGTGAGCGACGCGATCAGCGCCTTTGCCCGCAACGAGGCCGACACGCTGGCTGTGGTGGGCGGCGAGATGCAGGTGCTCGGCACGCTCAACGAGCATTATTGCCTCCGCCGCTATGCCGACGAAACGAACAAGCGTCTCTACCCGGCGCGTCACTGAAAGGACCTTCATTTGCAACTTCTCTTCATTGGCTGCGGCAATATGGGCGTAGCAATTGTTGCCGGCGCGCTGCGCCAACTGCCGGCTGCCGAAATCACCGTGATCGATCCCGACGTCGAGCGTGCCCGTGGGGTTTTGCCTGCTGACAGGGTCCGGTTCCATTCGCAGCTTGAGGTCGTAGCCGACGCGAGTTTTGACGCGACCGTGCTCGCGATCAAGCCACAACAGTTCCATGCGCTGCAGGGATCTGCTCTGCCCAGGAACTGCGGTGCGCTGATATCGATTATGGCTGGCGTAACTTTGGACGGGCTGCAGGCCAAACTCGGGACCGAGCGGGTCGTGCGCACGATGCCGAACCTTCCCGCTCTTGTCGCGCGCGGCATGACCGTGGGGGTCGCCCGGGACACGGTTTCCGAAACGGACAAGGCCTTGGTGTCGGATATATTCGAGGGCTCCGGGCGGTTCGAATGGCTCAACAGCGAAGATCTGATCGACAGCGTCACAGCGGTTGCCGGTAGCGGTCCAGGATACATCTTTGCCTTTGCGCACTACATGATGGAAGCAGCCAAGGCCGAAGGTTTGCCCGGCGAGCTTGCTGACACATTTGTTCGGCAGACCCTGCTCGGGGCGGCAGAACTTTTGCATTCTGACCCTCGCTCTGCACTGGAACTCAAGGAGGCTGTCACAAGCAGGCGCGGCACGACTGAGGCCGGGCTTGCTGTATTCGAAGAGAAATCCGGCCTGCCGACGCTGTGTCTTCGGGGGGTCTCTGCTGCGCGGGCGCGGGCCGAAGATCTGGCCAGGGGAGAATGATCGGGGTGGGTTTTCCTCTCAGGATGCCATGTAGTGCGCAGTTCATTCCAGCTCGGGGCCGCTCTTGAAGTTAGCGAAACGGGATCACGTCACTATCGACAGCCCGTTCACAAACCCTTCACCGACTCGGGCAGATGCGAGCGAGTTTGCGTGACGGAGCCTCAGGCAAGTGCCAACCGCTCTTCGTTCATCTGCGACCGGTCGAAGATCTATCCACGTCCGAAGAAATTTTACCGAAATTCGGCGAACGTCCGGAGTGTCCGCACTCCCGGCCTCGGATCGTTGGAAATACTGCGCCGAGGCCCGAACGACCGTTTCCGTGAAGCCGCGCCGCAGCGCCCATCAGGACAACGAATGTCCGTTCAGGGCCGAATAAATCCACTCGGTTTTAGCTCAGCCAAGCGCGTTCACAATTCGTCGCCACTGCTGCCAAAACCCGGGGTGAAGAGGCGCTTATACAGCCGCTCGGCGTAGCTGTCTGTCATCCCGGCAATGTAGTCACATACGCGGCGCTCTTTGGAGCTTTCTGTACACCCATCCTGCCAAGATGACTGAGGAATCAACTTCTCAGGATCTGAGAGCAATGTATCGAACAGCTGCGCTACGACCATTTGACCTCTCCGCTCAAGCTGCTGTACCTTCGCCTTCCGGATAACGAGTTCGTAGGCCAGCCCTTTGAGGGCTTTCAGGAGCTTCTGATGACGGTCGGGTAGAGCGGCGTTGAATCTAAGAAGCGGGTGCTCGTATGATTTGTCCTCTGTGATCGTCACGCTGGTGATAAACAGATTTACAAGCCCGGAAATCATCTGCTTTCTCTGGAAGCTATCAGAAAGCAGGCCTTCGCAGACTAACTTGGCATCAAAACCATCTAAGCAAGAACTGTCAATTTTCCTGAACGCTTTGGTTATCTCGTCTTGGACTTCACTTGCTGTCGCTAAACCCCGAGCGACAATATCTTCGATGTCATGAATGCCGTACGCAATGTCATCCGCGAGTTCGAGAATACTGCAGTCAAGGCTGTGGTGAGCCCCGTTGCCGTCGGCAGATTGTATCAGCCGATCTTTATCGGCAGTAGCGAAGCCTTCAATCGCCCATTCAACAACATCTACCTCGTCTTCGTGAAACGACTTCGGTGGCTTCGTCGCATATTCGTCAAGGTTGAACGATCCCATAGAACGCGGATACTTCAAGATCCCGAGAACCAGTCTACGAGTTGGATACAGCCCTTTACCCCGTTTTTTGTACTTCTCAAGTTTCGTAAGGATTCTAAGGGTCTGGCCGTTTCCTTCGAATCCGCCATGGCGCAACATGGCGCTGTGAAGTGCTTGCTCTCCTTTGTGACCAAAGGGAGGATGGCCAAGGTCGTGAGCAAGGCAGGCGGCCTCAATCAAATCACGCGGTGGCAGCCAATCTTGCACATGCTTGTGAAAGGTTGCTTTCTTGAATTGTAGAGCTTCCAGCAGGCCATAGCCAATCTGGGCTACTTCGATGGAATGCGTCAGTCGAGTGCGATGAAAATCGCCCTCTCCAGTACCCATCACTTGTGTCTTGCCCTGCAGCCGCCGAAATGCCGCCGAATGCATTATGCGTGCTCGGTCTCGTTGGAACGGCGACCGGTTGTCTTTTGAACGGTTGGATTGATCTTCGTACAGCCGAGTTTCGAAAAAAGTAAAATTGGAAATCATCAATTTGTCCTGGAGCTAATAACCGGAGCTGAGGCTAAGTCGAAAGCTATAGTCTTTCAATGGTAGCTATGGGGAAGATGCCTTGCCAACGTAGAGCGTGCGAGAAGATAGTGTCCCGGGAGTTGGTGTAACTTTGCTCTTCGGCCTTGGCTCGGCCGCAGTCACAGGGCGGCGATTGTCGCCGGGTCCATGGGGGCAGTGTCGCAAATGGCGGCGACGGTTTCCAGTGTCATGTAGCGCCGCGT
>NZ_JBGFGM010000127.1:0-3666 GCF_041224635.1 Leisingera sp. XS_AS12
GACGCCGGAACCCATCATTCCAAGGGGCGAGGCCCTGAGCGGCTGGAAATCGGCGGTGCGGCCATACTGGGACGCTCTTGTCGGCTATGCCCGGCGGTTCAGCCAAGTGAAAGAGCGGGAGCAGCAGATCCAGCGGGACGCCGCAACCATCTCAGCAGCGCGGACAGCACAGGCTCGGCCGGTGCTGCCGGAGATCGAGGAGATCAAACGCCGCCGGGACCGGGCGCAGGATCAGCGGTAATTTTGGTGGTGTCAGCAGAGCTGACGCTTTTTTCCTTGTTTTCTTGTGCCTAACGGCTCTTTTGCCGGGCCAGCTTGGCCGCAGCTCTTACGAAAATAACGCGTAGTTCTCACTTCTCTGGACGCAGTTCTCACATTTTTTCTTTGGTCCTCACGAAAACGACCAATCTTCTCTGTGAGAACTAACGCAGGTATAACAATGAGCATCGAAGACACAGGCACTTTTCCTGGCTTCCCAGAGGACGACGGCGTGAGAACTACTAAGAAAAACGCAGGCACTGCGCCAGGCATCGGGCACAATTCGCAGGTCAAAACTGCGAAAGAGCGGGCCAAAGAGCATTACGACAGGAAAAAAGCTGCGGGCTGGCGGAAAACCTGGGTCGATCCTGACACGCTGGCGCTGGCCGACGAGCTCGGCGGCATCGAAGCCGTTTCGGGCGACCGGGCCAACCTGGCGAAGAAGATCGAGGAACAGGCGGCAGAGCTGGACGCCCTGCGTTCCCGTGGCCTGTGGTCTCGCATTCTGAACAGGAAGGGATGAGTCTCAGGAACTGAGACTCATAGCGCCGGAACGGCGCTACGCCCCCATCACTTGCCAGACTCTTGGCGGTCGCTGCGTGATGGGGGCGCGAAACCCGAGATGTTGTAGGAGAAGTGAAACCGGCCCGCGCACTGGGAAAAAAGCCACTGGTTAACACGCGGGCCGTGCCTCAAAAAACCGATGAAGCAGGGGTAAGGTAGCACAGGAACAGATCTTCACCAGCACTCCCGTGAAACCCCATTTTCTCAGCAATTACGCAGCACTTACAACAAGCGGGCGGTAGGGGTTCTGCGCTACCCTCTCATCTTGCCCAAAATGGGATGACCGCTCCCATCAAAAGGGGCCGTAGGGCATCCCATTTTGAGGGCCTGAAAGGCCCTTTTTCTGTTTTTGGATACGAGACCTATCTTCTCAAAGGTTTTCAAAAATAGGAGGCGAAAATGGCCCAAAAGATACGAGATGAAGCTCAAGATTTATTTCTTCCCCAAGAGCAACAACCGGAAGACTTGATAAGAGCTGTTCATGTGATCGAAGCACCAGAACCGCGCCTTAACGATGTTTTATTTGCACTGAACACAATCGAAGATCTTGCAGCTGCTCGCCTTGTTGGTGCGAGCATCAAAGAAGCACATCGAGCGGCTGCCCGTCTTGCCGAAGCTCTTGGATATAACCGCCTGATCTTCGCTACAAAGCTGAAAGCTTACACTGACAAACATCAAAAAAAGCAGCCCGTGAAACCCAGAAAGGGGGGGACTGATCGTTAGTTTCAGTCTCAGTTCCTGAGACTTATGGGGGGGTTCTGGATCACCCCCATAAGAGGAAGAAAAGAGGAATGATGTAAGTCATTGATTTTACACAATGTGCAGTTTCAAGTATTGAGACTCCTTGTTGCACATTTGAGTATTGATAGTTTCAGTTTTGTATGGTTACCGTGAGACCGTAAGTCTCTACCTCACCTGATCCGGAGAAGTAGCAATGGAGAGCAGTAAAGTGCCAAAGGATACAGGACAAGAAATCGAAGTCGAAGCTGAGCAGGGCCTCCTGCCAGGGATCATCCACGACGAAAGCCCTTTCACTAAGGGCTTTCGTGTGAAGACCAGAGGCAAAAAGGTATCTGTCGGTGGCGACGACCTTGCGGTCGTCAATATGGAAACGGGAGAGTGGGCCGGAACGGCTGAAATCACGCAGAGGATTGCGGTTGATTCTGAGAAGTTCGTGAAGGTCTTTCAGGCTCAGATCGGGGCGTTCTTCGGCCTGACTTCGGCAGGCGCGAAGGTTCTCACAGCGATTTGGAAAGAGATGGCCAGAGACCCGAATAAAGACATCGTCTATATGAGCGAGACAGCAGCCAAAAGACACGCGAAATCTGTTGGCTCCTCGATCTCCAAGGCGACGTATTTCAGGGGCAGGATGAACCTGATCGAGAACGGCTTCATCGCGCCGTCAGCAGATCAAAATCGCTACTGGATCAACCCCGCGCTATTCTTCAATGGCGACCGGGTGAAGTTCATCACAGAGCTGAGAAAAGCCCCTGAAATCGCAGGCCCCGGCGAGACCTTCGAAGGGGAAGAAACCGACGAAGGCTGACTGCTTGCCTCCCTGCCTTGGGCTTCGCTGCGCTGCGCCCAGGGCAGAAGTTGCGACAAGCCTCTGCGGGGCGCATTTCCTTTCCAAGAACCCGAAGGGCGGAATAAAGGGGACTTACTCCCCTTTTATTTCCGAGCCGCCCTGTCGGGCTGAAAAAAAGGTGCGTGCGCGACTTCATCGAGACCCTTCCGGGAGACCCTGCCGGAGGCTGCGTTCGCTCCGCGAACGGGGGCAACGATGCAGCAGGACGAGCCAAAGAAATTCGCCATTCTCCGAACGGAGAAAGTCAAAGACCTCGCCGAGCTTGGCGGTCGTGGCCGGCATAATTCCCGCGCAGACGAGAAAGGCACGGAGCACGCGACCAATCCGAACCCCAGGTTCGGTGGTGGTGCCCGCCTTCTCGCCGGCGAAGAGGATGCCGTAGCCGCGTGGCGCCGCAAGCTGGACGAGCGCGGAATCGATCCGAAGAAGCTGCGAAAGGACAGCGTGAAGGCCGTTGAGATGGTCCTCACGGCCAGCGGCGATTGGTTCGACACTGCAACGGACAAGGAGCGCGTGGCGTGGGTCCGGCAATCCCTTTCCTTTGCAAAGAAGAAACTGGGGGAGGAGAACATCCTCTCCGCCCAGCTCCACGATGACGAAGAGACTCCTCATCTGCAAATCTTGGCCGTTCCCCTGGTCTTCAAAGAACGCGCCAAGCGTGGCCGTGCCAGGAGGGGCAGAGAAGGGGCCAAGAGGGCCTCTCAACCGCCTGCATGGGGTCTCTCTGCGAAAGACTTCATCGGTGGCAGCAAGCACGAACACGAGAAGCTCCAGACCGCTTACTGGGAGAGCGTCGCGGACCTTGGCCTCAAGCGTGGGATCTCCAAGAAGGTCACGGGGGCGCGGAATATGGCACCGGCCAAATATCGCGCGATGCAGGCGGCCAAGCTGTCAGAGATCGAACAGCATAACGCCGAGGCGGTCAAAGACGTCGAGACGGCCAAGAAACTGCGTTCCTATGCTGAGAAGGACAGGCAGGAGGCTGCACGGGTGCTTTCCGCAGCAGACGACACAGCCGCGGCCCTGTCGCTGGGCTTGGACGCGATCGACGCCGGGGAGCTGGCGCACCGGCCCAAAACGCCAGAGAAGCCAACAGAGGGCCTGACGCTCAACAAGACGCCGGAACCCATCATTCCAAGGGGCGAGGCCCTGAGCGGCTGGAAATCGGCGGTGCGGCCATACTGGGACGCTCTTGTCGGCTATGCCCGGCGGTTCAGCCAAGTGAAAGAGCGGGAGCAGCAGATCCAGCGGGACGC